>CAIKXV010000068.1 GCA_903831455.1 uncultured Pseudomonadota bacterium | reverse complement strand
TTCCATGCCGAGGCCGGCGCGGGGGCCTGGCTGAACGACAGCCGGCTGCCCGAGTCGCGGCGATCGGTGCCGATGCGACATTGCCTGGCCGCCGTCGAGACGAAGCGGCTCGATCGCGCACTGGCCGCGCGCATGGCGTCCACCGCCCCCTTCCGCAGCACGCGCAGCCTGGGTTCGAGCGCGCTCGAATGGGCCTACGCCGCCGCAGGCCGCTTCGACCTGTTCCTGCACGGCGGCCAGAACCTGTGGGACTACGCCGCCGGCTGGCTGGTCCTGACCGAGGCGGGGGGCTGCTGCACGGCGCTGGAGGGCGGTGACTTCTGGCAGGGCAGCGACTGGCGCCGTTCGATGGTCGCCGCGCTCGATCCGTCGCTGGTCGATCACTGGCACGCCTGGCTGCGCGGCGACGCGGCCTGATCCTTCCTGATCGCTGGGGCACGGATGCGCATCGTCATACTCGGGGCTGGGCAGGTGGGTTCCACGGTGGCCGCGAGCCTGGTGTCGGAGGACAACGACATCACCGTCGTGGATCTGGACGGCGCACGCCTCGCCCGCCTGGCCGAGCAGCTCGACCTGCGTACCGTGCAGGGCAACGCCGCACACCCCTCGGTGCTGCGCGAGGCCGGCATCGACGATGCGGACCTGATCCTCGCCGTCACGCAGAGCGACGAGACCAACATGGTCGCCTGCAAGCTCGCCGCCACCCTCTTCCACGTGCCCACCCGCGTCGCGCGGATCCGGTCCTCGGACTACCTGTCGCATCCCGAGGTGTTCTCCGGGGAGAACTTCTCGATCGACGTGACCATCTGCCCGGAGCAGATCGTCACCGACTACATCGCGCGCCTGATCGAGCTGCCCGAGGCGCTGCAGGTGGTCGAGTTCGCGGGCGGCCGCGTGCAACTGGTGGCCGTGCGCGCCGTCTCCGGCGGGCCCCTGGTCGGACGCCCCCTGGCCGAGATCCGCGAGCACATCCCGAACGTCGACAGCCGCATCGCCGCGATCTTCCGCGACGATGCCCCGCTCATCCCGACCGGCGACACCGTGATCCGCCACGGCGACGAGGTGTTCTTCCTCGCCGCGCGCGAACACATCCGCACCGTGCTCGCCGAACTGCGCCGCATGGATCGTCCGGTGCGACGGGTGATGATCGCCGGCGGCGGCAACATCGGCTCGCGGCTCGCGCGTCAGCTGGAGTCCAGCTACCAGGTCAAGCTCATCGAACTCTCGCGGCGCTCGGCCGAGCGGCTGTCGCGCGAGCTCGATCGCACGCTGATCCTGGTCGGCGACTCCACCGACGAGGACCTGCTCGCCAGCGAGCACGCCGGCGAGATGGATGTCTTCTGCGCGCTGACCAACGACGACGAGAACAACATCATGTCCTCGCTGCTCGCGCGCCGCATGGGCGCCCGGCGGGTGATGACGCTGATCAACCGCAGCGCCTACGTCGATCTTCTCCAGGGCGGCCAGATCGACATCGCGATCTCCCCTGCGAACACCACGATCGGCACGCTGCTCACCCATGTGCGCCGCGGCGACTGCGCGGCCGTGCACTCGCTGCGCCGGGGTGCGGCCGAGGCGATGGAAATCGTCGCCCACGGCGATCGCCGCTCCTCGCGGGTGGTCGGGCGCCGGGTCGAGGAGATCGACCTCCCGCACGGGGCCACGATCGCCGCGCTCGTGCGCCGGCGCGACCGCATCGACGAGGACCTGATCGCCGCACCGGTCGGCCCGGACGATCCGGTGATCATCGCCCACCACGACACCGTGATCGAGCGCAACGACCACGTGATCGTGTTCGTCGTGTCGAAATCGCTGGTGCCCGCGGTGGAGAAGCTGTTCGCCGTCGGCGTCGGCTTCCTGTAGCGATGCCCGCAGGCGGCGCCCGAGCCTACGCGCGCGAGTTCGCGCGCAACCTGTGCGTGGTCCACACGCTCGGCCTGCTCACCGTCGTGTTCGGAGCCTCGATGCTGCTGCCGCTCGCGGTGTCCTGGTGGGTGGATGACGGCGCCCTGCACGCACACGCGATCGCGCTGCTGGTCACCTGCGCGGCCGGAAGCCTGGGCTGGCTCGCCACCCGCCGCTTCCGGCGCGAGCTCGAGGTCCGCGACGCCTTCCTGCTGGTCGTACTCGTGTGGATGGTGCTTCCGCTGTTCGCGGCCCTGCCGCTGCTGCGGACGATCGACGGACTGTCCTTCACCGACGCCTATTTCGAAGCCACCTCCGGCATTACCGCCACCGGGGCCACGGTCCTGTCCGGGCTCGAGCACCTGCCGGTGTCGATCAACGTATGGCGCACCCAGATGCACTGGATGGGCGGGATGGGCCTGATCGTGCTGGCGGTCGCCGTGCTCCCGCTGCTGGGCGTCGGCGGGCGACAGCTGTTCAAGGCCGAGATCCCCGGCCCGATGAAGGATTCCCGGCTGACCCCGCGGCTGGCCGAGACCGCCAAGGGTCTCTGGCTGGTCTATGCGCTGCTGTCGGCGGCCTGCGCCCTCGCCTACTGGCTGGCCGGCATGGGCCCGCTGGATGCGATGATGCACATGTTCTCCACCCTCGGCCTGGGCGGCTTCGCCGCCTACGATGCCAGCCTGGGGCACTTCGACTCGCCGGCCATCGAGACGGTGGCCGCGCTGTTCATGCTGGCCGCGGGGGTGAACTTCATCACCCACTTCGCGGCCTTCCGGCGCCGCAGCCTCGTGCCCTACCGACTCGATCCCGAGGCTCGACTGTTCGTGACCGTCGTCCTGTCGAGCGCACTGGGCATCGCGCTGCACCTGTGGCTGACCGGACATTACGCGGACCTCGCCACTGCGTTCCGCTACGCGGTGTTCAACACGGTGTCGGTGGCCACCACCACCGGCTTCGCCAGCACCGACTACGCGCAGTGGCCGCTGATCGGCGGCCTGTGGATCCTGTTCCTCTCCACGTTCTCCACCAGCGCCGGGTCCACCGGCGGCGGAATCAAGATGGTGCGCGCGCTGATCCTCTTCCAGCAGGTGCGCCGGGAGTTCGTGCGCACCCTGCACCCGTACGCATTCACCCAGGTCAAGCTCGCCGGCGCCGCCGTGCCCAACCGCGTGGTGTTCGCGGTGCTCGCCTTCCTGTGCGTGTACGTGTCGACCATCGCGCTGATCACGCTCGCGCTGGTGGCCACGGGGCTGGACCTGCTGACCGCGTTCACCGCCGCCGTCGCCTGCGTGAACAACACCGGCCCCGGGCTCGGCGCGGTCGGTCCGGCCGGCACCTACGCGGTCCTCGACGACGTACAGACGTGGATCTGCGTGTTCGCGATGCTGCTGGGCCGGCTGGAACTCTTCACCCTGCTGATCGTGTTCACGCCGGTGTTCTGGCGCAAGTAGCGCGCGGGCTCGCCACCACGCGCGTGCACGCGTGGCCCGGACCCCGACTCCGGCCCTTCGCTCGTTCGCGACTCGCGAAGCGCCGGCCCCGGCCTACCCGATGGCACCGGGCCCGACGGACCGCGCGCCCTGCCCCATGCCGGCCGGCGCGTGCGCCACAGGCGGCCACGCGACCTTGAGCGCCACGAACCGTGGCGGCCCGGTGCCGCGCTGCGCCACCCGCGCGGCACCCGCGGCGAACCGGCGCGCGGAACCCGTTCTTTCACCGGGGTCAGGCGTGGGGGCCGACATCCGCCCCGTGCGACGACGCGATCCCACCCGCAAGCAAAAGTCCTGTCGCGGGCTCTCTGCTCGCGGCTAGAATGCAACGGTGAGCACTCCGAACCCCGACAGCGCACCCTCCGGGCATCCCTACCTGGTCAGCCTCGCGCTTCGGCGTCCGTACACGTTCATCGTGATGGCGCTGCTGATCCTGCTCGCCACGCCGTTCGCCCTGCGCAACATGGCGACCGACATCTTCCCCGAGATCGACATCCCGGTGGTCAGCATCATCTGGACCTACAACGGGCTGTCGGCGCAGGAGATGGGCCAGCGCGTGGCCAACCAGACCGAGCGTGGCCTGACCACGACGGTGAGCGACATCGAGCGCATCGAGTCGGTGTCGCTGCCCGGCGTGACGGTGATCAAGATCTTCTTCCAGCCCACCGCCAACATCCAGACCGCCATCGCGCAGGTCGCCGCGGCGGTTCAGCCGCAGGTGCGCCAGTTGCCGCCCGGCATCACGCCACCGCTGGTGATCCGCTACTCCGCCTCCAGCGTACCGGTCATCCAGCTCGCGCTCTCCAGCCCGACGCTGCCCGAGCAGGCGGTGTTCGATGCGACGGTGAACCAGCTGCGCCCGCAGCTGGTCACCATCCCCGGCGTGGCGATTCCGTTTCCCTACGGAGGCCGGCTGCGGGTGGTGTCCGTCGATCTCGACCTGCCCGCGCTGCAGTCGCGCGGACTCACGCCCGCCGACGTGGTCAATGCGGTCAACGCACAGAACCTGATCCTGCCCTCGGGCACCGCGAAGTTCGGCGACACCGAGTTCAGCGTCCGCCTCAACAGCTCGCCGCAGGCCATCGCGGGGCTGGGCGACCTGCCGGTGCGCACCAGCGGCGGGGCCACCGTCTACGTCCGTGACGTGGCGGCGGTGCGCGACGGCTTCTCGCCGCAGACCAACATCGTCCGCCAGGACGGCGTTCGCGGCGTGCTGCTGTCCATCCTGAAGAACGGCGGCGCCTCGACGGTCGACATCGTGGACAACCTGCGCGCGCTGCTGCCCAAGGCCACGCAGATCCTGCCCCAGGACATCACCGTCACCGCGCTGTTCGACCAGTCGGTGTTCGTGAAGGCCGCCATCAACGCCGTGGTGCTCGAGGCGATCATCGCCGCGGGCCTCACCGCCCTGATGGTGCTGCTGTTCCTGGGCAACTGGCGCAGCACGCTCATCATCGCGCTGACCATCCCGCTGTCCATCCTGGCCTCGGTCCTGGTGCTGCACGCGATGGGCGAGACGCTCAACATCATGACGCTGGGCGGGCTCGCGCTGTCGGTAGGCATCCTGGTCGACCAGGCGATCGTCACCATCGAGAACATCGAGCGCCACCTGCACCTGGGCCGCGACCTCGAGGAGGCGATCCTGGTGGGCGCGGGCGAGATCGGCGTGCCGGCCTTCGTGGCCACCGCCTGCATCTGCATCGTGTTCGTGCCGATGTTCTTCCTCACCGGCGTCGCCCGCTACCTGTTCGTGCCGCTGGCCACCGCCGTGGTGCTGGCGATGGTGGCCTCCTACATCCTGTCGCGCACGCTGGTGCCGACGCTGGTCATGATGCTGATGCGCGGCGTGCACGGCGTCGCCGCCGGGGACGAACGCCCGAGCCTGCTCCAGCGCGTGTACCGCGGCTTCGACCAGCGCTTCGAGCGCGTGCGGCGCGCCTATGCGGTCACGCTCTCGGCCGCACTCGCGAGCCGCGCCACCTTCGCCGCTCTGTTCCTCGTCTTCTGCGCGCTGTCCTGCCTGCTCTACCCGCTGCTCGGGCGTGACTTCTTCCCCGCCGTGGACACCGGGCAGATCCGCCTGCACATGCGCGCGCCCACCGGCACCCGCATCGAGCAGACCGCACGGATCGCCGACCAGGTCCAGGCGGCGATCCGCGAGCGCATCCCGCCCTCCGAACTGGAGACCCTGCTCGACAACATCGGCGTACCCAACAGCGGCATCAACCTCTCCTACAGCAACTCCGGCACGATCGGCACCTTCGATGCGGAAATCCTGATCTCGCTGAAGGACGGACACCGGCCCAGCGCCAAGATCGAGGACCAGCTCCGGCGCGAACTCCCGCCGCTGTTCCCGGGAGTGGAGTTCTTCTTCCAGCCGGCCGACATCGTCACCCAGATCCTCAACTTCGGCCTTCCGGCGGCGATCGACGTCCAGTTCACCGGCCCCCGGATGGCGGAGAACATGCAGCTTGCGGCCGAACTCGTCCGTGGCCTGCGGCAGGTGCCCGGCGCGGTCGACGTGCACGTGCACCAGCGGCTCGACAACCCGGCGATCGACCTCGTCATGGATCGCAGCCGCCTGCAGCAGGTGGGCCTCACCGCGTTCAACGTCGGCCAGAACGTGCTGATCTCCCTGGCGGGCAGCGCCCAGACCTCGCCCGCGTTCTGGCTCAACCCGAGCAACGGCGTGGTCTACAGCGTCCAGATGTCGGCTCCGGCCTACACCATCGACTCGATGGAGTCGCTGCTCAACCTGCCCGTCGGCGCGCCGGGGGCGGCGGGGCTGGCCGCCGGCGGACCGCAGTTGCTGGGCAACCTGGTCGAGGTGCAGGCCGGACGCAGCATGGCGGGCGTGTCGCGCTACAACCTCTCGCCGGTGATCAACGTGTACGTCAGCGTGAACGGCACCGACCTCGCATCGGTCGCGGCCGAGGTGAGCCGGCAGGTGGAGGCCCTGCGCGCCAAGCTACCCCGCGGCAGCGACGTGCAGATCCGCGGACAGGTGCAGACCATGCAGGAGTCGTTCACCGGGCTGGGCGTGGGCCTCGCGATGGCGATCGTGCTCGTCTACCTGCTGGTCGTGGTCAACTTCCAGTCGTGGACCGACGCCTTCATCATCGTGATGGCACTGCCCGCCGCACTGGCCGGCATCGCCTGGATGCTCTACCTCACCGGCACCCCGCTGAGCGTGCCTGCGCTCACCGGCGCCATCATGACGATGGGGGTGGCCACCGCCAACAGCATCCTGGTGGTGGCCTTCGCCCGCGACCGGCTCGCGCAGGGCGTGCCGCCGCTCTCGGCCGCCCTCGAGGCGGGCACCACCCGGATCCGCCCGGTGCTGATGACGGCGCTGGCGATGATCATCGGCATGATTCCCATGGCGCTGGGGGTCGGCGAGGGGGGCGAGCAGAACGCGCCGCTGGGTCGTGCGGTGATCGGCGGCCTGCTGTTCGCCACCGTGTCCACGCTGTTCCTCGTGCCGGTGCTGTTCGGCGCCGTCTACCAGTTCGCCGCACGCCGCGCCGTCTCGCGCGAGCCCGGTGGCTCCAACGATCGCCCGGCGCCGGCATCGCCCGCGGGCGCCACTCCGGAGGCCTGACCCGATGTCCGAAGAGCGCCACCGCCCACTGGCGATCCACCCGATCGAGGACGTCGATCCCGCCACGCTGCCGGGCCGACGGGCCACGCTCGCGCGAGCGAAGTGGCTCACGCTGGGCGTGCTCGTGCTGCTGGCCCTCGGCGGCATCGCGAGCTGGGCGAAGCGCAGCCAGGCGGCTGCGGCGCTCGCCGCCGGCACGCCGGAGCTCGGTCGCGTACACGTGCGCGTCACCCAGCCACGGCTCGCCGACAAGGGGCAGACCGTGCAGCTGCCCGGCACCCTGCAGGGCTATACGCAGGCGCCGATCGCCGCGCGCACGAGCGGGTACCTCAAACGCTGGCACCGGGACATCGGCAGCCGCGTCCAGGCCGGCGAGCTGCTCGCCGAGATCGAGACACCCGAGATCGACCAGCAGCTCGCGCAGGCCATCGCCGCCCGGGAACAGGCCGCCTCCAGCCTCGCGCTGGCCTCCAGCACCCTGGCGCGCTGGGAGGCCCTGCGCCGGAAGGACGCGGTCTCGCAGCAGGATCTCGACGAGCGACGCAGCAACGAGGCGCAGGCCCGCGCCAACCTCGCCGCGGCCGACGCCAACGTCGCGCGGCTGCGGCAGCTCGAGGGCTTCAAGCGCATCGTCGCGCCCTTCCCCGGCGTGATCACTCGCCGCAACGTCGACGTCGGCGACCTGATCGATGCCGGCGGGGGCGCCAGTCGCGCGTTGTTCGTCCTGTCGCAGACCGACCCGATACGGGTCTACGTGAACGTGCCGCAGTCGTACTCCAACGTCGTGCGGGCGGGGCAGGGCGTCGAGGTGAGCCAGGCCGAGCTGCCCGGGCGCACGTTCAGCGGGAAGGTCGTCCGAACGGCCGGGGCCATCGATCCGGCCACCCGGACGATGGTGGTCGAGGTCAACCTGGCCAATCGCGACGGCGTGCTGCTGCCGGGCGCATTCGTGAGCGTGGCCCTGCCGCTCAAGGCCAGCGAGCTGCTGCTGATCGAGACCAACGCCCTGATCTTCCGCAGCGAGGGTATCCGCGTGGCCAGCGTCGATGCCGAAGGGGTGGTCACGCTGCGCCCGGTACGCATCGGTCGCAACCTGGGTCCCGTGGTCCAGGTCCTCGACGGCCTGTCGCGCGAGGAGCGTGTCGTGCTCAATCCCCCCGATTCGCTCGGCGATGGCGACCGGGTGAACATCGTCACCACGCCACCCCGCGGCGCGTCCGGCAAGGACGCGAAGAAGGACGCCGGGGACGCGGGCAAGGCCGGCTCGCGCTCCGGCGACCCGAGCGCACCGGGCAAGGCCGCCACGGAGAAGGGCAAGTCGTGACCGAGCGCCGGCGCCTCCTGGGCGCACTCTGCCTGCCCCTGCTGCTGCCGGCATGCCGATCGGGCCCGCAATACGAGCGGCCCGCGATCGACATGCCGTCCGCGTGGCGCGTCGAGGCGCCGTGGCGAGTGGCCCGGCCCGATGACCGCCGCTCGCGCGGGCCCTGGTGGTCGCGTTTCGCCGACCCGCAGCTCGATGCACTGCAGGAGAAGGCTCTCGCGGGCAGTCCCACCCTGGCCGCCGCAGCCGCGCGCCTGGCGGCGGCTGGCGCACAGCTCGACGTGGCGGTCGCCGCCCGCTATCCGCAACTGAGCGCCTCGCTGCGCGACCAGCGGCTGCGCATCTCCTCCGAGCGCCCACTGTCCCGGTACAACACGCCGCAGTACTCGACCGCCCAGTCCGACTACCTCGGCCTGCTCGGCGCGAGCTACGAGATCGATGTCGCCGGGCGCGTGAGCGCGCTGGTCGAGGGCGCCCGCGCCAGCGCTGCGCAATCGGCGGCCGAGTTCGAGAACGTGAGGCTGCTGCTCACCGCCGACCTCGCCAGCGCGTACTTCAACCTGCGCGCGATCGACGTCGAACTGGACGTCGTCGCACGCGCGATCGCGCTGCAGCGCCGATCGCTCGCCTACGTCCAGTCGCGCCACGCGCTGGGCGCCGCCTCCGGCGTCGACCTCGCGCAACAGCAGGCCCTGCTCGACTCCACCCTCACCCAGGTCGATCTGCTGCGCCGGCAGCGCTCCCAGTTCGAGAATGCGATCGCCACGCTGACCGGCACGCCGGCCCCGCTGTTCCAGTTGCCCCCGCAGCCGCATCCGCTGGTGCCGCCCGAGGTCCCGATCGGCGTTCCGTCCGACCTGCTCGAGCGCAGGCCCGACGTGGCGGCCGCCGAGCGCGCGATGGCGGCCGCCAATGCCCAGGTCGGCGTGAGCGAGGCGGCGTTCTACCCGAGTATTTCGCTGGGCGGCACCTACGGCAGCCAGAGCCGGGACCTCGCCACGCTGTTCAGCACGCCTGCGCTGGTCTGGTCTCTCGGTGCATCGGCGGCACTGACCCTGTTCGACGGCGGACGTCTGCGCGGGCTGTCGGCCGGGGCGAAGGCGGGCTACGAGCTGTCGGTGGCCAACTATCGGCGCGTCGTGCTCGCCGCGATGCAAGAGGTCGAGGATGGCATCCTCGGACTGGCCGCGCTCGAGCGCGCCCACGCGCAGGCCCTGAAGGCCGTGGCCAGCACCTCCCGCGTGCTCGAACTGGCCAATGCGCGCTACGAGGGCGGCCTCGCCAACTCGCTCGAGGTGATCGTCGCGCAGCAGGCACGGCTCAACAGCGAGCGGCTGGCGGCGCAGGTCCTGGGCCAGCGCATGCTGGCCTCGGTGTTCCTGGTGCGGGCGCTGGGCGGGGACTGGGAGGGCCTGGCCTCCACCGACTCCCGGCCTGCGACGCCCGCGGCCCCGGGCGAATCCGGCGCACCGCCCGCGGTGCGCTGAGCGGGCCGGCGCGAGGGTCGGCTCGCCTCAGCCCGGCACGAGTTCGAACCGGCGTACCTCGTCCGGGAACCGCCGGGCAGCGACGACCATCATCGACTCGAACACCACGTTGGCCGCCAGGAATGCCGCCATGCCGTTCACGTCGTGGGGAGGGCTCACGGTGTTGACGTCCACGGCGACGATGTTCATCCCGTGCAGGCGACGCAACAGGTCGATGCCCTCGCGAGCCGACAGCCCGCCCCAGCTGGGCGCGCACACGCCCGGCGCGCACGAGGGATCGAAGGCATCCATGTCGAAGCACAGGTAGACCGGCCGATCGTCGCCGAGGCTCTCGCGGACCTCGCGCATGACCGTCGGGATGCCACGCACCATCAGGCGGTTCATGGTGACGATCCGGTAGCCGAGTTCCTCGGTATGCGCGTAGCCCCCGGGCCGATAGGTCGTTCCCCGCACCCCGATGTGCCAGCTCGCCGTCGTGTCGACCAGCTCCTCGACGGCCGCGTAGTGGAACTGGGTACCGGTGTTGTGCTCGCCGGGCGCCGGCGGCACTGCGCTATCGGTGTGGGAATCGATGTGGATCACCGCCAGGCCGCGATGGCGGCGGGCCACCGCCCGGATGACCGGCAGCGAGATGCTGCCGTCGGCGCCGAGGGTGATCGGCACCGCGCCCGCATCGACGATCGCGCCCACCGCCGACTCGATCGCGGCGAACGCCTCCGGATGCCGACCGGGCACGACCCGCACGTCGCCCGCATCGACCAGCCCGAGCTTCGCAGCCACCGGAAAGTCGGCGAACTCCGGGTTCCAGTGCCGGATGAGGCGAGACTGCTCGCGGATCGAGGCCGGGCCCTGGCGCGCGCCCACGCGGAAGGCATGCGCCCCCATGTCGAAGGGTATGCCCAGGATGGCCGCGGCCGCGCCCTCGAGCGCGGTGCCGGAGGGCACGCCCATGAAGGTGGCGGGTCCGCTGCACAGATCCTTCAGGGACGGGGCCGTTGCCATCGGGGTTGCCTCCTTCGTGCGATCCGCCGGATCGCTCGGGGTGAACATGGGCCGGGCCCACGTACGCTCGTCGTCGCGGCTCCCGGGCGTGCCTGCAGCGGGTTCAATCGGCCCGGATGCCCGCCTCGCGCGCGATCGCCGAGAAACGCCGGATATCGGCCGTGATCAGTTGCCGGAACTGCGCCGCCGTTCCGGCGCGGGCATCGGCTGCCAGTCCCACGAGCCGCTCCCTCACCTCGGGCTGGCCGAGCGATTGCGCGTAGACCGCATTGAGCCGCTCGACCACGGCCGCGGGGATGCCCGCCGGGCCGATCACGCCCCACCAGTGGTCGACCACGAGATCCTTGGCGCCGAGTTCGGCGAAGGTGGGAACCGACGGCTGCGAAGGGTGGCGCCGTTGCGCGGCAATCGCCAGCGGCTGCAGGCGACCGCTGGCGATCAGCGCGGCGGCGGACGGATAGCTGGAGAACGCGCCCTCGACCTGCCCGGCCGCGGCGTCGGTCAGTGCAGGGGCCGAACCCTTGTACGGGACATGCACGATCGCCGTGCCGATCGAGCGGGCGAACAGCTCCACCATGAAATGCGTGGTGGTTCCATTGCCCCCGGAGCCCAGCGCAAAGCGCCCCGGGCGCGCGCGTGCCGCCTCGATCAGCGCCTTCGCATCGGCGAAGCGCCCGGTGGCGGCATACAGGTACTGCGCGGACACGGCGAGCTGCACCACCGGTGCGAAGTCGCGCAGCGCGTCGTAGGGCAGGCCCTGCAGCACCGCCGAGGATGCCGCGAAGGCGGTGTCGGCCAGCAGCAGGGTATGGCCGTCGGGGGTGGCGCGCGCGACGATGGCGTTGCCGATCGAGGTGCCTGCGCCCGGGCGGCTGTCGACCACCACCGGCTGGCGCAGCGATTCGCCGACCCGCGTGGCGGTCAACCGCGCGATGACATCCGAGCTGCCGCCCGGGGGAAAGGGCACGACCACCCTCAGCGGGCGGGTCGGCCACGCGCCGGACTCCGCCTGCGGCGAGGCGGACCGGGCCTCGACCGGGCAGGCCAGCACCGACAGCGCGAGCATGGTCGCTGCCCACCCTCGCCTCGTCGCGCCGACCGGCTGCATGCCCGAATCCTCCGTGAGGCCGGGAGTATCGCGCCGCGACGCGCCTGCGGCAAGGATCGGCCCGACCGGTCCTTCCATCACGGCACGACGAGCCGGTCTTCGGCAGCCGGCGGTTGTCGCGCGATGGCCTCCTCAGCCGCCCGCGCGGATCTTCTTGTAGATCGCGAGCGCGCGCAGCCGGCGCTCCGCATGGTCGACCACCGGGGCGGGATAGTCGCGTCCGATCACGCAGCCCGCCGCCTGCTGCTCGAGGGGCGACAGCGTCCACGGCGCATGCAGGTGGCGCAGCGGTACGCGCTCGAGCACCGGCAGCATGCGGCGGATGAACAGGCCGTCGGGGTCGAATCGCTCGGACTGGCTGACCGGGTTGAAGATCCGGAAATACGGCTGCGCGTCGCAACCGGTGGACGCCGCCCACTGCCAGCCGCCGTTGTTGCTGGCGAGGTCGAAGTCGATCAGGTGCTCGGCGAAGAAGCGCTCGCCCCGCCGCCAGTCGACCAGCAGGTCCTTCACGAGGAAGGAGGCGACGATCATGCGAAGCCGGTTGTGCATGTATCCGGTGTCGAGGATCTGGCGCATCGCCGCGTCGACGATCGGATAACCGGTACGCGCCTCGCACCACGCGTCGAACAGGCGTGGGTCGTTCTCGAACTCCAGGCGGTCGTACTCGCGTCTCCAGGCGTGCTCGACGACATGCGGATGCTGCGAGAGGATCATCGCGTAGAAGTCCCGCCACGCGAGTTCGGCCCGCCACACCTTCGCGCCCTCGGTCTCGCCGCCCTGCGGTTCGATGCGCCGCTGCGCCTCGCGCAGCGCGTGGCGGATCGACAGGGTGCCGAAGCGCAGGTGCACCGACAGGCCGGAGGTACCGGGTTGGGCGGGGAAGTCGCGTCGGGCGTGGTACTGCCCGATCCGCGGCAGGAAGGCCGCGAGCGCAGCCTGTGCGCCCGAGGCGCCGGCGACGACTCCGCGCTCGCGCAAGCCGGTCGGCACGAAGCCGATGCGCTCCAGCGGCCAGTCGGCCAGACCGGTCTGGCCCCCGGGGGGCGGCTGCAGTTGCCCGGCGCCCGGCTCGAACCGATACGCCTGCAGGCAGTGCGGCTCGGCTGCGAGCCGCCGCAGCCAGGCGTTGTGGTACGGGGTGAACACGCCGAACACGGTGCCGGCCCCGGTCAGCACCTCCCGGCGTTCGAACAGCACGTGGTCCTTGCGCGTGCGGAGCTCGGCCCCGAACGACGAGAGTGCCGCGGCGACCGCTGCGTCGCGCGCGCGTGCCGCGGGTTCGTCGTCGTGGTTGGCGTAGACCGCCTGCACGCCGAGCGCGCGGGCGATCGGGGGAATCGCCTCGCGGGCGGGCGCGTGGTGGACGATCAGCCCGCCGCCACGCTCCCGCAGTCGCGCGTCGAGTTCGGCGAGGCTCGCGTGGATGAACTCGACCCGGCGGTCCTCGCGTCGTGGCAGCACGTCGAGGATGTCGCGATCGAACACGAACACGCACCACACGCGGCGCGCCGAGGCCAGGGCCGCGGCCAGGGCCGCGTTGTCCTCCACCCGCAGGTCGCGGCGAAACCAGAACAGCGCTGCATCATGTTGCACGGACATCCCCTGGACGGGTGGCGATCGGATCGCGGGGCGGCGCACGCACCGCAGCGGACCGGGCCGGTGGGGCGCCCCTGCCGCGCCGGCAGGGCGCATCCGCTTCGCCCGGGCACCGGGCCCACGCCCATCCGCCGCCTCGCCGGCCGCGCGGACCTGCCCGGGGTGGCATGTCCACCGGCCGTCAAATTGTGGCGGGGGGGTGTGCCGTTTACAATCGATCGACCTGCTGACCCACCCCCTGCCCTGGCAGCCGCCACCCTGCGGTCGCGCACGGCCCAACCGCTCCCGATGCCTGCTGCCTCCACGATCGACCTGACCGGGCACTGCCTGATCGCCATGCCGGCCATGGCCGATCCGAACTTCGCCCGCACGGTGACCTACGTCTGCGAGCACAACAGCCGCGGAGCGCTCGGCCTCGTGATCAACCGGCCGACCGAACTCACGCTGCAGGGGCTGTTCGAGCAGGTCGACATCCCGCTGGCGGCCCCGGCGCTGCGCGCGCTGCCGGTGCACTACGGCGGCCCGGTACAGGTCGATCGCGGCTTCGTGCTGCACAGCCCGGTCGGACAGTGGCAGTCGACGCTGCGGGTCACCGAGGACATCGGACTCACCACCTCGCGCGATATCCTGACCGCGCTCGGCCAGGGCGAGGGGCCGGCGAAGGTGCTGGTCACCATCGGCTATGCGGGATGGGCACCCGGCCAGATCGAACAGGAAATCCGCCAGAACGCCTGGCTGACCGTGCAGGCCGAAGCGCCGCTGCTGTTCGAGCATCCGCCCGCGCAGCGCCACGCCGCGGCGCTGCGCCTGCTGGGCATCGACCTGTCGCGGCTGTCCGAGCAGGCAGGGCATGCCTGAGGCCGGCACCGTGCTTGCCTTCGACTTCGGCACGCGCTGGATCGGCGTGGCCGTGGGGGACCGCGCGCTGGGCTCCGCGCACCCGCTCGAGCGCATCGATGCAACCCGGCACGAGGCCTCGGCGGCCGCCATCGCCCGGTTGGTCGAGCAGTGGCAGCCGGTCGAACTGGTGGTGGGCGTGCCACGACCCGACCTCGGTCGCGACGATCCGCTGACCCGCTCGGCGCGGGCGTTCGGGCGTGCGCTCGGGCGTCGCCACGGACTTCCGGTGGTCGAGATCGACGAGCGCTACACGTCGGTGGATGCCGCCTCGCGCCTGCGCGACGCGGGGGCCGGCATCGCCCAGCGGCGAACCCGCAACGATCCGCATGCCGCCTGCGTGATCCTCGAGGACTATCACGCGCAGCGCGCGGCCGCGGGGCGTGCCGCATGACGACGCCTGCCCTGCCCTCGGCGGAGACCCTGATCGACCGACTCGTCGAGCGGATGGCGTCGCAGGTCGACGCGCGGCGCTGCGCGCTGGTGGGCATCCACAGCGGCGGCGTCTGGATCGCCGAGCGCCTGCACGCGCGACTGGGCATCGCCGCGCCGCTGGGCACCATCGACGTCGGCCTGCACCGCGACGACCTCGATCGCAGCGGCCTGCGGCAGCGCATGCGCGCGTCGATGATCCCGTTCGAGGTCGCCGGCGCGGACATCGTGCTGGTCGACGACGTCCTCTACACCGGGCGCACCATCCGCGCGGCGATGAACGAACTCTTCGATTACGGGCGACCGGACCGCATCCGCCTCGCGGCGCTGGTCGATCGCGGCGGACGGCACCTGCCGATCGCGGCGGACTTCCTCGGCTGCGGCATCGAACTCGAGGACCGCCTCGAGGTGGTGCTCGAGCGCGGCGGCGAGGCGTCCGCGCCGCTGTCGCTGCGGGTCTCGCCGCGCACATCCACCCCCCGCCCCTGACACGATCACCGGCCAGCGGAGAACCCAGCGGCGATGACCTCCAACCCCCAGCTCGATCGCCATGGCGCGCTGCGCCACCTGCTGTCCATCGAGGGGCTGCCGCGCGACGTGCTCACGCATATCCTGGATACCGCCACGCCGTTCGTGAGCGTCGCCGAACGCGAAGTGAAGAAGGTGCCGGTGCTGCGCGGCAAAAGCGTGTTCAACCTGTTCTTCGAGAATTCCACGCGCACCCGCACCACCTTCGAGATCGCGGCCAAGCGCCTGTCGGCCGACGTCATCAACCTCAACATCAACGCGAGTTCCACCAGCAAGGGCGAATCGCTGCTCGACACCATCGCCAACCTCTCGGCGATGGACGCCGACATGTTCGTGGTGCGCCATGCGCAGAGCGGGGCGCCGTTCCTGATCGCCCGCCACGTACGCGAGGGCATCAGCGTCATCAACGCGGGCGACGGACGCCACCAGCACCCGACGCAGGGGCTGCTCGACGCCTATACCATCCGCCACTACAAGGGCGGGTTCACCGATCTCACCGTCGCGGTGGTGGGCGACGTTCTGCACTCGCGGGTCGCGCGCTCGCAGATCCACGCGCTGTCCACGCTCGGGGTCCCCGAGATCCGGGTGGTCGGACCGAAGACCCTGGTGCCCGACAGCTTCTCGCGCATGGGCGTGCGGGTCTTCCAGCGGATGGAAGAGGCGCTCGCAGGCGTCGACGTGGTGTCCATGCTGAGGCTGCAGAACGAGCGGATGGACGGCGGGCTGCTGCCCAGCGCCCAGGAGTACTTCAAGACCTACGGACTCACCCTCGAGCGCCTCGCGCGCGCGAAGCACGACGCGATCGTGCTGCACCCGGGTCCGATGAACCGTGGCGTGGAGATCGAGTCCGGGGTCGCCGATGGCGCCCAGTCCGTGATCCTGCCGCAGGTGAGTTTCGGCATCGCGGTGCGCATGGCCGTGATGTCCATACTGGCGGTCGGCTGATCCGATCGCCTGCCCACGACGGATGAACCCGCGATGAGCGATTCCCTGCTGGCCGCGCCGCTGGCTCTCACCGGCGGCACCGTGATCGACCCGGCATCCGGCCGCGAGTACGCCGCCGACCTGGCCATTGCCGACGGTCGGGTGGTGGCGGTCGGTGCGCTCCCGCCGGGCTTCGTCGCGCAGCGCACGATCGACGCACGCGGCCTCCTGATCGCCCCGGGCCTGGTCGACCTCGCCGCCCGGCTGCGCGAGCCCGGCCTGGAGTACAAGGCCACGCTCGAATCCGAACTCGCCGCTGCGGTCGCCGGTGGCGTGACCTCGCTTGCCTGCCCGCCGGACACCGACCCGCCGCTCGACGAGCCCGGGCTGGTCGAGATGCTCAAGTACCGTGCGCGTACGCTCGCGCTCGCCCACGTATTCCCCGTCGGCGCGCTCACCATGGCCCTCGGTGGCGAGCGCATGACCGAGATGGCCGAACTGGCCGAAGCGGGCTGCGTCGCGTTCTCGAACGCCGACCGGCCGCTCACCGACACCCGCGTGCTGCTGCGCACGCTGCAGTACGCCGCCACCTACGACTTCCCGGTATGGCTGCGCCCGCAGGAAGCCTTCCTGTCGCGCGGCGGCGTCGCGCACGCCGGCGAGGTCGCCACCCGCCTCGGCCTGTCCGGGATCCCGGTGTTCGCCGAGACCATCGCGATCGACACCCTCGTCTCGCTGATGCGCGTGACCGGCGCGCGCGTCCACCTGTGCCGGCTGTCCAGTGCCGAGGGCCTCGCCCGGGTGCGCGCCGCGCGAGCCGAAGGCCTGCCACTCACCTGCGACGCATCCATCCACCACGTGCACCTGTGCGACGTCGACATCGGCTATTTCGACGCGCACGCGCACCTGGTGCCGCCGCTGCGATCGGTGCGCGACCGCGACGCGCTGCGCGCCGCGCTGGCCGACGGGACGCTCGACGCCGTCTGCTCGGACCACGCCCCCGTGGACGAGGACGCCAAGCAGATGCCGTTCGCCGAAGCCGAGGCCGGCGCCACGGGTCTCGAGCTGCTGCTGCCCCTGACGCTGCGCTGGGCGTCCGAGGCGCGGCTCGCCCGCGCCCAGGCCCTCGCGCGCATCACCTGCGACCCGGCGCGCATCCTGGGCCTGCCGGCCGGCCGCCTCGAGGTCGACCAGGCCGCCGACCTCGTCGTCTTCGACCCGCTTGAAGAATGGGTGGTGAGCGCCGAGACTCTGGTGAGCCAGGGCAAGAACACGCCCTACGCCGGCCTGCCGATGGTGGGCCGTACCCGATACACCATCGTCGGCGGGCGCATCGTCTTCGAGCGCGCCGCCCGAGCCTGAACACCGCCATGGACAATCCGCTGCTCGACACCTCGGGCCTGCCGCGTTTCGCCGACTTCGATCCCGCGCAGGTCACCCCGGCCATCGACACCCTGCTCGCGGGCAATCGCGAGGGCATCGCCGCGATCGCGGCCGACCCGGCGCCGCCCACCTGGGACGGTTTCGTGCTGCCGCTCGAGGACCTCTCCGACCGACTGCGTCGCGCATGGGGGCTGGTCGGCCACCTGAACGCGGTGGTCAACAGCCCGCCGCTTCGCGAGGCCTACAACGCCAACCTGCCGCGCATCACCGAGTACTACACGGAGCTCGGGCAGAACGAGGCGCTGTTCGCGAAGTACCGCGCGCTCTCCGAAGGCCCCGGTCGAGATGCACTCTCACCCGCCCGCCGGCAGGTGGTCGACAACGAAGTGCGCGACTTCCGGCTGTCTGGCGCCGAACTGCCGCCCGAGCGCAAGCAGCGCTATCGCGAACTGTCCGAGCGGCTGGCGACGCTGTGCTCCCGCTTCTCCGACAACCTGCTCGATGCGACCAACGCGTACGCGCACGTCGAGTCCGATCGCGGCGCGCTCGACGGGCTGCCGGACGACGCGCTCGAGGCGGCGGCCGCCGCCGCGCGCGAAGCCGGCGACACCGGCTACCGATTCACGCTGCAGGCACCGTCCTACCTGCCGGTGATGCAGTACGCCCGCGATCGCGCGCTTCGCGAGCGGCTGTATCGCGCCTATGTCACCCGCGCCTCCGAGTCCGGCCCACCCGACTGGGACAACACGCCGCTGATGGGCGAGATCGTCCAGCTGCGCCACGAACTCGCGCGGCTGCTCGACTTCCCCGACTACTCGACGCTGTCGCTCGAGCCGAAGATGGCCGAGTCGCCGGCACAGGTCGAGTCGTTCCTGCTCGAGCTCGCCCGGCGGGCCCGCCCGCACGCGGAGCGCGACCTCGCCGAGCTGCGCGACTTCGCCCGCGACGAGCTCGGCCTCGCGGATCTCCAGGCCTGGGACGTGATGTACGCCTCCGAGCAGCTGCGCAACCGCCGCTACTCGTTCTCCGACAACGAGGTGAAGCAGTATTTCCCCGAGGACCGCGTGCTGCCCGGCCTGTTCCGGCTGGTCGAGACGCTCTACGGCCTCGCGATCGTCGAGCAGGAGACGGCGCGCTGGCATCCGGACGTGCGCTTCTACGAGGTGCGCGATGCCGGTGGCCAGCCGATCGGCCAGTTCTACCTCGATCTGTACGCGCGCGCCTCCAAGCGCGGCGGCGCGTGGATGGACGAGGCCATCGCGCGTCGACGACCGGCCGGCCGGTCGCTGCAGTTGCCCGTGGCCTATCTCACCTGCAATTTCCCCTCGCCCGTGCAACGCCCCGATGGCAGCGCGCGCCCGGCGCTGTTCACGCACGACGACGTGCTGACGCTGTTCCACGAGTTCGGGCACGGGCTGCACCACCTGCTGACCGAGGTGGATGAACTGTTCGTATCGGGCATCGGCGGCGTCGAATGGGATGCGGTCGAACTGCCCAGCCAGTTCATGGAGAACTTCTGCTGGGAGTGGGAGGTGCTGCGCCACCTGACCGGGCACGTCGACTCCGGCGAGCCGATGCCGCGCGCGCTGTTCGACCGCATGCTGGCGGCCCGCAATTTCCAGAGCGGGCTGCAGACGCTGCGGCAGGTCGAATTCGCGCTCTTCGACATGCGCCTGCACGGGGCGACGGCCGCCACCTCCGGGGCCCGCGCGCAGGCCGTACTCGACGAGGTCCGCCGCGAGGTCGCGGTGCTGGTGCCGCCCGCGTTCAACCGCTTCGCCAACGGCTTCTCGCACATCTTCGCCGGGGGCTACGCGGCGGGCTACTACAGCTACAAGTGGGCGGAAGTGCTGTCCGCGGATGCCTACAGCCTGTTCGAAGAACGCGGCGTGCTCAACCCCGAGATCGGCGCGAGATTCCGCGAGGAGGTGCTGGCCCGGGGCGGCAGCCGCCCCGCGATGGAGTCGTTCGTTCGATTCCGCGGCCGCGAACCGCGCATCGACGCGCTGCTTCGGCACAATGGCATGGACCAGCCCGTCGCCGCATGAGGCGTCGCGCTCGCTGAAGGAGGAGCCCGTGATCCCCGGTCATCGCATCGCCACCACCCTTGGCGCAACCGCCGGCGCACTGCTGGCGGCCATCCTTCTGCTCGCCCCGGTGCCCGGTACGGCCCAGAGCATCCGCTGCTGGGTCAATGCCAACGGGTCGCGCGAGTGCTCCGACCAGCCCCCGCCCTCGACCGCCAAGGACGTGAAGGACGTGCGCGGACGGGCGGGCTCCATCTCCTCGCCCGAGCCCTTCGCCCAGCGCCAGGCGAGCGAGCGATTCCCGGTCACCCTGTGGGTCAACGCCTGCGGCGAGGTGTGCACCAACGCACGCAAGCTTCTGCTCTCGCGCGGCGTCCCGTTCAACGAACGCAATCCGGATCGGCCCGAGCTGCAGGCCGAATTCAAGACGGTCTCCAAGGGACGCGGCCAGGTGCCGATGCTCATCGTCGGCACCACGCAACTGGTCGGCTTCGAGGAAACCCTGTGGAACACCACCCTGGACGCCGCCGGCTACAGCCGCACGCCCGTGGGCCAGGCCCGCCGGGGCGGGCAGGGCGGACCGAGCGCCCCCGCCGAGCCCGGCAAAGCCCCGGAGGGGCCGGCAGGACCGTACAAGCCGATGGACGCGAAGAACTCGTCCCTGCTGCCGCCCGGCATGCCGGAGGTCACGTTCGGCCCCGCCGATCCCCTGGTACCGCAGCCGGGTCCGGGCGCGTCCGTCCCGCCTGCGACCGGGGCACGCTAGGACCCTCTGCACCGCCCCGGCGAGCCCCGTCCCCGGGGCCCGATCCACGACGGTGTGCTGTTCGTGTAACCGGATCGCCCCCGCCGACGCACGGCCTCCGACGAGGCCGCGCACCCGCCGCCCCATCCCCCGCCCCCCGGAGCCCCGACGTGCGACTGGCCACCTGGAACGTCAACTCGCTGAAGGTTCGCCTGCCGCAGGTGCTCGACTGGCTCGCCGCGCAACAGCCCGACGCGCTGTGCCTGCAGGAGACCAAGCTCGAGGACGCGAACTTCCCCTCCGAGGCCCTGCGCGAGGCGGGCTGGCATGCCGTCCACGCAGGACAGAAGACCTACAACGGGGTGGCGATCCTCGCCCGCTCGGAGCCGGTCGATGCGGTGGCGGGCATCGCCGGGTTCGACGATCCCCAGCGTCGGGTGATCTCGGCCACCGTCGACGGCGTGCGCATCGTCAGCGCCTACGTACCCAACGGCGAATCGGTCGAGTCGGACAAGTACCGCTACAAGCTCGACTGGCTCGCCCGACTGCGGGACTGGCTGCGCGGTGAACTGGCCACGCACGGGGCGCTGGCCGTACTGGGCGACTACAACATCGCGCCCGAAGCACGCGACGTCTACGATCCCGCCGCATGGGAGGGCAAGGTGCTGTGCAGCGAGCCCGAGCGAGAGGCGTTCCGGGCACTGCTCGACCTGGGGTTCAGCGATGCGTTCCGCCAGTTCGAACAGGCCGAGCGCAGCTGGAGCTGGTGGGACTACCGGATGAACATGTTCAAGCGCAAGCTCGGGCTGCGCATCGACCACATCCTGCTCTCGTCGGCCCTCAGTTCCCGCTGCGCAGCCTGCGTGATCGACACCGGCCCGCGCGGCGCCGAACGGCCCTCAGACCACGCGCCCGTGATCTGCGACCTGCGCGCCGCCTGAGTTCGCCCCCGGTCCCGTGGCCGGGACGACGCGCCCGCGCGGCGGCGCGTCCCCGATGGATCGCGTGTGCGGCTTCAGTCGACCAGGTCGTAGGCCGGCAGCGTGAGGAACTCGCTGTACGGCCCGGTGCACAGCGCATCGAACAGCCGCGCGGCTTCCTCGTAGCGGCCCTCGGACCAGGCCTGGGCACCGAGCGTCTCGCGTACCTTCGGCAGTTCGTCGGCCAGCAACGCGCGGAACAGGTCGACCGTCACCTTGCGGCCGTCGGCCAGCACGCCCTTGGGCGAGCGGATCCACTGCCAGATCTGCGAGCGGGAGATCTCCGCGGTCGCCGCGTCTTCCATCAGGTTGAATACCGGGACGCAGCCGTTGCCCCCGAGCCACGCGCCGATGTACTGGATGCCCACCGAGATGTTGTTGCGCAGGCCGGCTTCGGTGATCGGCGACTCCGGCCGGAAGTCGAGCAGGTCGGCCGCGCTCACCGACACGTCGGGCCGCTGCCGTGCGTACTGGTTGGGGCCGGGCATGTGCGCGTCGAACACCTCGCGCGCGATCGGCACCAGCCCGGGATGCGCAACCCAGGTGCCGTCGCAACCGTCGGTGACCTCGCGCAGCTTGTCGGCGCGCACCTTCTCCATCGCCGCGGCGTTGGCCTCGGGATCGTTCTTGATCGGGATCTGTGCCGCCATGCCTCCCATGGCCGGGGCGCCGCGCCGGTGGCAGGTCTTGACCAGCAGCAGCGCGTAGGCGCGCATGAACGGCGAGGTCATGGTGACCTGCGCGCGGTCGGCCAGGCAGAAGTCGGGGTTGGACCGGAACTTCTTGATGCAGGAGAAGATGTAATCCCAGCGCCCGATGTTCAGGCCGGCGGAGTGCTCGCGCAGCTCGTGGAGGATCTCCTCCATCTCGAAGGCGGCGGGAATGGTTTCGATCAGCACGGTCGCGCGGATCGTGCCGCGCGCGATGCCCAGCGCCTTCTGCGAGGCCAGGAACACATCGTTCCACAGCCGGGCCTCGAGGTGCGACTCCATCTTGGGCAGGTAGAAATACGGGCCCGAGCCGCGGGCGAGCAGTTCGGCCGCATTGTGGAAGAAGAACAGGCCGAAATCGAACAGGCTGGCGGACATCGCCTGGCCGTCGACGCGCAGGTGCTTCTCGACCATGTGCCAGCCGCGCGGCCGGGGAATCAGGACCGCGGTACGATCGTTCAGGCGGTACTCGCGCTCGCCCTGGCGGAAGCTGATGGTGCGGCGGACCGCGTCACGCAGGTTGATCTGCCCGTCGATCATCGAATCCCAGGTCGGGCAGTTCGCATCCTCGAAGTCGGCCATGAAGGTCGACGCGCCGCAGTTGAGCGCGTTGATCACCATCTTGCGATCGGTCGGGCCGGTGATCTCCACCCGCCGGTCCTGGAGGTCGGCCGGCTGGGCGCAGACCTGCCATTCCGACTCCCGGATCGCGCGGGTATGCGGCAGGAAGTCCGGGCGCTCGCCCGCGTCGAAAGCGCGCTGCCGTTCATCCCGCATCGCGAGCAGCTCGCGGCGCCGCGCGCCGAACTCGCGCTCGAGTGCAACCACGAAGGCGACGGCCTCGGGCGTGAGCAGGGTTTCGAAACCGGGCCTGAAGGCACCGGTGAGTTCGGTGCCGGCGGGAAGGGCGATGGGCATGCGGATCTCTCGAAGTCGATGCCGCGAGCGGCGGCGGGGACGGCGTACGGATGCTGCGCGAGCCGGCAGTCGACGCGTCGGGCAGCCGCCGGCGGGTTGCCTCGCCCTGAAGCCACCCCTGCCTGCGGACAGGTCTGGCACACCGGGAGCGGAAGGCTAGTGCCTGTGGATCGCCGCGGCAATCAAAGGGCCGTTGCAGAAGCCTGGCCGCGGCGCTGACAGCCGCATCAGCCGGTCAGGCCGGATCCGATCGATCCTCCAGGCCCAGTTCCTGGATCTTGCGCGTCAGCGTGTTGCGGCCCAGGCCCAGCAGGGTGGCCGCCTCGATCCTGCGCCCGCCGGTGTGCGCCAGTGCCCGCAGGATGAGCGCACGCTCGAAGTCCCGCTGCAGCTGGTCGATGACCCCCTGCTCGCCGCGGCCGAACGCGGCATCGACCTCGCGCTCCAGGGCGTGCTGCCAGTTCTGCTCGACGCTCGCCGGGGCCTGCTCGCGCATCTCGGGTGGCAGGTCGGCCTGCTCGACCGTGATGCCGGGTGCCATCACCGTGAGCCAGTGGCAGAGGTTTTCCAGCTGGCGCACGTTGCCCGGGAACTCCTGGGCCGCCAGGTGGCGGAGCGCCGCCTCGGACAGCCGCTTGGCGTCCACCCCCAGCTCGCGGGCGCTCTTCTGGAGGAAGAAACGGACGAGTAGCGGGATGTCCTCGCGCCGCTCGCGCAGGGGCGGCAGGCGCAGCCGGATCACGTTGAGCCTGTGGTAGAGGTCCTCGCGGAAAAGGCCCTCGCGCACGCGCTGGTTGAGATTCTGGTGGGTGGCCGCGATCACGCGCACGTTCGCGCGGATCGGCTGGTGGCCACCCACGCGATAGAAGTGGCCGTCCGAGAGCACGCGCAGCAGGCGCGTCTGCAGCTCCGCGGGCATGTCCCCGATCTCGTCGAGGAACAGGGTGCCGCCTTCGGCCTGTTCGAACCGACCGCGGCGCATGGTCTGCGCCCCGGTGAACGCCCCTCGCTCGTGGCCGAAGAGCTCGGATTCGAGCAGGTCGCGCGGAATCGCCGCCGTGTTGATCGCGATGAATGGCCGCGTCGATCGCGGGCTGTGCCGGTGCAGCGCGCGCGCGACCAGTTCCTTGCCGGTGCCCGACTCGCCGGTAATCAGAACGGTGACATGCGACTGCGAGAGTCGTCCGATCGCGCGGAACACCTCCTGCATGGACGGCGCCTGCCCGAGGATCTCCGGGGTGGCCGAAGCGTCCTCGGCGCTGGTGGCCTGCCGGCTGCTCTCGTCGATCGCGCGCCGGATCAGTTCGACCGCGTGGTTCACGTCGAACGGCTTGGCGAGGTACTCGAAGGCACCGCCCTGGAAGGCCGCCACCGCGCTCTCGAGGTCGGAGTAGGCCGTCATCACGATCACCGGCACGTCCGGATGGTGGACCTTGATCCGCTGCAGCAGTTCGAGGCCGGAGGGACCCGGCATGCGGATGTCGCTCACCACGACCTGCGGCAGGGAGCTGTCCATCTCGTCGAGCGCGTCCTGCGCCGAGGCGAAGCTGCGGTAGTCGATGTTCTCGCGCGTGAGCGCCTTCTCGAACACCCAGCGGATCGACTTGTCGTCGTCGATGACCCAGACCGGTTTCATTCGGATCTCCGGCTACTTCGCCGTTTGGGAGGGGCTCGCGCCGGCCGTCGACGACGCGCTGGCGTGCGCGTCGTCGATCGGCGTGATCGGCAGCAGGATCGTGAAGCAGGTGCGTCCCGGCTCGCTCTCGAACTCGATGGAACCGTGGTGCTGGCCGACGAAGGTCTGCGCGAGGGGCAGCCCGAGACCGCTGCCGCCTTCGCGGCCCGAGACCAGCGGATAGAAGATCCGCTCGCGCATCTCGGCCGGAATGCCGGGGCCGTCGTCGATGATCTGCACGCTGATCGCGTGCCGGTAGCGGCGGCGAGCCAGCGTGACCGAGCGCGCGATGCGGGTACGAAGGACGATGTTGCCGCGGCCGCGCATCGCCTGCGCGGCGTTGCGCACCACGTTGAGCACCGCCTGGATCAGCTGCTCGCGATCGCCCGACAGCAGCGGCAGGCTGGTGTCGTAGTCGCGGCGGAAGCGGATGCCGTCGGGAAACTCGGCGAGGATCACGCTGCGTACCCGCTCGAGCACCTCGTGGATGTTCGCCGGCTTGCGCTGCAGGATGCGGTGGGGCGCCAGCATGCGGTCCATCAGCGACTGCAGGCGATCGGCCTCCTGCATCACCACCCGGGTGTACTCGCGCAATTCGGGGCGATCGAGTTCGCTGTCGAGGAGCTGGGCGGCCCCCCGGATACCCCCGAGGGGGTTGCGGATCTCGTGGGCGAGGTTGCGCAGCAGTTCGCGATTGGCCTGCGTCTGGTCGCGCATCCGCTCCTCTCGCGCCGCGCGGATCTGCTGCTCGATCGGGCGCAACTCGACCAGGTAGCGCACGTCGCTCGGCGGGGCGAGCGGGGTCACGGAACAGATCAGCTGCCGCGGCTCGTTGCGCGCGAGCGAGTCGACCCGGACGTCGTAGTCCGAGAACACCGCCTCGTGCGCACCGGCCGCGGCGATCGCTGCGGCGAAGGCCTCGTCGTGCGTGAAGACCTGGTCGATCGTCTGGTCGAGCATCACTGAGCGCGAGATCCCGAACAGGTTCTCGGCGGCGGGGTTGACGTAGCGGATGGTGAGCGAGTCGTCGAGCAGCACCACGGCGGTGACCAGCAGGTCGAGTCCGCCGGTTCCCGCCAGCGTCACGACGTCGGGCGCGGGCAGCGCGGGGTTCATCGCGCGCTCGCGCCCGTCGGTCGGGTGCTTCCCGGGGAAGCATCAGTTCGCAAGAAGCGGGCCAATGCCCGCGACCGCGCTACTTCATCAGCGCGAGTTGGCGCTGGATCTCCGCGATGTTGCGTTCGTGCCGTGCGACGGCCGCGAGGAGGTCGCGTGCCTTCGGGTCGCCACGGTCGGCGGCGGCCGCCGCTCGCCTCGCCTCGTCGAGCAGGCGCTGCTCCGAGGCCAGTTCCCGCTCCACGATCTGCCGTGCCTTCACGTCGCGCTCCCGCTGCTGCGTGCGCTCGACGCGGGGAAAGTCGGCAGGTCCCGGATTGGTCCGCGCCGGTGCGGGCTCCGGTCGCGCCTGCGTGCCTGCGCCCGACGGGACGGGCGTCACCGGACCCGGAGGTCCCGCGCGGGAGGCACTTTCGCGGAAGAGCAGCGTGCATGACTTGAACTTGCGCGAAGGGCTGTCGGTGAAGGTCACCAGGCCCTGATCGTCGCTGCACTTGTAGATGTCCGCCCGGGCGGGCGGGGGCCACACGGCCCCGAGCATCGCCGCGCCGACCGCGATGATCGATTGCGCGACGCGCGAATCTGCTGTCATGTGCCAACCCCGAAGGCGCGGACCGCTTCCGCCGCCGGGGAAAGTCTAGAGGACGGCGGCCCGATCGACAACGCGTCGATCGGGCCGCGCCGACCGGGACCTGGCGTACGTACACGCCACGCCCCGGCACGGGACTGCAGCCCTCGGCCTCGATCAGAGGCTGTAGTACATCTGGAACTCGACCGGATGCGTGGTCATGCGGAAGGTGGTGACCTCTTCCATCTTCAGCGCGATGTACGCATCGATCATGTCGTTGGAGAACACGCCACCGCGGGTCAGGAACTCGCGATCGCGGTCGAGGTGCTCCAGCGCCATGTCCAGCGACGAGCACACCGACGGCACGTTCTTCGCCTCTTCCGGCGGAAGGTCGTACAGGTTCTTGTCGATCGGGTCGCCCGGGTAGATCTTGTTCTGCACGCCGTCCAGGCCGGCCATCAGCATCGCGGCGAACGCGAGGTAGGGGTTGGCGGTCGGGTCCGGGAAGCGCACCTCGATGCGGCGACCCTTCGGGCTCGCCACGTACGGGATGCGGATCGAGGCCGAACGGTTGCGCGCCGAGTAGGCCAGGTGGACCGGCGCCTCGAAGCCCGGAACCAGTCGCTTGTACGAGTTGGTGCCCGGGTTGGTGATCGCGTTGAGCGCGCGCGCGTGCTTGATGATGCCGCCGATGTAGTACAGCGCGAACTCCGACAGCCCCGCATAGCCGTTGCCGGCGAACAGGTTCTGGCCGTCCTTCCACACCGACTGGTGGACGTGCATACCCGAGCCGTTGTCACCGACGACGGGCTTGGGCATGAACGTCGCGGTCTTGCCGTACCCGTGCGCGACGTTGTGGACGGTGTACTTCAGGATCTGCAGCCAGTCGGCGCGCTGGACGAGCGGCGCGAACTTGGTACCGATCTCGCACTGGCCCGGAGCGGCCACTTCGTGGTGGTGCACCTCGACCGGCACGCCCTGCTCCTCGAGCGCCAGGCACATCGCCGAACGGATATCCTGCAGCGAGTCGACCGGCGGGACCGGGAAGTAGCCACCCTTGACCGCCGGGCGGTGCCCGCGGTTGCCGCCTTCGAACTCGTGGCCGCTGGACCACGGGGCCTCTTCGGTCGCGACCTTGCACATCGCGCCCGCCATGTCGACATGCCACTGCACCGAGTCGAACACGAAGAACTCGGGCTCGGGGCCGAAGTAGGCGACATCGCCGATGCCGCTCGACTTCAGGTAGGCCTCTGCGCGCTTGGCAAGCGAGCGCGGGTCGCGGTCGTAACCCTTGCCGTCGGACGGCTCGACCACGTCGCAGGTGAGGATGAGCGTGGGCTCGTCGGTGAACGGATCCATCCGGGCCGAGCCCGCGTCGGGCATAAGCAGCATGTCGGAGGCCTGGATGCCCTTCCAGCCGGCGATCGACGAGCCATCGAACGCGTGGCCGTCCTCGAACTTGCCCTCGTCGACCATCGCGGCGGGGACCGACACGTGCTGCTCCTTGCCGCGGGTGTCGGTGAAGCGGAAGTCCACGAATTTGACTTCGTGGTCCTTGATCATCTTGAGAATGTCGGCAGACGTAGCCATGGCGTTCCTCGCGTCCTCTTTCCTCGTGAGTCCCTTGCGGGGATGAATTGCACAGCAATCGGGCGGCAGCACGAAGCATGCCAAGCCAGCCCGCGCACGGATTCCTTTCGAATCAGCGCGTTGGGATCGGATCGCCCAGGCCTTTGCCCCGCCATGGTGCGCCCGCACGGACTATGCACCGAATCGGTGCAATGCGCCCGATCGCCCGACCTGTCCCTCGTCCGTGAAGTCCAGGCCATCGGGCCGCGGTGCGCCGGCGCATCGGTCCCCGCGGCCCGCCGCTCGCGCGGGCGCGATGCCCCGATGCCCCGATGCTCGATCGCTCGCGCACCGCCCGGGAGCGCGGTAGGCTGTGCGACGTGCACCTGCGCCCGGACCCGGGCGCCGCATGCCGGCGGCCGCGGGCCATGCGAGCACCCGCCACGGAGACCTTCGATGTCCGATTCCCCGGAAGTCCTCACCACCGCCCGGCAACGGGCGACGACCGCCGGCCTGCCCTACGCGGGCGCGCTCACGCCGGCCGAAGCGTGGGTCCTGCTGCAGTCCGATCCCCGCTGCCGGCTCGTCGACGTGCGTTCACGCGCCGAGTGGGAATTCGTCGGACGGGTGCCGGGGGCGCTGGAGATCGAATGGAAGTCATGGCCGGGCATGGTGCCCAACGCCGGGTTCGTCGACGCGCTGCGCGAGGCCGTCGGCGGCATCGAGGCGCCCCGGCTGCTCTTCCTGTGCCGCAGCGGCGCGCGTTCCCACGACGCGGCGGTGGCGGCCAGCGCTGCCGGGCTGGGCGAATGCTTCAACGTGCTCGAAGGCTTCGAGGGCGACCGCGATGCCCTCCAGCATCGCAACACGATCGGGGGCTGGCGCTCGGCCGGCCTGCCGTGGACCCAGGGCTGAGGCCCCGGTCGCTCAGGCGAAATACGCGAGGACGATCAGCCCCAGGGCGATCCGGTACCAGCCGAAGACCGCATAACTGCGCCGGGCCACCCATGCGAGCAGCGCGCGCACCGTCAGCAGCGCGGTGACGAAGGCCACGAGGAAACCCGTGGCGAACACCCCGGCGTCGGCCCACTCCAGCAGGTGGCGGTTGCGATACAGGTCGTAGGTCACGGCCGCGAACATCGTCGGCAGCGCGAGGAAGAACGAGAACCGGGTGGCCGCCTCGCGCGACAGCCCGACCAGCATGCCGCCGATGATCGTGGCGCCCGACCTGGAGACGCCGGGAAACAGCGCGCAGCACTGGCACAGGCCGACCTTGAGCGCATCGCGCCAGCCCATGTCGTCGACCGCGGGCACCCCGCGCGCGCGCCTGCGCCCGGCCGCGGGACTCGACCCACAGGATCACGACGCCGCCGACCACCAGCGCGCAGGCGACCGTGACCGGCGAGAACAGGTGCGCCTTGATGAATCCGTGCAGCAGGGCTCCGAGCAGCATCGCGGGCAGGAAGGCCAGCAGCAGGTTGGTGCAGAAGCGCAGCGCGCGCGCTCGGCCCGCGCCCGGGCCACCAGCGAGGCCGCGCGCGACGTCGACCAGCGTGTCGCGGTAGGCCGCGCACACCGCCAGCACCGCGCCCAGCTGGATGAAGATCGCGAACGCCTTGCCGCGCGCGTCGTTCACCCCCAGCAGGTCGTTCGCGATGATCAGGTGGCCGGTGCTGGAGATCGGCAGGAACTCGGTGAAACCCTCGAGCAGTCCGAGGATGATCGCGTGTCCGTACCCCAGAGTCTCCACCGCCGCGCTCCCGGAGGCCCGCGCCGGGGCGGGCGGGCTGCAGCCGCGATGGTACCGGGCACGTGCGCCCCGGGGGAGCCGGTCAGGTTGAAGACGCGCGGGGCTGGCGAACCTGCCCGATCGGCTTTACACTACCCGCACGACGGTCGGACGCTCGTCGCGCGCGGGACGCGGTTTTACCGTCCCGATCTCCGCGGCGTGTCGTCGAGTCCCGAGCCCCCCGGGGTGCAGGGAAAGCCGGCTGGCGATGACAACAAAGCGGCAATCGCTCCGCCGCCCGTGGGTCGTGAAGTCGACCCATGCGCGAGGGACGAGGCACAGAGGAAACCCCCGCAGTCTCAGCAGACCCCCCTCGCCGGCACGGCAGGACGGCTCGGGTCGTCGACCACGGCCGATGCCCGGCCGAAGCGCACGGCCATCGCATGCGATGCAGGCGTCTGCAGCGGCAGTAGAACCCCACGGAAATCGGCATGGCACTGGTGCTCAAGCTCCTTCGAGCGAACTTCCGCGACCGCGACTGGCAACGCGGCCAGGGTTATCAGCGCACCCGGCGCGTGACCCGGTGCGACGTCACCACGACCGAGGACGCGCAGGCCGCGATCGACGCGGAGGTGCACGGGTCGGCCGCCAACACCTACCAGCAGAAGATCCAGGTCGCGCAGGACAACGGGCGCCTGCAGGTCGCCGGGCAGTGCACCTGCCCGGTCGGCCAGAACTGCAAGCATGTCGCCGCCGTATGCATGCATGCGGCCCGCCAGCTCGCCCAGATGTTCGGGCTGCCCGGCCGCAACGAACGCCCCGCGCCGGTCCAGGGCGAGGCCACCGCCGACGAGGCGCCGGAGGCCGCCCGTACCGTGCACGCCCCGCCCGCGCCCCGCGAACCGCATCGCCCGCTGCCGACCGTGCCCGGCGGCAAGGATGCCAACACCGACGTGCGGCTGTGGCTCGACCGCCTCGCGCAGACGCACGATGCGGCCGCGAGCGAGAGCAATGGCTACCCGCCGCAGGTGCGCGAGCGCATCGTGTACACGCTGGGCTCGGGCTTCGTGCCGGGCGGGCGCACCGCGCTGCTGCGGGCCTTCCAGCTGCGTTTCAAGAAGGATGGCGGCCGGGCGAAGCCCACGCCTTATCCGCTCGCGCAGCTGGCGGTGAGCGACGCCCGGTTCGTGCTCGGCATCGACCGCGAGATCGGTCGGCTCGCGCCGGGTCGCGGTCCGGCAGCACAGGGCGTCCGGCTCGACGAGCACGACAGCGCGGCCCTGCTGCGCTGGCTGATGGCCACCCGCCGCTGCTACTGGGAGCAGGCCGGGCGCGGTCCCGCGCTGCGTCCCGGTCCGGTCCGCACCGGTACGCTGGGATGGGTGGCCGATGGCTCCGGCGTCCAGGAGTGCCAGATCACCGTGGAGCCGGCCGCAGCGGTGCTGCCGCTGACCCCGCCGCACTACGTCGACACCCGCACCGGCGAGTGCGGGGTGATCGATTGCGGGCTTCCCGGCGACCTCGCCGGCGCGATGTCGCAGGCTCCCCGGCTCGCCCCCGAGACGGTCTCCACGGTCAACGAGATGCTCGCGCGAATCACCGCCGGGCATGCGGTCGTCCTGCCCTCGACCATCGAGGTCCGTCCCCCGCCCGACCTGACACCCACGCCCGTGCTGACCCTGATCAGCGTGTCGCAGCCCACCACCCGCACCCGCATGGGCGGCGATTTCCACTGCGCGCGCCTCTCCTTCCGCTACGGACCCGAGGTCGCCGCCTACGTGAACGGCAACGGTCCCCAGGCGCGCATCGACCACGGCCGCGGTCCCGCGCCACGCCAGGGTGCTCGCGCCCGGGGGCACAACCGCGGCGGCGCCCTCAACCCGGCGTTCGAGAAATCGACCGCCACGCAGTTGCGGCAGGCCGGTTTCGTGTCCTCGGAGAAGGCCTACGGGCCGATCCTTCCGGCCAAGTTGCGCAAGAGCTTCGCGCTTGCACGCGACAGCGACTGGATCGAGGTGATGCGCACCCACCTCCCGCGCTGGCGCGAGGAAGGCTGGCAGATCGTGATGGAGTCGGGCTTCGCCTACGACCTGGTCGAAGTGGACGAGTGGTACGGCGAGATCGACGAAGGCCGCCCCGGGCAGGACTGGTTCGGGCTGGACCTGGGCATCGAGGTCGCGGGCGAGCGCTTCTCGCTCGTCGACCTGCTGCTCAAGGCGCTGCGCGAGCACGGCCCGAACTTCTTCGAGCCGGTCGATGAGTCGGATGCGCAGCGGCCGATCCTGCTGCCGCTGCCCAACGGCCGCCGCGTCGCCCTGCCGCGCGAGCGGCTGTCGGCGATCGTCGCGCTGCTGCAGGGGCTGTTCGGCGCCGGGGACTCCGACCTGCCCCCCAAGACGCTGTCGCGTTTCGACGTCGGTCGGCTCGCCGCGCTCGACGCGGCGCTCGCGCTGCGCTGGCACGGCGGCGATCGGCTGCGCGAGATCGCCTCGCGCCTCGCGGGCTTCCGCGGGGTGACCGCGATCGAGCCGCCGGCCGGCCTTGCCGCGACGCTGCGCGCCTACCAGAAGGACGGCGTGGGCTGGCTGCAGTCGCTGCGCGAATACGGGCTCGCCGGGGTGCTGGCCGACGACATGGGCCTGGGCAAGACGCTGCAGACCATCGCGCACCTGCTGGTCGAGAAGGAATCGGGCCGCCTCACCCAGCCGGCACTGGTCGTGGCACCCACCAGCGTGATCCACAACTGGGCGGCCGAGGTTCGCCGGTTCGCGCCTTCGCTCAAGGTACTGGTGCTGCACGGCAAGGATCGCGCCGAGGACTTCTCCCGCATCGCGCAGTCCGACCTGGTGATCACCAGCTATGCGCTGCTGCCCCGCGACGAGGAGGTACTCAAGGCCCAGCACTGGCATTACGTCGTGCTCGACGAGGCCCAGAACATCAAGAACGCGAAGACCAAGGCGGCCATCTCGGCCTGCGCGCTCGAATCAGACCACCGGCTCTGCCTGTCCGGCACGCCGCTGGAGAACAACCTCGGCGAACTCTGGTCGCTGTTCCGGTTCCTGATGCCGGGCTTCCTCGGCGACGAGCAGAAGTTCAAGGTGGCCTACCGCACGCCGATCGAGACCCACGGCGACGGCGAGCGCGCGATGATGCTGGTCCAGCGCGTGCGTCCGTTCCTGCTGCGCCGGACCAAGGACCAGGTCGCCTCGGAACTCCCCCCGAAGACGGAAGTGGTGCGCGAAGTCGAGTTCCAGGCCTCCCAGCGCGACCTCTACGAGACGGTGCGCGCCGCGATGGACAAGCGGGTGCGCGACGAGATCGGCAAGGTGGGGCTCGCCAAGAGCCGTATCGTGGTGCTCGACGCGCTGCTCAAGCTGCGCCAGGTCTGCTGCGATCCACGGCTGGTCTCCGCGCGCGGCGGCGGCTCGGCGCTGGCGAAGATGGAGGACGTGGGCGTCGACCAGTCGGCCAAGCTCGGCACGCTGATGGAGATGATCGAGGAACTGATGACCGAGCGCCGGCACGTGCTGGTGTTCTCGCAGTTCACCAGCATGCTCGAACTGATCGAACTCGAACTGGCCGCGCGCGGCTACCGCTGGGCGAAGCTCACCGGCGAGACGGTCGATCGCCAGGCGGAGGTCGAGAAGTTCCAGTCCGGCAAGGTTCCGATCTTCCTGCTGTCGCTGAAGGCGGGCGGAGTGGGCCTCAACCTCACGGCAGCCGACACGGTGATCCACTACGACCCGTGGTGGAACCCGGCCGCCGAGAACCAGGCGACCGATCGCGCCCACCGCATCGGCCAGGACAAGCCGATCTTCGTCTACAAGCTCGTCGCGGCCAATTCGGTCGAACAGAAGATCATCGAACTGCAGAAGAAGAAGGGCGATCTCGCGGCCATGATGCTCGAGGGTGCGGACACCGGCTGGAAGGCGCTGACCTCCGACGACCTGGTCTCGCTGTTCAGCTGAGCGGCGCGAGGCCGGGTCGCCCCTCGCGAAGGCGCACGCGAAGGGGCCAGCAGGATCGGCATATCGATACCCCGCGCAGCGCAATGAACCCGAAACGACCGCTTAGCAGAGTCTTCATGTCGGGGCGGGAGGCAAGCGAGTGCGGGATGACCTTGGCATCGTCGGGCGCCCTGCCGCGGCAGGTCCGGTCGAGCGAAGGGTCAGGCCTCATTCCGGACCGTGCCGACCAGTTCCGGAAACTCCTTTCGCAGCACATCGGCCGACGTTCGGACGACCCGCGCGGCCTCGAGGCGTGACAGCAGCCCCACGTGTCCGGTTTCACCCCGGGTGCAGATGAAGAGCACATAGCGCTCGGGGGTAGCCCGATAGAGGCGGGTTGCCTGCCAGTCGTGCGAGTAGCCCATGAAGAACTCGACCGAGTAGATCAGGGTGAGCGACGACTCGCGGTTCTCGTGAGACTTCGACAGCGTGGAACCCGCCGCCCGCCGAAAGGCGTCGTCGACGATCCGGCGCAGTTCGATGCGCCTGCGGGCGTCAAGCCTGACCTGCCACACGAAGACGAGCGCGGACGCGGCCAGGATGGTGGTGATCCATAGGAACAGTTCAGGGGGAATGGGCATGAGGCCTGGCGGCAGGTCACCTGCGATGCGCGGTTCGATCACACCGCGCCGCAGGCGCGAAGCACGCATTGCATGCGTCGAGTGATCCACTGAGCTGCCCGGGTTTTCGTCCCGCTGAAGACCCGGGAGGATGGATCCCCGGCGCAAACCGCGGAAACGCGAACAGTACTTTCAAACGCTCGCGTGCCCCCCGCCGGCTGCTGCCTCGAGCCCGCGCGCGGACCCACCGCGATGCGCCAGGGGATGCAACGGCCGGGCAACTCATCGAGTGCGCCGGTCGGATTCCAGTGCCCCACTCAACCACGCGGACTGTGCTTCGCGCTCGATCAGCCCGCACATCGACCGGCGCCGTGATCGCCGAGCGAGCGCGCCTCGCGGCGTGCTCCTCGGCTGTGGTGTCACGTGCGGTGGTAGATCTCGGCGCCCTTGTCCTTGAACTCCTCGGCCTTCTCCTGCAGGCCGCGCGCGAGCGCCTGCTGCTCGTCGACACCCACCTGCTCGGCGTATTCGCGCACGTCCTGGGTGATCTTCATCGAGCAGAAGTGCGGGCCGCACATCGAGCAGAAGTGCGCCAGCTTGGCGCCTTCCTGGGGCAGCGTCTCGTCGTGGAACTCGCGGGCGGTGTCCGGATCGAGGCCGAGGTTGAACTGGTCTTCCCAGCGGAACTCGAAGCGCGCCTTCGACAGCGCGTTGTCGCGCACCTGCGCGCCGGGATGGCCCTTGGCGAGATCGGCCGCGTGGGCGGCGATCTTGTAGGCGATGATCCCGTCCTTGACGTCCTTCTTGTCCGGCAACCCGAGGTGCTCCTTGGGCGTGACGTAGCACAGCATGGCGGTACCGTACCAGCCGATCATGGCCGCACCGATGGCGCTGGTGATGTGGTCGTAGCCGGGCGCGATGTCGGTGGTGAGCGGGCCGAGCGTGTAGAACGGCGCCTCCTTGCAGTACTTCAGCTGCAGGTCCATGTTCTCCTTGATCAGGTGCATCGGCACGTGACCCGGGCCTTCGATCATGGTCTGCACGTCGTGCTTCCAGGCGATGTCGGTGAGTTCGCCCAGCGTGCGCAACTCGCCCAGCTGGGCATCGTCGTTCGCGTCGTAGTTCGACCCCGGGCGCAGGCCATCGCCCAGCGAGAACGAGACGTCGTACGCCTTCATGATCTCGCAGATGTCCTCGAAGTGCGTGTAGAGGAAGTTCTCCTGGTGGTGGGCGAGGCACCACTTGGCCATGATCGAGCCACCCCGCGAGACGATGCCGGTCATGCGCTTCGCCGTCCAGGGGATGTACCGCAGCAGTACGCCGGCGTGGATGGTGAAGTAGTCCACGCCCTGCTCGGCCTGCTCGATGAGCGTGTCGCGGAAGATCTCCCAGGTCAGTTCCTCGGCACGGCCGTCGACCTTCTCCAGGGCCTGGTAGATCGGCACCGTGCCGATGGGCACCGGCGAGTTGCGGATGATCCACTCGCGCGTCTCGTGGATGTTCTTGCCGGTGGACAGGTCCATCACCGTGTCGCCGCCCCAGCGGATCGCCCAGGTCATCTTCTCCACTTCCTCCTGGATGCCGGAGGTCACCGCGGAGTTGCCGATGTTGGCGTTGATCTTCACCAGGAAGTTGCGACCGATGATCATCGGCTCGCTCTCGGGGTGGTTGATGTTGGCCGGGATGATGGCGCGGCCACGCGCGACCTCGTCGCGCACGAACTCGGGGGTGATCACCGACGGCAGGCTCGCCCCGAAGGATTCACCGGGGTGCTGGCGACGAACCATGTCGGACAGCCCCTCCATGCGCTGCGTCTCGCGCAGCGCGATGAACTCCATCTCGGGGGTGACGATGCCGCGGCGCGCGTAGTGCATCTGGGTGACGTTGGCGCCGAGGCGGGCGCGCCGGGGCTGGCGGCGCAGGTTGAACCGCAGGTGCGAGAGGCGCTCGTCGTCGAGGCGTACCTGGCCGTACACCGAGGTGGGACCGCCCAGCAGTTCGGTGTCGCCCCGCTCGTCGATCCAGGCGGCCCGCAGCGCGGGCAGGCCGTTGCGGATGTCGATGCGCGCCTCGGGGTCGGTGTAGGGGCCGGAGGTGTCGTACACGTACAGCGGCGGGTTGTGCTCGGCACCCATCGCCGCCGGCGTGTCGCTCTGCGAGATCTCGCGCATCGGCACCCGGATGTCGGGGCGAGAGCCCTGCACATGGACCTTCCGCGATCGCGGGAAGGGCTGGGTGGCGGCCGAGTCGACTTGCGCCAGTTCGTTGACGAATTTCGGGTCGTTCATCGCGTGCTCCGGGAGGGTCATCGACCGTCGGGGAGCCTGCGGGCGGGGTGCCGGGGCGCACTGCCCGTCGCCGGATGATCCGGACCCTCGCGCAACGCTTCCCTACGGCGGCATGACCCGCATCAGGTTCGAAGGGTATCTCTCACCGGGCTGCGCGCCCGGACCCCCAACGTCATGACCTACCGTACTTGATAGACCCGGCGAATGCAAACGCGGCCCCCTCGCCCGGGGCCGCCCCTACCGCCCCATGCTATCCTGCGCGGCCGACCCCGACCTTGCCGGCCGCGCGCCCGCACACGCAAGCGCGTCCGCCGTCCGCCGCCACCGCCCACCGCGATGAATATCGAGCAAGCCCGGTTCAACATGGTCGAGCAGCAGGTCCGCACCTGGGACGTGCTCGACCCCAACGTCCTCACCCTCCTCTCCGAGATCCCCCGCGAGCGCTTCGTCCCCGCGGGGCGCGAGTCGCTGGCCTTCGCCGACCTCGAACTGCCGATCGGCCACGGGGAGGTCATGCTCGCACCCAAGCTGCAGGCGCGCATCGCACAGGAAGTCGCGCTGCGCGCCGGTGATCGCGTCCTCGAAGTCGGCACGGGAACGGGTTACCTCACCGCGCTGCTCGCCCGGTTGTCCTCGCACGTGACCAGCGTCGAGATCCACGACGACCTCGCCCGGGGCGCCCGGGATCGGCTCGAGTCGCTGGGCTTGGCCAACGTGCAGGTCGTCACCGCGGATGCGGCCCGCGGCTGGGCCTCCCCCACCCCGTTCGACGCGATCGTGATCACCGGATCGCTGCCCGTTCTGCCTCAGGCCTTCCGACAGGCACTCGCCGTCGGTGGCCGGCTGTTCGCGATCATCGGCGAGGCGCCGGTCATGAGCGCAGTCCTGGTCACCCGGGACGCACCCGATGCCTGGGTCGACACCCCGCTGTTCGAAACCCTCGTCGCCCCGTTGCGCAACGCCGAGCAGCCCGCTCGCTTCGTGTTCTGATCCCGCGATGATCGAATCGATCTCCCCCGCACAGTTGCAGCAGTGGCTCGCCGAGGCCGCCTCCGGGACGCGCGAGGCACCGGTGGTCGTCGACGTGCGCGAGGGGTGGGAGCATGCCCACGTCAACCTTCCGCACGCCCTGCACATCCCGATGCAGACCGTGCCGGGGCGCCTCGCCGAACTCGACCGCGAGCGCCCGCACGTGCTGATGTGCCACCACGGCATGCGCAGCTACCGGGTGGCCGAATTCCTGCAGCAGGCCGGCTTCGGTCGCCTCTACAACCTCGACGGGGGCATCGATGCCTGGGCCGCCGAGGTCGATACGGCCCTGCCGCGATACTGACCGGTCGAGCCGTCGGTCCGCGCGCGCCCCGCGCTGCCCGCATGAAGCCGCCCCCAGCCGCTCCCCCCGCCGACGACCTGGACTCGCGGAAGTCCGAGTTGCGCACGCGGGTGCGGGAGGCGCGCGCGGCGCTGACGCCGCAGGTGCGCGCGACGGAGTCGGCTGCGGCCAGTGCGCGGCTGCTCGGCATGCCGTTCTGGGCCGACGCCGGCACGGTGTCGGCCTACCTGTCGATCGGAGAGGAGTTCGATACCGCCGCGATCGTGGGCGATATCCTCCGCAGCGGGCGCCGGTTGCTGCTGCCGCGCATCGTCGATCGGCAGTCGCGCGCGACGCGACACCTGGTGCTGCATGCGGTGGACGACCCCGCGACCGACACCTTGCCCGGACCCTGGGGCATCCGCGAACCGGACCCCCGCCGCTGTCCCGAAGTGGATCCGGACGAGGTCGACCTCGTCCTGGTGCCCGGGCTGGCCTTCGACAGGCACGGCGGACGCCTGGGCTACGGGGCGGGCTTCTACGACCGCCTGCTCGCGCAGACGCGGGCCGGGTGCCTGCGCGTGGCCACCGCGTTCGCGCTGCAGTGCCGGGAACCGGTGCCCATGCAGCCGCACGACCAACGGATCGACTGGCTGATCACCGCGGCAGACGCGTGGAGGACAGTCGCTGCATGAACGCCTGCTGGCCGGGGGCGGCCAGCGCCTCCTTCGGCAGCAGCAGCAATCCGCCGTCGGATTCGAGCTCGACGACCAGCAGCGGGCCGCGCGCATGCCAGCGACGGATCGCCGACCACGGCAGCCATGCCGCCTCTCCCCAGGCCGGCGCGCGCAGGCCCTGGTCGGAGTACAGCAGTTGCGCCTCCGCCACGACCGCCGGGTGCAGGCGCGCGAGGCGGACCGCCTCGCGCCAGAGCAGCACGGGCGCGCCGAGAATCACCAGCACCACCATCACGCCGAACAGCCGCCACACCCCGTCGGCGACCAGCAACCCGATGGCCAGGGCGGTCGCCAGCACGCAGCAGGCGAGCGCGGCGGGCCGGGCCACCGAACCCGCCCAGATCGCGCGCGCGACGTCCGGCGCGGCCAGCCGGTAGCGCAACGCGGTCGGCGGGGTGCCTGAACCTTCCGCAAGGATGCCTTCGTCGGGTGGCGTCGCGGGTATGCTCGCGCTCCCGCCTGCACGGGTCTCCGCGCCCGGCCTGTCGCCACCACCCACCTCTGCTCCAGGAGAATCCCTCATGTCGCGCCGACACTCCTCGACCCTCGCCCGCGGTTGCGCGAGCGCCGTGCTGCTGGGCACCGCGGCCGTCGCCGCCGGCGCGTGCTGGGCACAGGCCTATCCCGCCCGGCCGATCCGCATCATCGTCCCCTTCGCCCCGGGGGGCGGCAACGATATCGCGGCACGGTTCGTCGCGCAGATGTTCAACGAATCGTTCGGCCAGTCGGGCATCGTCGACAACCGGCCGGGCGGCGGCAGCACGGTGGGCACGGCCATCGCGTCCAAGGCCAACCCCGACGGCTACACGATCCTCGTGTCGCACAACGCGATGGCGATCAACCCCTCGCTGTACGCCCGGCTGCCCTACGATACCGCGCGCGACTTCGTGCAGGTCGCGCTGATCGCGACCACGACCAACGTGCTGGTCGTGCATCCCTCGCTGGGCGTGAAGTCGGTGAAGGACCTGGTCGCGCTGCTCGCGAAGAAGCCTCGCGCCTACAACTACGCGAGCACCGGGGCGGGCGGCACGTCGCACCTGGCCGCCGAGTACTTCATGCAGCTCACGAAGACGGACATGGTGCATGTCCCCTACAAGGGCACCGGCCCCGCGCTGACCGACCTCGTCGGCGGCTCCACGCAGTTCATGATCGCGGCAGCCCCGGGAACGCTGGGCTTCGTGAAAGGCGGCAGGATGGTGGCGCTCGCCACCACCGGCACCCGGCGCTGGGCGCAACTGCCCGACCTGCCGACCCTGGCCGAGGCCGGCGTGCCCGGCTACCAGTTCGACACCTGGTACGGCGCGCATGCGCCGTCGAAGACGCCTCGAGAACTCGTGGCGCGGCTCAACGCCGAGATCAACAAGGCGCTGGCAGTCCCGGGACTGCGCGCGAAGCTGACCGAGGCCGGGCTCGATCCGGCCGGCGGATCGCCCGAGGACTTCGGCAAGTTCATGCGCGAGGAACTGGAGCGGATGCGCCGGATCGTCGTTGCATCGGGCGCCAAGCCGGAGCAGTGACCGGCCGCCCCCGCCCCGCGAGCGGCGGGGGGCTTGCGGCCGGCGCTCACCGCAGGTTGCGGGTGAACACGACGCCGAAGCCGCTGACCGAGCCCGCCTCGGCGCGCAGTGACACGAAGCGGTGGAGTTCGAAGTCGATGCGCAGCAGGTTGCTCGCGGTCGAGACGGCCTGCTCGTAGGCGAAGTAGACGCGGTCGGACACCCGTTTGCCGACCGTCACCACCTGCCCGGCAAGCACCCCGCTGGAACGCACGCCGACGTCGTCCAGTCCGAAGGCATCGGCGATGCGGCGGTTGACCGGCACGCCGCCATCGCCCCCGAACATCGCGGCGGCCGCGCCGGCGAGCATCGCCGCGTCCGCCTGCGAGGCGCTGTCGAGCGCCCGGCCCAGTACCAGCCATGACAGCTGCTCGCCCTGCGGCAACGGCGGGTTGGAGGTGATCCGCACGCGCGGGGCGCGCGCCGTACCGCTCAGTTCCACGCCGGCCTGCACGGAGGGCAACCGCCGCAGGGCCACGATGTCCAGCCCCGGGTTGTCGACCGGTCCGTTGAACACGATGGCACCGCGTTCGATCTCCAGGCGCTGGCCGAATGCGGTGAACGTGCCGCGCTCGGTCGACACCGTGCCTCGCGTCGACAGCGGGCCGCCGTCGGCGGCCGCCAGCGCCACGCGGCCGCGCACGAGGGTGTCCAGGCCGCTGCCGATCAGCCGGAACGAGTCGCCGAAGTCGAACTCCAGCTGGAGGGCCAGCGTACGTTCGCCCGCGGCTGGCGTCGGAGCCGGGGCTTCCTGCGCACCGCGGCCCCGGATCACCACGTCGTCGCCGAGCGAAGTCCGGTTTCCGCGACCCAGTTCGATGTAGCCCTCGCGGGCGCGCAACTGGCCGGAGAGCCGGTACTGGCCGCGCTCGAACCCGACCGCGCCCTGGCCGTCGAGCACCACGCGCCGATCCGGGCGGCTGAGCAGCGCGAGGCGATCGGCCTGCCAGCGCAGGGACGATGCGCTACCGCCCGGACGCAGCGGGATCGCGCCGCTGGCGGTGAACCGCCCGTCGCCCCCGCGCGCCTCGAGCGCCGACACCGTCAGCACCCCTGCCGCGAGCGCCGCCTCGACCCGGCCGTCGCGCAACGCGACACCCACCTGCGGCGCATCCACGCGCAGTCGCTGCCCGGTGAGCGCACCGGACAGCACCGGCTGGCGCAGCGTGCCGGTGCCCTCCAGGCGCAGCACGAACGCCCCGTCGATCTCGGCCACCGCAGGCAGCAGCCGGGCGAACGGCCGCAGCGAACGGACGTTTGCGTCCACCCGAAGCGCGAGGGCTGCATCCGCATCGAGGCGAGGGGACGGTTCGAGCCCGACCGTCGCCGTCGCCTCGCCGACGGCAGCACCCTCCAGGCGGGCGCGTCCACGCAGCCGTCCCTGGTCGAGGCGCAGGTCGACATCCGTCCTCGTCAGGCCCAGCGGGAAGGGTCGCGCACCCGTCAGCGCGAGATCGCCGCGTTCGCGCCGCAGCGTCACCGTGCCGGTCATCTCAGGGGTTGTAGCGAGCGCCCACTCGCCTCCGATCTCAAGCGTGGAAACGATCGGACGAGGTCCCTCGCGCCCCGGCGCACGCCCGGTGAGCACATCGTGGATCGGCCCCAGCGGCAGCGCGGCGAGGCTGCCGCGGGTCGCCAACCGCCCCTCGCGCCACTCCAGCGCATCGATCGCGACCCGCCCGCCGGATACGGTGAGCCGCGCCGGCCCGAGCCGGAAATCCCCGGCGGCGGCGGTGATCGCAACCGGTGCCAGCAGGCGGACCGGAATCCGGCTGCGCCCGTCCAGCTGGCGCAGTTCGCCTCGCCAGCGGGGGCCCGCCTCGATGCCGCCCGCCAGCGTCGCGCGTGCCTCCGCCTCCGGCGCCCGGCCCTCGACCTCGAGCTGATGGCGCGACGGATCCCCCGCGAGCCGGGCCACGAGATCGAAGGGGGGCTGGCCGGGCAGGGCCAGCCGCCTGGCCTGCGCCTCGAGTCGGACGGCCCCCAGCCGCCCGAGCACGCCCGGCAGCGCGGAGGCAGCGCCGGGGACCGATGCGGCCACCGTGCCCGAGCCCTGCAGCGCTCCGATCGAAATCCCGCGTGCGGCCAGCGTCTCGCCGTTCACGCGGAAATCCAGCGCCGGGCGCTCCGGCGTGCCGTCGAGGCGCGCGTTCAGGGTGAGCCGGCCGCTCGCGCGGGCGAGCAGTTGCCCCGGATCGGCCAGTTCCATCGACAGGTCCACGCCGTCACCCGGCTGCCCGAAAGCCCCGGTCGCGCGCAGGCGGTTGCGTCCCGACTCCAGCCGCAGGTCGAGTCCGTCCATCCGCTGCGCGCCGATCCGTGCGCGCAACGCTCCGCGCAGGGGCAACGGCCGTTCGAACATCACCTCGCTCGCGGCCAGCGCCAGGTCGACCTCGGCCTGCCAGGCCGGCTGCAGTCGACCGCGCACCGTCGCGCGGCCGTTGAGCACCGCCGCAGGCCACGGCGAGGCCGACGGCGTCCCGCGAGCCGGGGGCACCTCCGCAGCCGGCGCCGAACCCGGGCGCCCGTCTCCGGGCGCCCGCAAACCGGCTCGCAACGCAGCCGGGGGCTCCCCACCGCGGCCCGTCCCCGGCCGGGCGTCCGGTCCGGGCTTGCCGTCCCGCGCAGCCCCTGCCGCCGCGGCAGCCGCAGCGCTGGCACGACCGCTGCCTTGGGGCGTGGGTGCCGCCCCGCCAGCACCCTGGGGCATCAGCGCATGGAGCGCGGAGGGGTCGAAGGCCCGCAGCGCGAGTTCGCCGGCAAACGCACGCGCGGCGTCGAGTCCCAACTCGAAACGACCCTGCGCTTCGCCCGGACCGCCCCGTCCGACCGCCTGCAGGCGAAACGCAGGCACGCGCAACGTCGATGCGCCATGCTCGATCCGTGCCTCGAACCGCAGGCCCGGCTGCGCGAGCGCGACCTCCGCACGCTGGACGGCGGCGTCGGCGGCGAGCGCGAGTCGCCCGGACAGCCGGGTCGTCGGCAAGCCACCACCCAGCGCCCGCAGGTCCACCTCGCGCGCATCGATCTCGCCGGCGACACGGGGCGGGGTCGCGGGCGGCGCGTCCAGCACGAGGCGGGCGGCCAGCGTGCCCGCGCCCGCCAGGCGCACGCGCAGCCCGTCGAGCCGCAGCCTCGACGCCGCGCGATCCCACTGCCACGGGCCCTCGATCGACGCCACGGGAAGGCCACCGGCATCGGCGGCCGCGACCTTCGCGTTCACGACGCGCAGTCGACCGGAAGGTCGGTCGAGGGTCCCGGGCGCCCCCTCGACGTGCAGGGTCAGCCGCGCCGAAGGGGCCCCTGGCCACCATGCGGAGGGATCGAGTTCGTCGACCGACAAGCGCGAAGGCCCGAGCCGCAGCCCGCCTTCGGCAAACGGCATCACGCCGGCGGCGAGTTCGATCCGTGCGCGCGCAGCGCCGCGGGCGGCCTCGGCGAGCGCGCGAACGCGGGGCTCGGCGAGCGACCCCTCGATCGCGATCCGGGCCGCTCCCACGAGCGCACGCCCCTCGGCGGGCATCGCCGCGTCCGCCGTGCGCCCGCGCCGTCCTGCGCCGGTGCCCTCGCGCCCCCCTGGGCGGGGCAGAAGCCCGTCGCCACGCGCGACCGGCACGGCCACGCCCCATCCGGCGCGTAGCGTGACGGCGATCGGGAAGGGTGCGGTGGCGCCCACCGCGCCCTCGCCCGCGAGGGCCAGCGCGGGGGCTGCGTCGCGGGTGGACGACCCACGATCGCCGCGGACCGGAGTGCCGCCGGCGCCGGCCTCGGCCTCGCCCGACGGGTGCCAGCGAAGCGCAAGCGCCTCGAGCCGATGTCGTTCGCCGTCGCCGGCGTAGCCTGCGCGCAGTTCGGTGAGCACGATCGGACTCGCACCCGTGCCGACCCATTCGAGTCGGGCGATCTCCACGCTCGCCAGCGAGACCGCGACCGGCAGTGCCAGCGATCGCGGCAGCGTCGGCGGCTCATCCGAGGCCGCGACCGAGACGCGCAGCCGCGCGATCGACAACCGCTCGAACGCGATCCCCTGTCCGCGCAGCGCCTGCAGGGCCAGGCGCAGCAGGTCGAGGTCGACTTCGACCCCCCTCGCCTCGACCTCCAGCCCCTCCTTCGACACACCCAGCCGGCCCACCGATACCGCGCCCAGCAGCGAGCCGGAGACCTCCTCCGCCTCCAGCCGGACCCCGGCCGCGTCGGCGGCACCGACGGCCTGGCGCAAGGCCCAGTCGAGCGCGCGCGGGGACGCCGCGACCTGCCACAGCGCCACCACGGCGAGGGCCGGCACGACCAGCAGCGACACGAGTCCCGCCCGCAGCAGCCGCCGCGGCGAGCCCGGCGTCGCGACCGGAGCGGACTTGCCGCCCGCGGCCATCAGAAGTTGACCCCGAGCGACAGGTGCAGCCGCACCTCGCGGTTCGCATCGCCCCAGGCGACATCCGCGCGCACCGGGCCCAGCGGCGTGCGTATCCTCGCGCCCAGCCCGGCACCCCATGGCAGCCGGGCGAGGTCGGCCGCCTGCGCGACGGCGTTGCCGGCATCGACGAAGGCGGCCACCCCCCAGCGCTCGTCGACCCAGCGGATCGCCTCCACGCCGAGCAGCGCCTGGTAGCGTCCGCCGACGATCGCCGAGCCCTGGCGCACGCCCAGGGTCTCGAACGCGTAGCCTCGAACCGTGGTGTCGCCGCCGGTCCGGAACAGGAAGCTCTGCGGGATACCCTCGGTGGTGCGGGCCCCGACCGCGCCGCCTTCGGCACGCAGCACCAGCGTGTAGTCGCGTCCGAAGGGAATCCAGGTGGCGGCCTGCGCCACCCCGCGCACGAAGCCCTCGGTCGAGAGTCCGGGCGGCGCGGCGCCGACCTGCACGCTGGCGATGCTGCCGCGGTTGGGCGAGAGCAGGTCGTCGGTCGTGCGCCGGGTGTAGCGCCAGGCCGCGAACACCGCGTGCACGGTCTCGCCTGCAGCCCCGTCGGGCTTCTGGTTCTGCAGGTGGGCGCTGAGGCTCCACTGCGGCTGCCGACGCTCGTCGACCGCCGTGCGGGTGAACATCGCGCTGCCCTCGCGTTGCTGCAGCCCCGCGATGTCGCTCTGGGTGTAGCGCACCTGCCCGGCATCCTGCCAGCCGTCCTCGCGCGCCGGCAGCGTCATCGTCGAGCTCGCGCGCGCCGCGCGTCCCTCGATGCGCGCATCGCTGCGCCAGCGCCAGCCACGGCCTGCGAAATCGTTGTCGATCCAGGTCGCCTGGGCGCGATAGAGCGTGTCGGTGCTGTAGCCCACGCCCAGCTCGATGCGCCGCGAACTGGCCTCGAGGAGCGATACCCGCACCGGGGCCGCCGCCGCGCCTGCCGGGTCGTCGTCGATCTCGACCTGCACCGCGGAGAACTGGCCGGTCGCGGCGAGCCGGCGCTGGTAGAGCAGCAGCCGCTCCGCGTCATACGGCTCGCCCCCGTCGAAGGGGGCCAGGTTTCGCACCAGCGACTCCGGATAGCGTGCGAGGCCGACCACACGGACCGGACCGAGCTGGAATGGCGGCCCGCTGTCGATCTCGATCGACAGGTCGACGCTCGCACTCTCCGGATCGACCTCGGCCCGGCTCGCGGCAAGTCGCGCCGCCGCGTGGCGCTCGGCGCGTACCGTCGCCAGCGCGCGCCGCTTCGCGTCGTCCCAGTCCGACTGACGGAACCGCTCGCCCACGGCCAGCGCCCACTCGGCCTCGATGCGCTCGCGCCGGGCCTGCGCGTACGACGGCTCGCCCGTGATCCGGCCGGTCAGCGTCACCCGAACGGTCCGCACGCGCGAGGCCGGGCCCGGATCGATCGTGAACCGCACGCGCCAGGGTTCGGTCGCGCCGTCGATCGCCGCCTCCACGCTGGGCGAGAAATATCCCTCCGTCGCGAGCGTCTCGCGCAGCTGGCCACGCGCCTCCTCCACCAGCCGGTCGAGCAGCTCGCGCGTCATCCCGCGGTAATCCTGCCAGCGCAGCAGGTCGAGGTCGCGCTCCAGCAGCCGTCCCAGCAGCAGATCGGGGCCGTCGACGCGTACGCTGTAGGCACGCTGCGCCGCCTCGGCAGCCGGCGGCTCCAGCGGGTCGGCCTGGGCGCGCAACCCGCTCGCCGCGGTCATCAGCACGACGGCCAGCGCGCCCGCGAGGCCACGGAGGCCCCCGGACCCATGCCCGGGGGCGCGTGCCAGCCCGCCGCGCGATGGCGGGACCGCAGCGCCGACGGTACACTTCGCGCCTGTCCCGTCCACCGCCTGCGTTCTCCCGATGATCACTCACTACACCGTCGGCATTATCGTGGCCATCGTCGCCACCGTTACCGTGGCGATCATCCTGTTCGCCGCCCGCTCCCCGCACGGCCACGACGAGCATCACTGAGCCCCTGCCCCCGGAGCCTCGCGCACGGGATGCAGCATCCCGTCGCCGCCCGCGCGCCCGTCGCGGACGACCGACAGTGCGGCCGGACGGGGCGGGTTCGCGTGGGTCGATGGTAGCCGAGCCGCGCTGACGCAGTCGCCGGACGCCGACAGCGCCTGAACGACGAGCCGCCGCACGCGCATGGCCTCACACGATTCCCGCGACGCGGAGCCCGCCCGCCCCCGGCCACTGCCCGCGCGCAGGATCGACGCCCGCGGAGAAGCCCGGGTCGACATGCGCGCCGTGGTCGGGCTGGCGGCACCGCTGTTCCTCAACAGCGCGATCCAGGCCGCGCTCAACCTGACCGACACCTGGTACGTCGGTCGCATCTCCACCGACGCCACGGCCGCGATGGGCGCGGTCTACTGGCTGATCCTGGGCTCGATCTTCCTGATCGGCGGCGTCGGCATGGGCGTGCAGACCGTGGTTGCCCGCCACCACGGCGCCGGGCGCGCGCACGAGGCCGCCCGCGCGCTGTGGACCGGCCTCTGGACCTCGACGCTGCTCTCCCCGGCCTTCCTGGCGGTGGCGCTGCTGGGTCCGGCCATCCTCGCGCCGTTCGCGCTGAGCCCGCCGATCGAGGCCGCCGCACTGGCGTACTGGTGGCCACGACTGCTGGGCGCGCCGCTGGCCGTCGCGCTGTGGGCGGTCAGCGGGTTCTTCAACGGCATCGGCCGCACCGGCGTCACGCTGGGGGTGATGGCCACCGTGGCCTTGCTCAACGCGCCGCTCAACGAACTGTTCATGTTCCGGCTGGGCTGGGGCGTGGCTGGCGCCGCCTGGGCAACCAACGTCGCGCTGGCCGTCGGCGTCCTGCTGGCGCTGGCGATCTTCCACACCCGCTCGGTGCGCGCCGAGTTCCACGCGCCGGGCCTGTGGCGACCCGATCCCGCGCGCGTGCGCGGGCTGCTCGCCCTCGGGCTGCCGATCGGGGTCGCCATCTCGGTGGACGTCACCGGCGCCGCGCTGTTCCAGATCATGCAGGTGCAGCTGGGTCCGGTGGACGGCGCGGCCACGCAGATCGTGATGATGCTCACCTCGCTCGCCTTCATGCCCGCGGTCGGCATCGGCATCGCGGGCACGACGCTGGTCGGGCAGTCGATCGGTGCCGGGGACCCGGCCTGGGCGGCCCGGGTGGGCAACGCGACCATCGCGCTGTCGGTCGCCTACATGGGATTCATCGGCGTGGCGATCGCGCTGGCGGGTCCGTGGCTGGTGCCCCTGTTCGTGCGGGCCGGCGACGGCGCCGCGGCACCGACCATCGCGCTGGCCACCTCGCTGCTGTGGATCGCGGCGATCTACCAGGCCCTCGACGCACTGCATCTGGGCAGCTCGTTCTGCCTGCGCGGGGCCGGAGACACCCGCTTCCCCGCTCTGGTGCTGCTGCTGCTCTCGTGGGGCGTGTTCGTGCCGCTCGCGCACACGCTCACCTTCGCGCCGGGCGAGGGCTGGATCGCCGGCGCGCCGGGCCTCGGACTGGGCGCCACCGGCGGCTGGATCGCGATCACGATCTACATCGCGCTGCTGGCCGTCACTCTCGGCGCGCGCTGGCGCTCGGGGGTGTGGAAGCGCCTGCGCACCGTCGGCTGACCGGGCCGACGGCCTCACCGGTGCACGTGGCGCCTGCGGCCAGGCCTTCGCGACGCGCCGCCCAGGACTGGAGCCTCGGCCGCCAGCGCAGGAATACGAGGTACGCGCGCTCGAGCGCTCGCAGCGGCAGGGGGTGCGAGAACAGCCATCCGAGCGGGCGCGTCAACGGTAACGCCCTCCATACCGCGGCAAAGGCAGCGGCACCGGAGACGATCCGGCCCTCGGGCGTGCGTACGTGCATGCGCGCCAGCGCATCGCAGCGCGCAAGGCCCGGGGCGACCTCCGGCACGTCGGTGGCGGCGATGTCGACCCAGTCGACATGCTCGCCCCCCCGGCGTCGGCGGAGAAAACCGATCTCCCGGCGGCACAGCGGGCAGCCGCCATCGAAATAGACCTGAAGGCGGCCGGATCCCGGGGTGTTCGAACGTGCCGGGAGCGCGTTCATTCGCGGCCGAACAGCGCGCCCGGCCGGAAGGCGGCCATGATCCCGAGCGACAGGCCGGCGAGCACCATGAGCACCGTGCCGTCGCCGGTGAGCTGGTGGAAGGCCACGCCGGCGAGCAGCGGCAGCCCGCCGACCACCACGCACAGCAGCGTGAGCGAGCGGGCGCGCTGGATATCGGCCGGGCGGCCGGGGTCGGGCGGCGGGCTGCCGAACCGCCACTGACGCCAGCGCGAGTAGAGGAACAGGGAGGGCAAGGCGAGCAGGCCGCCGCCGAGAAGCCCGACCACCCTGCCGGGCCGGCCCGCCGCACCGATCGCCTGCGGGCCCACCGCGATCGAAAGGAGGACCAGGCCAGCGGCGCCGACGATCAGCGCCATCCACATCCACTCGAGCGCGTTCACCTGCGGCGCGCCGGGCTCTTCGTTCATCGCGGTTCTCGGAGTCGGGTGTCCGGGATGGTAGCCGGAGCAGGCAACCGGTCCGCGCGGCAGCGCACTCGTCCGGCGTCGCCACGGCGCAGGAGGTAGACTGGCGGCATCCGGCGGCCCGGCCGGACCCGCGGACCTGCCAGAGGACCTACACCGTGAGTAAACGCTCGCTTCCGCCCGGGGTACTGTTCGTCCTCATCTGCGGAGCGACCGTGATCACGCTCGGGATGGGTATCCGGCAGTCCTTCGGCCTGTTCCTGAGACCGGTCACCGCCGATCTCGAGGTGGGCCGGCAGGTCTTCGGACTCGCGCTGGCGGTGCAGACCCTGCTCACCGGCCTGCTCGGGCCCGTGGCAGGCATCCTCGCCGACCGGCTGGGCCCTCACCGCGTGATCGCCGTCGGTTCGCTCGTCTATGGCGCCGGGCTGCTGCTCACCGGCCTGGCCCAGGGCCCCACCAGCCTCGTGCTGACGCTCGGGGGAGTCGTGGGCATCGGCATGAGCCTGCTGACGCTGCCGGTCGTGATCGGCGCGGTCGGGCGAGTCGTGCCTGCGGAGCGGCGCGGCGCGGCCTTCGGGCTCATTACCGCCGGCGGCTCGTTCGGACAGTTCGCGATGGTCCCGGGGGCCCAGTCGCTGCTATCGAACTTCGACTGGCAGGTCGCGTTCATGCTGCTGGCCATCGGCATGGCCGTGTCCTTTGCAACCGCATTCGGGCTGGCCCACCGCGATAACGCGCCGTCGAAGCCGGCCGCCGACGAGGACTCCAGTGCGACGGCCGCGCTGGCCCGCGCCACCCGCGACCGCAACTACCTGCTGATCACCGCCTCGTTCTTCGTGTGCGGCTTCCACGTGTCGTTCGTGTCGACCCACCTGCCGGCCTTCCTGGCCGACCGCGGCATCAGCGCCTCGGTGGCGGCGGCCTCGCTCGCCCTGATCGGACTGTTCAACATCGCGGGCTCCTATCTGTTCGGCGCCTGGTGCGGCCGGGTCGCCAAGAAACGGCTGCTGTCGATCATCTACGGTGGCCGCGCAGCCCTCTTCGCGCTGATCCTGCTCGTGCCGATGTCGCCGGCCTTCGCACTCGCCTTCGGCGCCGCGATGGGCTTCCTGTGGCTGGGCACGGTACCCCCGACCTCGGGGCTGGTCGCCCAATTGTTCGGGACCCGCTACCTGTCGACGCTGTTCGGCCTGGTCTTCATGAGCCACCAGATCGGGGGCTTCCTCGGCGCCTGGTTCGGCGGCTGGCTGTTCGACACCACCGGCACCTACCAGATCGCGTGGCTGATCTCGATCGGACTCGGGATCTTCGGCGCGCTCGTCATGTGGCCTGTCCGTGAACCGACGGAGGCGGCCCCAGCCTCGCCGCGCGCCGCCTGAGGCGCCTATAATCCGGGCATGGATCCGCTGACCCTGCCCCATCAGGCGGGGCTCGCGCAGGACGCCGAGCCCGCCGCTCCCGCCCGGATCCGGCCGGAAGGCTGGATCGCGCTGGCGCTCGTGGCGGCCGGACTGGCCGCGGCCTGGGCCTGGCATGGCGCCGGGATGGAACTCTTCCTCGCCGGACTGGGCGGCTTCTGCCTGTAGCGCAGGCCAGGCCGTGACCGCGGGACGGGTTCACCCCCGGACGAGGTTGTGTTAATTTGCTCTGACACCTTCGTTGTCAGATTTCAGGGACCATGGTCGCCGAATCCCAGCAGCTCTTCACGGTGGGCATCAACCACCAGAGCGCCCCGCTCAAGGTGCGGGAGCGGGTGGCGTTCGCCGGCGAGGCAATGCCGCAGGCGCTGCGCGACCTGGTCGGCTCGGGTCCGGTGCGCGAGGCGGCCATCCTGTCCACCTGCAACCGAACCGAGATCTACTGCAGCACCAACGACCCGGTCTATGCCTCGGCGTGGCTCGCCGACTACCACCAGCTCGACCGCGACCTGCTGCGCCCCTACCTGTACACGCTCGATTCCGAGCATGCCGCGCGCCATGCGTTCAGGGTGGCCTCCGGACTCGACTCGATGGTGCTGGGCGAACCGCAGATCCTCGGCCAGCTCAAGCAGGCGGTGCGTTCGGCCGAACACGCCGGCACGCTGGGCTCCCTGCTCCACAAGCTGTTCCAGCGCACCTTCTCGATCGCCAAGCGGGTGCGCTCGGAGACCGAGATCGGCTCGAGTTCGGTGTCGATGGCCGCCGCCGCCGTCACGCTCGCCGAGCGGCTGTTCCCCTCGATCGGCGAGCAGCGGGTGCTGTTCGTCGGCGCGGGCGAAATGATCGAACTGTGCGCGGCGCACTTCTGCTCCCGCCGCCCGCGCATGGTCACCTTCGCCAACCGCACCCAGGGCCGCGGGCAGGTACTGGCCGAGCGCTTCGGCGGCAATGCGATCGCGCTCTCGGACCTTCCGGAACGCCTGTCCGAATACGACATCGTGATCACCTGCACCGCGAGCCAGCTGCCGATCATCGGCAAGGGCCTGCTCGAGCGCACGCTGCGCGCACGGCGTCGGCGGCCGGTGTTCATCGTCGACCTGGCCGTGCCGCGGGACGTCGAGGCCGAGGCCTCGCAACTCGACGACGTGTTCCTCTATACCGTCGATGACCTCGGCGACATCGTTCGCCAGGGGCGCGATGCGCGCGCCGGCGCGGTACGCAACGCCGAGGCGATCATCACGCTGGGGGTCGTCGACTTCATGCAGTGGCTGTCCACGCGTGAAGTGGTGCCGACCATCCGTGCGCTGCGAGAGGAGGCCGAGCACACCCGCCAGCGCGAGGTCGATGCCGCGCTGCGCCGCATCGCCCTCGGGGACGATCCGCGGCAGGTCCTCGAGCGGCTCTCGCGCTCGCTCACCAACAAACTGCTGCACGCTCCTTCGCACGCGCTCAACCATCTGGGCGAGGCGAGCCGCGGGGAAGTGGTGCAGCTGCTCTCGGGTCGCACCCGGTCCGCCTCGCGCAGCTGACTCCGGCGATGAACCCGAGCATCGCCACCCGGCTGGCGCAGCTGGCCGCACGCTTCGACGAGGTCGAGGCGCTGCTCTCGCGCGAGGATGCAACCGGCGACCTCGACCAGTATCGACGCCTCACCCGCGAACGCTCGGAACTGGAGCCGGTGGTCGAGCTGTGGCGCGAGCACGCGGCGGTGGGTCGTGCGATCGGCGAGGCACGCGAACTGCTCGCCGATGCCGACATGCGCGAACTGGCCGAGGGCGAAATCCGCGCCGGCGAGGAGCGCCGGCAGGCGATCGAGGAGCGACTGCAGGTCGAGCTGCTTCCGCGCGATCCCAACGACGAGCGCAACCTCTTCCTCGAGATCCGCGCGGGAACCGGTGGCGACGAGTCCGCGCTGTTCGCCGGCGATCTGTTCCGCATGTACGCGCGCTTCGCCGAGCGCTGCGGCTGGAAGGTCGAGGTCGTGTCGCAAAGCCCCTCCGAACTCGGCGGCTACAAGGAGGTGATCGCGCGCATCGCCGGGCACGGGGCCTACTCGCGCCTGAAGTTCGAGTCGGGCGGGCACCGGGTGCAGCGCGTCCCCGCCACCGAGACCCAGGGCCGCATCCACACCTCGGCCTGCACGGTGGCCGTGCTCCCCGAGGCCGACGAGGTCAGCGAGGTCTCGCTCAATCCCTCCGAGCTTCGCATCGATACCTTCCGGGCCTCGGGCGCCGGCGGGCAGCACGTGAACAAGACCGACTCGGCGGTGCGCATCACCCACCTGCCCACCGGCATCGTGGTCGAGTGCCAGGACGACCGTTCGCAGCACCGCAACAAGGCGCAGGCACTGTCGGTGCTCGCCGCGCGCATCCGCGACCAGCAGGTGCGCGCGCAGCAGGCGCGCCAGGCAGCCGAGCGAAAGTCGCTGGTGGGCAGCGGCGACCGCTCCGAGCGCATCCGCACCTACAATTTTCCCCAGGGCCGGGTCACCGACCACCGGATCAACCTCACGCTCTACAAGATCGACCAGATCATGGACGGCGACATCGACGCCCTGGTGGGCGCGCTGGCCGCCCAGCACCAGGCCGACCAGCTGGCCGCACTCGCCGAGGCAGAGCCCGCGTGAACCCCTCGCTGACCTACGGCCAGGCGCTGGTCCACGCCGCTCGCGGTCGCAGCCTGCCCGCGGCCGAGGCGCGCCTGCTGCTGCAGCACGTGACCGGATCGACCGCGGCACAGGTCATCGCCCATCCCGGGCGTCCGCTCGGCCCGGTCGATCGCCTGCGCTTCGAGTCGCTGGTCGAACGCCGCGCGCACGGCGAGCCGATCGCCTACCTGCTGGGCTGGCGCGAGTTCTACGGGCGGCGATTCATCGTCGGCCCGGAGGTGCTGATCCCCAGGCCCGAGACCGAGGGCCTGGTGGATGCCGCGCTTGCCCGCATGCCGGCAGGCGAGCCCCTCGAGATCGCCGATCTCGGCACGGGCAGCGGTTGCGTGGCGATCACCCTCGCCCTGGAGCGGCCGCAGGCCCGGGTCCTCGCGATCGACGCTTCGGGAGACGCGCTGGCCCTCGCGCGCCGCAATGCCGAGGCCCTCGACTGCCGGCTCGACCTCGCCGAGAACGACTGGCTGTCCGGTATGGACGAGCGCCGCTTCGATCTCGTCGTGGCCAATCCGCCCTACATCGCCGCGGCCGATCCGCATCTCGCGCAAGGCGACCTTCGGTTCGAACCTCGCCACGCCCTCACCCCGGGGGACGACGGGCTGGGTGCGCTGCACGCGATCATCCTGCAGGCGGTTCGCGCACTGCGGCCCGGTGGCTGGCTGCTGCTCGAGCACGGACACGACCAGGCGGACGCGGTGCGCGCGGCGCTGGCCGCGCGCGGGTATTCCGACGTCTTCACCGAACGCGACCTCGCCGGCCTCGAGCGCATCAGCGGTGCACGGCGTCCCCGGCGCGCACGGACCCGCCGCAGCGCCTGAGGCGGCAAGGCCGTCGGAGGGACGGGGCTACAGCCGACCGCGCGCCTGCTCGAGCGCCTCGCGCACCGCCGAGGGTGCCGTTCCACCCGGATGGGCTCGGCTGGCGAGAGAACCCTCGACCGTGAGCACGGCGTAGACATCCTCGCCGATCGCCGGCGAGAAGGCCTGCAGTTGCGCGAGCGGCAGGTCGGGCAGGTCGCAGCCGACCTGCTCGGCGTGTCGGACGGCGCGGGCCACCACCTCGTGCGCGTCGCGGAAAGGCACGCCGCGCCGGACGAGGTAGTCGGCCAGGTCGGTGGCGGTCGCGTAGCCCTGGGCGAGCGCCGCGCGCATCGCCTCGGGACGCACGCGAATCCCGCCCACCATGTCGGCGTAGATCGCCAGGGTCATGAGCAGCGTGTCGACGGTGTCGAAGAGCGGCTCCTTGTCCTCCTGGTTGTCCTTGTTGTAGGCGAGCGGCTGTCCCTTCATCAGGGTGAGCAGCCCGATCAGGTGGCCGTTCACGCGACCGACCTTCCCGCGCACCAGTTCGGGCACGTCGGGGTTCTTCTTCTGCGGCATGATCGAGCTGCCGGTGCAGAAGCGGTCGGCGAGGTCGATGAACCCGAAGCGCGGACTCATCCAGAGGATGAGTTCCTCCGACAGGCGGGACAGGTGCGTCATCACCAGCGATGCGGCGGCCGTGAACTCGATCGCGAAGTCGCGATCGGATACCGCATCGAGCGAATTGCGGCAGATGTCCTCGAAACCCAGTTCCCTCGCGACGCGGGCGCGATCGATCGGATAGCTCGTGCCCGCCAGGGCCGCGGCACCCAGCGGCAGCCGGTTCACGCGGCGACGGCAGTCGGCCATCCGCTCCCGGTCGCGCGCGAGCATCTCGAAATAGGCGAGCAGGTGGTGGGCGAAGGAGACCGGCTGCGCGACCTGCAGGTGGGTGAAGCCCGGCATCGCCGTGTCGACATGGGCGGCGGCCAGTTCGAGCAGGGCCGACTGCAGGCCGCGCAATCCGGCATCGATCTCGTCGATGGCCGCGCGCAGCCAGAGCCGTACGTCGGTGGCCACCTGGTCGTTGCGCGAGCGCCCGGTATGCAGGCGCTTGCCGGCATCGCCGACCAGCTCGGTCAGCCGGCGTTCGATGTTGAGATGCACGTCCTCGAGCTCGAGCTTCCACTCGAAGCGCCCGGCGCGGATCTCCTCGAGCAGGGCAGCCATGCCGCGCTCGATGTCGGCCACGTCGGTGGCGGACAGGATGCCGCAGGCGCCCAGCATCCGGGCGTGCGCGAGCGATCCGCGGATGTCGAACTCGGCGAGCCGGTGGTCGAAACCCACCGACGCGGTGTAGCGCTTGACCAGTTCCGAGACGGGTTCGCTGAAACGTCCCGACCAGCCACCGGCGGCAGGAGAGGCATTCGATTCGGTCATGGCGACAGGCTCGTCCGGAGTCAGGGGGCGCCGGTGCCCGGGTGCGGCAGGCGGTGCGGGCGAGGGCCGCGGCGGTTGCCATCGGTCGGTGGGCACGCCGACAATCCGGAACCATGGATCGACCCCTTCGACCCGATGTCGCCGCATCGCCGCCGCCGCAGGTCGGCGCGAAGCGCACGAGTATAGGCGAATCGGACCCGCGTCCCGGCCCGTTCGCGCGTCGCATGCCCGATTTCCGCAACCTGGGCGTGCTGCTGCGCATCCTGGTCGCGACGAGCCTGCTCTCGGTGGTCGCTGCCGTGCTGCTCAGCCCGCGGCTCGATCGCTTCGGCTGGACGCTGCTCGACGTCTGCGCCACGGTGCAGCCGCCGCTGGTGCTGGTGCTGATCACGCTGGCGGCCGCTTGCCCGATGCTCGACCGCCTGCGCTATCCGGTGGCTGCAGGCGGCGTGATCGCGCTCTCGGCGATCGCCGCGGGCGCTTCCCATGCCTTCGGATCGATGCTGCTGGGGGCGGCCGGCAGCGACCCCGGGCGGCACGCCCTGCTGGGCATGGCACTGGCCGCCGCGCTCCTGGGCTGGCTGGACCTGCGCAGCCGGGCGCTGTCGCCCGCGCTCGTGGAGGCACGGCTGCAGGCCCTGCAGGCGCGGATCCGACCGCACTTCCTCTTCAACAGCCTGACCGCGGTGCTGTCGTTGATCCGTGCCGACCCCCGGCGTGCCGAGCAGGTCCTCGAGGACCTCGCCGATCTGTTCCGTGCGCTGCTCGCCGACGGCAGGACCCTGTCGACGCTCGGCCGCGAGATGGATCTCGCGCGCCAGTACCTCGCGATCGAGGCCCTTCGCCTCGGCGAGCGGCTGCGCGTCGAGTGGTCGCTGGAGCAGATGCCCCCGGAGGCCCGCCTGCCGCCGATGATCCTGCAACCGCTGCTCGAGAATGCCGTCTACCATGGCATCGAGCCGCTGCCCGATCCGGGGCCGATCCGGGTGTCCGTGGTCCGCGAGGCCGACCGCGTGCTGGTGCGCATCACCAACCCGGTGTCCGCGGCGGTCATGACCGAACGCCGCCCGGGCAATCGCATCGCGATCGACAATATCCGGCAACGGCTGCAGCTGCACTTCGATGCCGAGGCGAGCCTCCGGCACCGCATCGAGGACGGGCGCTACGAGGTCCAGCTCACGCTGCCCTACACCATCCACGACCGCCAGTCGACCGCACCCGGAGCGCTCCCGTGATCCCCACCCCCGAACCCGCACTGCGCGTGGCCATCGTCGACGACGAGGCTCCCGCGCGCGCGCGCCTGCGCGATCTGCTCGGCGACTGCGGCGCGCAGGTGCCCCACCAGCTGGTCGGCGAGGCCGCGAGCGGACCCGAAGCCCTCGAGCTGCTGCAGGACACCCGTGCCAACGTGGTCCTGCTCGACGTCCGGATGCCCGGCATGGACGGCCTCGAACTCGCGGGCCACCTGTCGCTGCTGCCGCAGCCTCCCGCCGTGGTGTTCGTCACCGCCTACGACGAGTTCGCGGTCCAGGCCTTCGACCTGCACGCGGTCGACTACCTGATGAAGCCGGTGCGCGCATCGCGCCTCGCCGAGGCCCTGTCGCGGGCGCGCCACAGCGTCCCGCTGCAGGCGGCACAGGCGCGCGCGCTGGCCGGCGGTCCGCGACGACAGCTGTCGGTGACCGAAGGCGGTCGCGTGCACCTGGTGCCGGTCGACGACATCCTGTACTTCAAGGCCGAGCTCAAGTACGTGACGATCCGCACCGCGCAGCGCGAGTACCTGATCGAGGAGTCGCTGATGCAGCTCGAGCAGGAATTCGGCGAGCGGTTCGTGCGCATCCACCGCAACTGCCTGGTGGCGCGGGCCGCGATCACCGGCTTCGAGCGCCTCGGCGGGGGAGCCGTGGATACGCACTGGGTCGCCGTGCTGCGCGGCGTGCCGGACAAGCTGGCGATCTCTCGACGGCAGCAGCACGTGGTGCGCGAGTTCTCGCGCGGCTGATCCGTCGGCCGCGACCGCGCGGGTCGCTCAGGGTCGTCGCGGCATGCGAAACGGCAGCAGGAACTGCACCACCGGCGACACCAGGCGCCCGACATGCAGCGTCTCGTGCATGCACACGAGGTCCTCGCCCAGCAGGCGGGCGCGCGCGACCGATCGCACGTAGAACGGCGTGTCCTCCAGCGTGCGGTCGATGATCGCGGCCGTCCCCGGCTCGCTGCGCTGCGTGCGGGCGATTGCCCAGGCGCTGCGGGCCAGCCGCTGGCGCGCAGGCGCCTCGAACGGCTCGACCGCACCGTCCGGGCGATAGCGCAGCGCCAGCACGCGGTCGCCGGCCTCGCGCTGGCGGACATCGTAGATGACCGCGCAGCTGCCGTCGGACAGTTGCGCGCGGGACCAGTCCCAGCCGGTGAACGGCCGATCGATCGGCTCCGCGCCCTGGTTGCTGTCCAGGTAGGCATGGCCGCTCCAGCGCAGCGAAGGCTGGTCCAGCTCCACTTCGATGCGCGCGCCGGGGGCGATCGGGCCCCAGCGGTGCATGCCGCCGTCGTCGAGCGCGTCGACGCGCGCGAACAGCCGGTGCGGGTGGAGGCGCACCCGTCCACGCACCCGGCGGGGCAGCGGCAGCGCCACCTCGTCGATGTCCACGACCAGGCTATCGCCATCCCAGCGCAACTCGCTCGGGCCGATCGCGAACGCCGAGCGGTCGCGATCGACGCTGGAGGCCGAACGCTCGGTCATCGCCCAGCGCCGATCGGGGCCGTAGAGGGCGACGTTGAGCGCGCAATGCGCTGCGGGATCGTCCTGCCCGCGCAACCTCGCCCTCCGGTAGTAGGGCGAGAAGACGCTGCCGACGAAGGCGATCAGCGTCAGGCCGTGCCGGCCGTCGTCGGAGAGCGCGTCGACGTACCACCAGAGATACCCACCGCGCGCGACCGGCTGGTCGAATCGAGGCTCGCCATCAGCGCCGCGGCCGCAAGTCGGCCCGACATCGCCGCCATCGGCACGCCCGGCCCCGGGTGCACGCTGCCCCCCGCGAGGAACAGCCCCGGCATCGCGCTGGTCGCGCCCGGCCGGCGGAACTGCATCGTCCAGCCGTGGGTCGCCGGACCGTAGAGCGCACCACCCGTTGCCGGAAACAGGCGCGAGAACGCCTGCGGCGTGGTGCGCACCGCGGGCGCCCGCGCTTCCATCTGCAGTCCACAGCGCGCGAGCAGCGCGAGCATCCGTCGTTCGCATGAGTCGATCTCCAGGGCCGACGGCGATCCGAGGTCGCCGTCGGGAGGTGCGTTGACCAGGCAGAGCAGTCGCTCGCGCCCCGCGGGCGCAACCGCTCCCGGCGCGCGGTCCTGGGCGCAGACGTAGACCGTGCCCTGCCGCGGCAGGCGGCGCCGGACGAAGATGTCGTCGAACTCCGACGCGTAATCGCGATCGAAGAACACGTTGTGCATGTCGAGTTCGAGGCCACCGGTCTTCGCGTGCATCGACCAGGTCAGCGCCGACAGGGAGCGCTCGGCACGGGCGACCGGCGGCACGGCGTGGCGTGCCTCCTCCCCGAGCAGCCCCTGCGCGAGGGCACCGGCATCCCCGTTGAACACGACCGCATCGGCCATGACGCGCTCGCCGCCGGCGAGCTCCACGCCGCAGGCACGCCCGTCGGCGACGATCAGTCGGCTCGCCTCGGCGCCGTAGCGGATGCGTACGCCGCGCTCGGTCGCCAGCGCGGCGACCGCCTCGGCGACCGCGTGCATGCCACCTTCGACCGCCCACACGCCGTCCATCTCGACGCGGGCGATCAGCATCAGGGTCGCCGGCGCGCGCCACGGCGATGCGCCGCAGTAGGTCGCATAGCGTCCGAACAACTGGCGCAGCCTGGGGTCGCGGAACTCGCGACCGAGCGCGGACCACAGGCTCGCGAACGGCCCGAGGCGCGCCAGTTCCGCGACGCCGGACAGCCCCAGCCTGCGCGTCATCGTGAACAGGTCCGGTCGCTGCGAGCGGATGTAGGGCCCATCGAGGCGTCGGTACACCTCGCCCGCGCGTCGACGGAAGGCCTCGAATCGACGCGCCTCGCCGGCCCCGGAAAAGTCGCCGACGGCCTCGAGCGCGCGCGCCGGATCGGCATGCAGGTCGAAGCGGCTGCCGTCAGGCCACGCGTGTCGCGCGAGCACCGGCAGCGCGGAGAGTCGCAGCCGGTCGCCGAGCGCGGCGCCCGCGCGTTCGAACGCCTGCTCGAGGATCCAGCGCAAGGTGAAGACCGTCGGACCGGAGTCGATGCCCACGCCATCGACCTCGACCCGGCGCATCTTGCCGCCCGGCGCCTGCGAGCGCTCGAGCAGCGTGACCGCCACCCCGCTCACGGCCAGGTCGAGCGCAGCCACCAGCCCGCCGATGCCGGCGCCCACCACCACGACGTGCCGCTCCCGCGGTCCCCGCCCGCCGTCAGCCAAGCGGCACCCCGCGCCACGAACCCTCGAGCGAATCGACGACGAAGCGCGCGAACATCGACTCGGAGAAGAGGCCATGCTCCCGGGCCGCATCGATGGCGAGCCTGTGCGCACCCGTATGCGCATAGGCTCGCATCGAATCGACGTCCTGCCAGATGCTGAACGTGGCCTGCCGCAGCAGGGGGGCCTCTCCCAGCCCGACCGCCAGCACGCAGCCGGGCGCCTCGGACAGCGCGCGCTGCGAGGGCGGCGCGTGGCGCCAGAATCGGGCGGCGCGCTGCGGTCGGATCGACGCGCGGGTCAGTGCGGCGATGCGCCCCTGCGGTGGGGCCTCGGCGACCGGTTCGAACCGGACGCCTGCCCAACTGCCCCGGCAGGAGGTGACCCGCAGGCTCGCGAGCGCGAACTCGCGCGCGTGTTCGCGATACGCGCGCACCAGCGGCGAGCACTGCACGAAGGCCTCGGCTGCAGCCGCATCGCGCAGCACGCAGAACAACCCCTGGCGCGAACCGCTCGGGCGCAGCCCGAAGCCGCCGTCGTGGCCGCTGCCCAGCACCTTGGCGAAGCACACGCCGGCTTCGGCACGGGCTGCGGCTCGGCCGGTGATGAAGCGGCCCCAGCCCCACAGACGCGCCGCAGGGGCGATGTCGGCGAGCAACAGGACCACGCGCGCATCCGCGCCCAGTACCCGCACGCCGCCCGCCGCCCCGAGGTGCGGCGCGCCACCGGTCGCCGCGTGGTCCGGCCGACCCCCGGCCCGAAGCACGAGCCCGCGGCCGGCCGGGGGAGCGTTCACCGCGCGGCCTGCCTCGCGCGTGGCGCGGCGGCTGCGCTCGCGGCCGGTGCACGCACGAGGCCGGGGTAGTCGCGTGCCATCTGCGCCCCGTAGAGCGGCTTGTAGGCTCCCTGGTGGCAGGTGCCGCAACTCACCTTCGCGACATCGCCCAGCGCTCCCTTCTCGCTCGCCGGGAACACCGGGTGCAGCGGCTCGATGTAGGTGCTGTTGATCTCGCGCGCCATCCGGATGCCGTGCCAGGCGGTCGTCCGCTGCGGCGGCGATCCTTCCCACTTCCCGAAGTTCTGGGTGTTGTGGCAGTAGGTGCAGTTCACGCCCAGCCCGTCGGACATGTGCACCATCAGCGAGTAGGTGAACTCGGCCTGCTTGATGGACTGCCGGTTGCCGGTGGGCAGCGCGGTCGTGCCGTTGACGCGGATGTTCTGTCCCTCCAGCAGATACTCGGCCAGCGCGTTGTAGGGCAGCGAACCGGTGAGACCGGTTCCCACGGCCTTGTTCTGGCCCGCGTCGTCACCCATGATCCGTGCGGCCTGCGGGGACTGCGGCTGGCGGAACCAGACCTGCGGCGGATTGGCCTGGCCGCGATGGCAGGTGTAGCAGGTCACGCCGGTGCTGCCCACGTGGGCGTTCCACTGGCTGTTGATCGCCTGCGTCATCTGCAGCATGCGGCGCGCCACCACCTTCTGGTAGAGGGTGTCGGACTCGAAGCCCTCCCCGGCCGCGTGGCAGAACGTGCACTGCTGGGTGGGTGCGATCCAGCTGCTGATCGCCACCATCGTCCGGTTGAACTCGGCCACCGAAAGGTCGCCCAGTACCTGCACGTTCTTGTAGACGTCCTTCGCCTTCGGACCTTCGGCGGGTACCGCAGGCAGGGCGTCTGGCGCCACGTTCTGGTAGGTCTGCGGGACCAGCGTGCGCGGGTTGTACACCAGTTCCATGCCCGTGCCGCGGAAGCCGCGCTGGACCACGTCGACCGGCGGCCGCTCGCAACCGGCGAGCAGCAGCGCTGCCGCAAGCACGGCCGATACGGTTGCGAGACCCCGGGACATCCTTCTCGCGCTGCTCATCATTTCACCCCCTGGATCATCGTCGCGGGATCGACGCTGGGCGGGAACACCGCCGGATAGGACGGCGCCACGCCGTGCTTGACCGCCCACAGGTACCAGTTGTCGACCACGGTGCCGGTGAGCAGGATGCCGATGCCGCCGGCGAGCGGGCACAGCACGGCGAACCACCAGGCCCAGCGATGGATCGATTCCATCGTGGCGTTGAAGCCCATCGTCCAGCGCCAGAAGAGGGCGGCGCGCTCCGAGGCGGTGCCCCGATCGACGATCTGCTCGATCTCGCGCTCGCCGCCGTAGCGGGTGACCGCGAGGATCGTCGCGCCGTGCATCGCGAACAGCAGCGTCGAGCCGTAGAGGAAGACGATCGACAGCGCGTGGAACGGGTTGTAGAACAGGTTCCCGTAGCGCAGCGAGAAGGCCGCCGTCCAGTCGAGGTGCGGGAAGATGCCGAACGGCACGGCTTCGCACCAGCAGCCCATCAGCACCGGGCGGATGAAGCCCAGCACGAGATAGAGCCAGATCGCCGCCGCGAACGCCCACGCGATGTGGGTGCCCATGCCCAGGGCGCGGGCGCGGGTGTACATCCGCACCCACCACAGCAGCAGCGACAGGGTCAGGAAGAAGCCGGCGATCAGCCACCATCCGCCCTGGTTGAGCGGCGGCAGCGACAGCCCGTACTGCGGCGCGGGCGGCTCCAGGGCGAGCCAGAACAGCTGGCGCACGAACTGGATCGGATCGAGGTTCACCGAGGCCAGCATGTTGAAGCCGATGATCCAGAAGGCGAGCAATCCGCACAGCAGCGAGGCGATGCCCCAGCCGCCGAGGTAGATCGGTCCGATCTGCGCGTTGCCGATGCGCCCGAGGATGTGCAGCAGCAGGGGCTGGCCCGTACGCGGATCGTTGCCCCGTCCCAGCGGCACGCCCATCGTGACCGGCCCGGTGGGCTGAACCTGCGTGAAGAGGTTCTGGTAGTAGGTGTTCATGTCGTCTCCCCTCTTCCGTGACCGCTAGGACCAGATCGGCAGGTTGAGCCACCAGCCCCACCACTCGGGCCAGCCACGGGTCCAGAACGGCCCGCTGATCACGATGCAGACCGCGCTCCAGAAGCCGGCCGAGAGCGCGAGGAACAGGCCCAGCCGGTGGATGCCCAGCGTGCCGATCGAGTAGCCGATCGTGTCGCGGAAGAAGGTGTCCTCGTGCTCGGGCGTCTTGACCGTCTCGCCGGGCGCGGGATTGGTCGCCGAGAGCACGAGTGCGCCGTGCAGCGACAGCGCGAAGGTGGTCGCGAAGAAGAAACTCACCGCGATCATGTGCGCCGGGTTGTAGTGGAAGTGCAGGTACTGGTAGCCGACGTTGGATACCCAGTCGAGGTGGCTGAAGATCCCGTAGGGGAAGCCGTGTCCCCAGGCGCCCAGCAGCACCGGCCGCACCACGACCAGCGTCACGTAGGCCCCGATCGCGAAGCTGAAGGCCACCGGCACGTGGTAGCCCATGCCGAGCTTGCGGCAGATCTCCACCTCGCGCAGCGCCCAGGAACCGAAGGCACCGATCGCGCACACGGTGATCAGTTGCCACAGCCCGCCTTCGAGCAGGGGCGCCAGGGCAAGCCCGTACTTGAGGTCCGGCGGTGCGATGCTGATCTGCCAGAG
>CAIKXV010000067.1 GCA_903831455.1 uncultured Pseudomonadota bacterium | reverse complement strand
CGCAGCCGACCAGCGTGGCCTCGATCAGCGAAGCACCGTCGACTCCGGGGCGAGCCGCGAGCGAGACGACCACCGGCAGCAGAACCGGCCCCGGATGGATCACCGTCTCGAGGTGGGTGTCGTCGAAGTCGAGGATGTTCGCCGCGTAGCCATTGAGCAGCGCGGCGGTGGCCGGGTCGCTGCGGTCGCCTCGACCGAGCAGGGGGATCGAGGGTTTGCCCGCGAAGGGCGCGAGCGTGGCCGACAGTCGCGCGAGGGCAGGGTCACCGGCTCCTCCGACCGCGCAACCCAGCGCGTTGAGCAGCAGTCGCTGGGCGGCCGCGCGCGCCCCGGCGGGCATCGCCGAGGCCGGGTGGTGCGCTGCAAACTCCGCGAGCAGGGCGGTCGCCCCGGGCGGTGCTATGTTCGAGTCCATCAGGGTGTGCCTCCGGCCGCGCAGTCGCGGGGCGCATGTCGATCCAACCGGTCTGCAGAGGGGTTACCGATGGCCGAGCGCAAACGCAGCGACCTTGCCACCCGCGGCGAACGTGTCCGCCGCCGCATCCATGGCGACGCCCATGTCGAACGCAATTATCGCGAAGCCGACGACTTCATGTGGATGTGGCAGGACGTCACCGACGAGTTCTGCTGGGGCACGGTATGGGCCCGCCCGGCGCTGGGCCCGAAGGTACGCGCCGCGTTGTCGCTGGCGATGACCTCGGCGCAGTCGCAGACCGGCGCGGTCAAGATGCACGTGAAGACCTGCCTGCGCCAGGGGTGGAGCGAACGCGAAGTCGGCGAGATCCTGCTGCACACGTACGTCTACGCGGGGGTCTACGCGTCGCTGTCGGCCTTCACGGCCGCGCGCGAGGCGATCGCCGAGTTCCGCGAGGAGCAGCGCCAGGAGCGCGCCAAGGCCAGGGCGAAGGGCGCCAAGGCCGGCGCGCGCAAGGCGGCGCCCGCCCGACGCCGTACCCGCGGCTGAGGCGCCGCGCACCACGGGGGACCGGCTACTTCAGGATCTGGAACAGGTTGTTGAAGTTGTCGGTCCACAGCCGCCAGTTCGGGCGCTGCTCGACCGGCTGGGCCACCTTGCGCAGGGCCTCGCGTTCGAACACCTTGCCGGTGCGGCTCACCAGGATCCAGTCCGAACTCGACATGAAGCTGTCGCCGTGCTCCGAGGGCTCGTCGGAGACCATGACCGCGGCGAGGCCGAGTTCGTCGGCGATCCGGCGCACCACCGGGGGCAGGTCGAGGAAGCGGTTGGTCACGTGCAGCGCGACCACGCCATCGGGCTTCACGTGGCGCAGGTAGACCTGCATCGCCTCGCGGGTGAGCAGGTGGGCGGGGATCGAGTCGCTGGAGAACGCGTCGATCACCAGCACGTCGAACTGCTGGGGCGCCTCGCGCTCGAGCTGCAGGCGGGCGTCTCCCAGCACCACCTCGATGGACGCGCGTGACTCCTTGAGGTAGCTGAACCACTGCCACGCGATGTCGACCACCTGCGGGTTGATCTCGTACATGCGGTAGCGGTCGCCCGGCCGCCCGTAGGTGGCGAGCGTGCCCACGCCGAGGCCGATCACCCCGACATGGCGGGGCTCCTCGGGGGCGAGCGCGATCGCGAGGCCCACGCCCGAGCGCGGCCCGTAGT
>CAIKXV010000066.1 GCA_903831455.1 uncultured Pseudomonadota bacterium | reverse complement strand
CTACCTGAAGCGTGCGAACCGCACCGTCGGCCTGTTCATCCCCGATCCGGCTCCCGACCGCACGGAGATCCCGTCCGCCCCGGACCTGGAATCGCTCCTCGCGGGCCTCGCGCCCGACCCCGAGCTCGCCGCGGGCGAGTCGTTCGATCCCACGCCGGAGAACATCGAGCAGCGCACCCTGCGCCGACATCTCCCTGCGGGGCTGCACCTCGCGATGCTGCCGCGGGCGACCCGCGGGCGGCTGGTGCACGCCCAGCTCAACCTGCGCTTCGGTGACGAGCGCTCGCTGGTCGGACGCCAGGCGGAGGCGAGCCTGCTCGCAGCGCTGCTCCAGCGCGGTACGCGGCGCCTCGACCGACAGCGCCTGCGCGACGAATTCGACCGGATGGGGACCCAGTTCTCGGTGTCGGGATCGGCGACCGGCGTCAGCGTCTCGCTGCGCGCCGTGCGCGAACACCTGGCGGAGTCGCTGGCCCTGGTCGTGGACATGCTGCGCGACCCGGCCCTGCCGGCGCGCGACCTCGAGGAGCTGCGCGCCGAGGCGCTGGCTGGCATCGATCGCCAGCGGCAGGATCCGGCCTCGCTGGGCGCGCTCGCCTATCGCCGGCATACCGAACGCTATCCTCGCGGCGACCCGCGCCATATCCCGTCGCTGGACGAGCAGGCGGCGGACCTGCGCGCCGTCACGCTCGCCGGGATGCGCGACTTCCACCGGCGGTTCTACGGGGCCTCCAGCGGCCAGCTCTCGCTCGTGGGCGATTTCGACCCCGAGGCGATCGCCGCGCTCGCCGCGCGGCTGCTGGGCGAGTGGCGCAGCGAAATGCCGTGGTCGCGCGTGTCCGACCTGTACCAGCGCGTGGAGCCGCGGCGCATCGTGATCGAGACGCCCGATCGTGCGAATGCCTGGTTCCGCACCGGCATGAACCTCGAGTTGTCCAGCGACGACGCCGACTACCCCGCGCTGCTGATCGCCGGGCAGATGCTGGGGGGCGGCTTCCTCAGCTCCCGCCTCGCCGAACGCGTGCGCCACCGAGAGGGTCTCTCCTACTCGGTCTGGGCTCGATTCGACGGCGGCAGCCCCGGGCGCAGCGGCTCGTTCATGGCCTCGGCGATCTTCGCGCCGGAGAACGCCGCGCGCCTGGAGCGCGCGGTGCGCGAGGAACTCGAACGCGCGCTCGCCGACGGATTCACCGAGGCCGAGGTCGCGGCGGCCAGGGCCGGCTACCTGCAGTCGGTGCAGGTAGCACGCGGCAACGACGCGCGGCTCACCGCCGCGCTGGCGAGCAATGCCGACCTCGGTCGCACCTATCGCTGGCAGGGCGCGCTCGACGCGCGTATCGCGGCCCTCACCGCCGCCGATGTCAACGCCGCGCTGCGCCGCCACCTCGACCTCGGGCAGCTCTCCACCGTGCTCGCCGGCGACTTCGCCGCCGCCGCGGCGCGACCCGAGAGCCTGCGTACAGCGCCTGCGTCCTCGCCCCGTTGACGCCGCCCGACGCCCCCACGGTCGGTGACCTGTTCGGCGGCGCGATCACGCTGCTCGACCTGGAGACCACCGGCGCGGACCCCTCGCGCGATCGCATCACCGAGATCGGCCTGATCGAGATCGGGCCGGATCGCCCGATCGACGATGCGGGCCGGACCTGGAGCAGCCTCGTCGATCCCGGGCAGCCGATCCCTGCGTTCATCACGCGGCTCACCGGCATCGACGACCGGATGGTCTCCGACGCGCCGGTGTTCGAAGCGCTGGCCCCGGCGCTGGCCGATCGACTGGCCGATCGCCTGCTCGTCGCCCACAACGTCCGCTTCGACTACGCCTTCCTGCGCGCGGAGTTCGCGCGCGTCGGCATCGCGTTCTCGGTACCGGTGCTGTGCACTGCGCGCCTGTCGCGACGGCTCTACCCGCGCGAGCACCGCCACAACCTCGACGCGGTGATGGCCCGGCACGGACTCGCCTGCACCGCACGCCACCGCGCGCTCGGGGATGCCGAGGTGCTCGGGGGCTTTCTCGCCGCCGCCACCGCCGATCTCGGCGCGGCGGCGGTCCGCGCGGCAGCGGCACACCTCGTGCGCCCGGCAGACGCCGCGCTCGGCGCCGCCGACTTCGCCCTCGACGTGCCCGAGGGCGCCGGGTGCGCGGTCCTGCTCGATGCGCAGGGGCGTGCGCTACGGGTGATCGCCGGCGCGCGGCTGCGCGTCGAATTCATGCGCCAGCTCTCCCGGCCCGGCCCCGCGGTGCGCGAACTGCTGGCGGCGACCCGGCGCATCGAGTGCCACCCCGGCGCAGGCGCGCTCGGCGCCTCGCTCGCCCGCCTGCGGATCGAACGCGCGCGCACGCCGCGAGCCGGCAGCGCAGACGAGCCACTGCGCGAGTCCTGGCGGCTGGCCTGGACGGCCGGCGCCACGCCGGCCTTCACGCTGTGCGAGGCGGGTGCGCGGGTCGAACCGCCGGACGCATGGTTCGGCGATTTCCCCGACGAGGGCACCGCCCGGCGCGTGCTCGCCACGCTCGCCCGCGCGCACCGCCTGTGCGCGCCCCTGCTCGGACTCGCCGAACAACCGGAAGGGCCCTGCACCGCGGCGCGCGAGGACCGCTGTGCCCGCGCCTGTCCCGGAGAGCCGGGCGGCATCCGGTCCGACCGTCACGACCCGCGTGCGCTCGCCGCGCTGCGCCGCCTGCCGATGCCGCCGGCGCTCCCGGCGGGCTTGCATGCCTGGCGCGAGGGATCAGTCGACTCGATGATCGAAATCCACCTGTTCGACGGACCCACCTACCTCGGCAGCGGCGCGACGCTCGCGGACCTGCATCCGCTCCCTGCGCGGCGCGACGGCGCACTCGCCGGCGATCGCCGTCCGGCGCGCCTGCTCGAGTCGGCACTACGTGCCGGCGAGTCGCCGCTGTCCCGCGTGGCGCTCCCGCCCCGATTCGGGCAACACGCCGATCCGCAGGAACCGCGGGCGTCCGCCGGGTCCTGAGTCCCCGCCGCGGGCAGCCCGCAGGGCTGCGGTATGATGCGGACGACCGAACATCCACGCCGACGGACCATGCCGAACCTGCTCACGGGCGAACACGAAGCCGCCTTCAACCAGCTCCTCGACGAGACCGGGGAGGCGCTGGGCCTTGCTCGCGCCAGCACCGAACTCGACGACCTCGCCGCCTGCATGGCGGTCGCGGTACTGAAGATCAGCCTCGCGATGCATTTCGTCGAGCAGCAGCACCCTGGCTTTTCCAAGGACGTCGAGGAGAAGCGCCAGCGGGTCATGCAGGCGATGCAGAACTGGCACTGAAGTCACCGAGGTTGCCTCGCCGAAGTCGCTGGCGCCTCTGACATCACCGGCGAAGCCGCCACTGCGGCTGTCGCCGGCCGATACGGCCTGCAGGGCCGGGGCGACGCGCGCAGCCGCGACACGATCCCCCCCTCCGCGCGGCGGATCCGGAGCCACCGCGGGTGAGTCGCCTGCGCCGTCACCCGCGGGCGCAGCCACCACGGGGTGGCCGACCCTTCAGTGCGCGACCACCGGCGTGGTGAGCAGGGGCTGGAAGTTTTCCAGCACCTCGTCGATACGCTCGACCGACGGGTCTTCGCGGGCCGCATCCTGCATCCAGTCGCGAAGGCGCCGGGCCATCTCGCCGTGCAGGAAGGCGCCGCGGCCCGCCTGCTTGTCCACGAGCTCGTACCCGCGGTGCGCCGGATACTCGAGCACGTAGTAGTTCGCGCTGTTGTAGACCAGGTTCATCGAGGACTCCTCGGGAGTGGGAATGCGCGGGTCGGACGACTCGCGTCGGGCACCGCGTTCACGCCGCGCGCAAGCCGCCGTGGCGGGTCCGATGCAGTCGATCCGCGGACGATTCCATTATCGGCCGCCGACCTCCGCCCCTTGAATGTGGGGCTCGACCCGGTCGTTTCAAGCCCACGCGCAGCCAGGGCGTCCCGGTGCACCGGCTGCGCGTCCGCTGCCGGTCCGGCCGCGGGGCTTCACCGCGCCCTCCAGCGCCCCAGCGCACGGGCCTGTGCCAGCGCCACTCCGGCGAGGATCAGCGCAAGCCCGGCGTAGGCCTGCCAGCCCGGCTGCTCGCCCAGCACGGCGATGCCGAGCACGACGCCGATGCCGGGGGTCAGGTAGTTGGTGAGCGACATGAACGTGGGCCCCGCGATCCGGATCAGCTCGAAGTAGATGATGGTGGCGACCGCGGTGGGGAAGACCCCCATCCACAGCACCGCCCAGACTGCCGCCGTCGGTGGGGACTGCGGCAGCGGCTCGGCGGCGAACAGCGCGGCCACCAGCATCACGCAGGCCGCGATCAGCAGCGTGGCGAGCGAGACCGCGATCGGATCGAGCGGGGGCATGCGGCGCGCGGATACCGCATTGGCGGCATAGAGCAGCGCACCGAGCAGCACCGCGAGTTGCCCGGCGAGCACCTGCCCGCCGGCACCACCCACGGCCGGAAGCTCGGGGCCGAGCAGCACGACCACGCCGACGAAGCCCAGCAGGAAGCCGGCCGCCTTGGGCGGGG
>CAIKXV010000065.1 GCA_903831455.1 uncultured Pseudomonadota bacterium | reverse complement strand
GCCGCCTGGCGCGCGCAGGGTCTTCCGCTCCTCACGGCCGAGCCGGCTGCGGCCGCCCCGGCCACCTACATGCCGGCGCGGCGCGTCGAGCGCATGCGCATCCATCGCGATCGCGTGCTGCGGGCGCTGGGTGGCGATACGCTTATCCTCGACGGACGCTCGCACGAGGAATACCGCGGCGAGCGGGTGGGCGCGCCGGGCACCCCCGACGTGGGCGCGCTGCGCTACGGACGCATCCCGGGCGCGAAGCACGTGTTCTTCGAGGACCTGCTCGACGAGAACAAGGCCTTCCGGCCCGCCGCCGAGGTCGAGCGGCTGCTCGCGCCGACCGGGGTGGACGCGCAGCGCGACATCATCACCTACTGCCGGATGAGCCATCGCGCCACGGTGCTCTACTTCGTGCTGACCCAGCTGCTGGGCCTCAAGCGCGTGAAGGTCTACGACGGCTCGTGGACCGAGTGGGGCAACCTCGTGGACGTGCCGGTCGAGCGCTGACCTGCGCCACGATCGCGCGCCAGCGCAGGGCTTGCCCGGGCGTCAGCGGCGGACGGTGGACAAGCAGCCGGCTCAGCCGGAGACTCGAGCCCCAGCAGGTCCGCCCATCTCCCGGAACGTGACCATGTCTTCATCTTTCCCGACTGCCGTCGACAAAGGGCCGCTCACCCTGCTCGACAAGCTCTGGTCCGCGCATCGCATCGTGGGCAACCCCGGTGGCGAAGACCTGCTGTGGGTCGACCTGAACCTCGTGCACGAGGGTGGTACGTTCCTCGCGTTCGATCAGCTGGAAGCCGAGGGGCGGTCGGTGCGGACGCCCGGGCGCACTCTGGCGGTGACCGACCACTACCTCCCTACCCGTCGACGCGAGGAGGGACTGGCGGGTATCGACAACCCCGAGATCCGCGAGGTGGTGCGCCTGCTCTCGGAGAACGCCGCGCGCCACCGGTTGCCGCACGTCGACATGCACGACGCCCGGCAGGGCATCGTGCACGTGATCGCGCCCGAACTCGGGCTGAGCCATCCGGGGCTGCTGATCGTCTGCTGCGATTCGCATACCGCCACCCAGGGCGCCTTCGGAACGCTCGCGCTGCCGATCGGGCAGTCCAACCAGCTGCGCCACGTGCTGGCGACGCAGACCCTCTGGATGCGCAAGCCGCGCAACTTCCGAATCCGCATCGAGGGCGAACTCGCTCCTTGGGTGGGCGCGAAGGACGTGATCCTGCACGTGATCTCGCGCATCGGCATCGGGGGCGCGGTGGGCCACGCGATCGAATACTGCGGATCGACGGTGCGCGCGATGACGATGGAGGCGCGCATGACCCTCTGCAACATGTCGGTCGAGGCCGGCGCACGCATCGGTCTCATCGCCCCTGACCAGACGACATTCGACTATCTCCACGGGCGCCCGCACGCGCCCGCGGCGCAGGACTGGGAGGCAGCGTGCGCGTCATGGCGTACGCTGCCCAGCGATCCGGACGCGCGTTTCGATCGCGAGCTGGCGATCGACGCCACCGCGATCGAGCCGATGGTGTCCTGGGGCACCAGCCCCGAGGACTCGGTGCCGATCGGCGAGGTGGTGCCCGATCCGGCTCGCGTCGACGATCCTGCGCGGCGCGATCGCATGCAGCGCGCGCTCGCCTACACCGGACTGTCGCCCGGCCAGCCGCTGGCCGGGGTGCCCATCGACCGCGTGTTCATCGGGTCGTGCACCAATGCGCGCATCGAGGACCTTCGCGTCGCTGCGCGGGTGCTGCGTGGCCGGCGCGTGGTCGTGCCGGTGCTGGTCGTGCCCGGCTCCAGCGGCGTGCGGCGACAGGCCCAGTGCGAGGGACTCGACCGCATCTTCCTCGAGGCCGGCTGCGAATGGGGAGAAGCGGGCTGCTCGATGTGCGGCGGCGCCAATGGCGATCTCGTCGCGCCCGGGCAACGCTGCGCCTCGACCACCAACCGCAACTTCGAGGGGCGGCAGGGCCCGGGTGCGATCACCCACATCCTGAGTCCCGCGCTGGCGGCGGCCAGCGCCGTGCGCGGCGCGCTGTGCGACGTGCGGACGCTGTGAGGGCGTGCTGATGGAACCCTTCGACGTGCTCGATGCCGTGGCCGTGCCCCTGGCCGTGGCCAAGATCGATACCGGCATGATCGTGCCCGCTCGGTTTCATCGCCAGCGCCGCCGGCCGGGCGTCTCCGATTACGCGCGCGCATTCCTGCATGACCTGCGCCACGACGCCGCCGGCACGCCTCGCCCGGAGTGTGCCCTGAACGATGCCCGCTACGCCGGGGCGCGCATCCTCGTGGCGGGCGCGGACTTCGGCTGCGGATCGTCGCGCGAGAGCGCGGCCTACGCCGTGCTCGACTACGGGCTGCGGGCGCTGGTGGCCTCCAGCTTCGGCGACGTGTTCGCAGGCAACTGCCTGCAGAACGGCATCCTGCCGGTGGTACTGCCCGAGGCCACCGTGCAACGCCTGCTGCGGTTGCTCGAGGCGCAGCCCGGCGCCCGCGTCCGTGTCGACCTGCCGGCCCAGCAGGTTCGCCTGCCCGACGGCAGTTCTCACGGGTTCGACATCGACCCTACCCGCAAGGATCGGCTCGCACGGGGGCTGGACGACGTGGGCGTGACGCTCACGCATCTTCCGCAGATCGAAGCGTTCGAGCAGCAGTATCTCGTCGCGCGGCCCTGGCTGCGGCGCTATCCCGGCTGAACCGCGTCCCCGCTTCGGGCGGCGGATCTCTCCCCGGCGTTCGGTGCGTTGCATGCCCTGTCGGCCCCGGGGGTGAAGCCCATGTGCGAGGGACCCGCGTGTCCGGGGGGCGCTCGTCGAGGCTCCTGCGCGGAGCCACTCGTCGCTATGGGGGCGCGTGACCGCGGCGGCGCGAACGGGCGCGCGGCGACGAGCGTGCTCAGTTCTCGGTGATGCCGGCGTTGCGGATCACCTTCGTCCAGCGCGCCACCTCCGAGCGGACGAAGTCGGCGAACTCGTCGGGGGTGGTGAGCGCGGGCTCCATGCCCTGCCCGAGCAGGCGCTGGCGGGTATCGCCGCTCGAGAGCAGCTTGCGCATCTGGCCGTTGAGCGCATCGACGATCGGGCGGGGCGTGCGCGCGGGTACGTGAACGCCGTACCACGCCACGACGCTGAAGTCGGGCAGGCCGGATTCGCGCACGGTGGGGACTTCGGGGGCGACGGCCGTGCGCTGCGGGCCGGTCACGGCCACCATCCGGATGCGCCCGGCTTTTGCGCTGGGTACCGCGTTGATCACCGGCTGCACGCTCATCGACACCTGTCCGCCGATCAGGTCGGCCAGCGCGGGCGCCGTGCCCTTGTAGGGCACGTGGATGAGGTTCACGTTGGCCTGGGCCTTGAACAGCTCGCCGATGAGATGCTGGAAGCCGCCGTTGCCCGACGAGGAGAACGCCAGTTCGCCGGGCCGCGCCCGCGCGAGCGCGATGAGCTCCTTCACGTTGCGCACCGGCAGCGACGGATGCACGACCAGCGCGTTGGGTTGCGTCGCGATCAGGCCGACGGCCTGCAGATCGGTGAGCAGGTCGTAGGGCAGCTTGCGATAGATGCCCACCGCAGTGGCATGGCTGCCGGCGGTCAGCACCAGCGTGTGGCCATCGGCGGGCGAGCGCGCGACCAGGTCGGCGCCGATCGTGCCGCCCCCGCCGCCGCGGTTGTCCACCACCACCGGCTGCTTCCAGACCTCGGTGTAGTGCTGCGCCAGCATGCGGGCGAGGAAATCGGTCGAACCGCCCGGCGCGTAGGGCACCACGAACCGGATCGGCTTGTCGGGGAAGGACTGCGCGCGGGCAGGGCCGGACACCGGCAGCGCCGGCGCGAGCGCGCAGACGATGAGGGCCCGGCTCAGGGTGGGGGAGGGCGACACGAGCATCGGGGGAACTCCTGGTCAGACGTAGGCGGGGCCTTCGATCACCGGGTGCGCGCGCAGCCAGTCCTCGTCGATGTCCACCCCAAGGCCCGGCGCATCGGGGGCGATGACGCAACCCTCGGCATCGACCGTGATGGCCGGCCGTGTGAGCTGGTCGCGGAACAGGTTCTCCCGCGCGACATCGCCTTCGTAGTAGCCGCCGCAATCGATTGCCGAGAGGAAGTGTACGGTAGCCGCCATGTTGATGCCGGTGGCCGAGGTGTGGGGGTTGACCGTGTGCTTGTAGGCCGAGGCCATCGCCGCGATGCGCAGCGCCTCGGTGATGCCACCGGTCTTCGACAGGTCGGGCTGGATGATGGTGATCGCCCCGTCCTCGAGCACGCGCAGGATCTCGTAGCGGGTGTAGTGGTTTTCCCCGGCGGCCAGCGGGGTACGGCCCAGCCGGGCGGCGGCGATATAGTGGTGGTGGTCGTGCGGCGGGAACGGCTCTTCCAGCCATTCCACCGAGCATTCGTCGAGCACGGGCAGAACGGCGCGCGCATCGGCGAGCGAATAGCCGGTGTTGGCATCGACCATGATCCGCAGGTCGGGATAGGCGGCCCGCACCGCACGCACGCGCTCGCTGTCGCGCCGTACGCCATCGCCCACGCGCAGCTTGACTGCG
>CAIKXV010000064.1 GCA_903831455.1 uncultured Pseudomonadota bacterium | reverse complement strand
CCTTCCGCAACCCCGAGGAACTCGCCTACGGGCGCAGCGGCGAGCCGCGCCGCTACCTGTACCGGGTCCGCTTCGTCCAGCGCGAGGTGTGGCCCGACTATTCCGGCGCGTCGGCGGACACCGTCGACGTCGACCTGTACGAGCACTGGCTGCGAAAGGCCTGACATGCATACCGGACACTCCCATGGGCCGGGGGGCGGCCCCGTCGACCACCACGACCACGTGCATGGCGACGAGGCGCACGATCCCCACGCACCGCAGCCCGATCACGACGACACGCTCGACTACTACCGGCGGCTGGAGATCGCGGTTCGCGAACTGCTGATCGAGAAGGGCGTGCTCACTGCCGACGAGATCCGCCGCGCGGTGGAGAACTACGACAGCCGCACGCCCGAAGGCGGGGCGCGCGTGGTCGCGCGCGCCTGGGTGGACCCGCAGTTCAAGGCGCTGCTGCTGAGCGACGCGCGGGCGGCGTGCGAGTCGCTGGGCTTCGACATGAACGTGTTCGAGGTCGAACTCACGGCGGTCGAGAACACGCCCGAGGTCCACAACGTGGTGGTCTGCACGCTCTGCTCGTGCTATCCGCGCATGCTGCTCGGCATGCCGCCGGCCTGGTACAAGAGCCGCGCCTACCGCTCGCGCCTGGTGCGCGAGCCGCGCGCGGTGCTGCGCGAGTTCGGCACCGAACTGCCCGAGTCCGTGGCGGTGCGCGTGCACGACTCCACCGCCGACCTGCGCTACCTGGTGGTGCCGATGCGCCCGGCCGGCAGCGAAGGCATGAGCGAGGAGGCACTCGCCGCGCTCGTCACGCGCGACAGCATGGTGGGCGTGACCGTGCTGCCGCCGGTCGAGCGGCGGGCGGGTTGATGGCCCGCCCGCGCCTGAGCGGTGCGGTCGGGCTGTTCGACCGTACCCGCCCCCTGCTCGACGGGCGCGTCGCCGTCGAGGGCTTCGAGATCGACTGGACCTCGGGCGAGCTCGAGAGCCTGTTCTCGCGCGCCTTCGAGACGGCCGAGTTCGACATCACCGAACTGTCGTTCTGCAACTACCTGATCGCCACCGCGCGCGGGGGCTCGCCCTACGTCGCGTTGCCGATCTTCCCCACGCGGGTATTCCGCCATCACGGCTACTTCGTCAATGCGGCGGCAGGCGTATCCCACCCGAAGCAGCTCGAGGGTCGCCGGGTGGGCACGCGCGAGTTCACCAACACCGCCTCGCTGGTGATGCGCGGCGTGCTGTCGGACTACTACGGGGTGGACCTGCGCTCGATCCGCTGGACGGTGGGCGACATCGACGCCACCGAGCGCGCATCGGTCCGGCTGCCCACCCTGCCGGGCGGGTGGTCGGTGGACACCGCGGGCGGCGAGCTGCTCGCCGACCGGCTCGCCGAGGGCAAGCTCGACGCGCTCACCGCCTACGCGCCCCCGCGAACCTTCGACCATCGGCGCGTCACCCGGCTGTTCCCGCGCTGGTGGGAGGAGGAGCAGCGCTTCTGGCGCGACACCGGCGTCTTCCCGATCATGCACGTGATGGTGGTGCGCCGATCGACGCTGGCCGAGCATCCCGGCCTGGCGATGGCGCTGGTGCAGGCCTTCGCGCGTGCACGCGACCTGACCCTCGAGGAACTCGCGATCGAGCAGGCGCCGAAGACCATGCTGCCCTGGGTCACCGGGCATCTCGCCCAGACCCGCGAACTGATGGGCGAGCGCTTCTGGCCCTACGGCGTGGTCCCCAACCGACGCACGCTCGAAGCCCAGCTGCGCTGGGCGCGCGAACAGGACCTGATCGCCTCGCCGATGACGCTGGAGGCCTTCTTCGCCGAAGGCATGGCGGACCTGCCCGAGGTCTGAGGGCGCGGCGGGCCATGGCCTGCTCCCGGGCGATCGCACGCGCCACCGGGCGTCACGCCGGGATCCCGTCGGGCCCGCGTCGCTCGAATGAAAAAGGCCTCGCCGAAGCGAGGCCTTTCCCGAACGCCTGGCCGCAGCGGCCGGTTGCCCGGCCACCGAGGCTCCCGCGGCCAACCTCGCCGCGGGCAGCGGGACTTACATGTCCATCCCGCCCATGCCGCCCATGCCGCCACCATGGCTGTGGCCCGCGTGCGACTCCTCCTTCGGAGCCTCGGCGACCATCGCGTCGGTGGTGAGGATCAGGCCGGCCACCGAAGCGGCGTTCTGCAGCGCGCAGCGGGTGACCTTGGTCGGATCGAGCACGCCCATCTCGACCATGTCGCCGTACTGGCCGCTGCCGGCGTTGTAGCCGAAGTTGCCCTTGCCCTCGACGACCTTGTTGACCACCACCGAGGCCTCGTCGCCGGCGTTGCTGGCGATCTGGCGCATCGGCTCTTCCAGGGCACGCATGACGATCTTCATGCCGGCTTCCTGGTCGACGTTGGCACCCTTGAGCTTGGCGAGGTTGCTGCGGGCACGCAGCAGGGCCACGCCACCGCCGGGGACGATGCCCTCTTCGACCGCGGCACGGGTGGCGTGCAGCGCGTCCTCGACGCGGGCCTTCTTCTCCTTCATCTCCACTTCGGTGGCGGCACCGACACGCACCACCGCCACGCCGCCGGCCAGCTTGGCGACGCGCTCCTGCAGCTTCTCGCGGTCGTAGTCGCTGGTGGCCTCTTCGATCTGGGTGCGGATCTGCTTGATGCGCGCCTCGATCGACTTCTTGTCGGCCGCGCCGTCGATGATGGTGGTCTCTTCCTTGCCCACCTCGATGCGCTTCGCCTGGCCCAGGTCGTTCAGGGTGGCGTTCTCGAGCTTCAGGCCCACTTCCTCGGCGATCACGGTGCCGCCGGTCAGGATGGCGATGTCCTCGAGCATGGCCTTGCGGCGGTCGCCGAAGCCCGGGGCCTTGACGGCGCAGGTCTTCAGGATGCCACGGATGTTGTTGACCACCAGCGTGGCCAGCGCCTCGCCCTCGACTTCCTCGGCGATGATCAGCAGCGGACGGCCGGCCTTGGCCACCTGCTCCAGCACGGGCAGCAGATCACGGATGTTCGAGATCTTCTTGTCGTGCAGGAGGATGTAGGGGTTGTCGAGAGCGGCCTGCTGCTTGTCGGGGTTGTTGATGAAGTACGGCGACAGGTAGCCGCGGTCGAACTGCATGCCCTCGACCACTTCGAGCTCGTTGTTGAGCTACTTGCCGTCCTCGACGGTGATCACGCCTTCCTTGCCGACCTTGTCCATCGCATCGGCAATGATCTTGCCGATGTCGGCGTCGGAGTTCGCCGAGATCGAGCCGACCTGGGCGATTTCCTTGCTGGTCGTGCAGGGCTTGCTGATCTTCTTCAGCTCGGCCACCACGGCCTCGACCGCCTGGTCGATGCCGCGCTTGAGGTCCATCGGGTTCATGCCGGCAGCCACGTACTTCATGCCTTCCTGCACGATCGCCTGGGCCAGCACGGTGGCGGTGGTGGTGCCGTCGCCGGCGATGTCGGAGGTCTTCGACGCGACTTCCTTCAGCATCTGCGCGCCCATGTTCTCGAACTTGTCCTTCAGTTCGATTTCCTTCGCGACCGACACGCCGTCCTTGGTGACGGTGGGGGCGCCGAAGGAGCGCTCGAGCACGACGTTGCGGCCCTTCGGGCCGAGGGTGACCTTGACCGCATCGGCCAGGACGTTGACGCCAACGACGATCTTCGACCGTGCGCTGTCGTGGAAACGGACGTCTTTCGCTGCCATGTGACTGATTCTCCTGGAATGGCTCTGGGCGTTAACGGGGCGGGATGGCGATTACTCGACCACGCCCATGATGTCTTCCTCGCGCATCACGAGGAATTCGTCGCCCTTGATCTTCACGGTCTGGCCGGAATACTTGCCGAACAGCACCTTGTCGCCGACCTTGACGTCGAGCGGACGGACCTTGCCGTCCTCGAGGATCTTGCCCTTGCCCACGGCGATCACTTCGCCCTGGTCCGGCTTCTCGGCGGCGGTGTCGGGGATGACGATACCCGACGCGGTCTTGCGCTCTTCTTCGAGGCGCTTGACCACGACGCGGTCGTGCAGCGGACGGATATTCATGAAATGCACTCCTGCTTGGATTTGCGACTGTTGAACACACCGAGTGCCTTCTGCCTGCCCATCGGGCAGCCACATTGGCACTCGCCAATAGGGAGTGCTGATACTAGGGATCGATCCCCCGCTTTTCAAGCGCCACCCGTGCGTCTGAATTGTCCTTTATAAGACACATCGGGGCCGATCCTGCCTTTTATGTCGCTTTTAGGACATTCCTGTCGGCATCCATGAGCGGGAACGACTCGCTCGACCCGACGGCGCATCGGTCCCCGGCACCCACGAAGGCGGACCCATCGGCCGGCACGGGCGGGAGATCGGGCCCATCACGGGGCTCGATCGCCCGGGCCCGACTCGCCGCGGGCCGATGGACCCCGGACACGCCCACCCCGGCCCCGACGCCGTCCACGGATTCCCTCGCCGCGCGTTTCCCTTACAATCCGCCCGCCGTTCAGTGACGCCCGGCCCCCGTCGCGCGCCCGAATGCCACGCGCTCGACAATGACGACCCCACAGCCCCCCGACACTGACCGCCCCACGACGCCGGCCCAGGCCTCCGAACCGCCGACCGTCGAGACCGCTGCCCCGGCCCGATCGTCGCGGCGGCGTGCGCTGATCGCTACCGCGGCTGTCGCCACCGGCGGACTGGCCGCCGGCGCGGCCGCGCAGAACTGGTTCAGCCGCACGTTCCTGGGCGCGGGCAAGGCTGCCGAGCCGACGGCGGTCGCGGCCCCGCCGCCTCCGCCGCCCCTCGCCTACGACCGCCGCCTCACGGCAGCCGTGCAGATGATGGCTGGCATCACCCCCGAGCCGGGCGACCCTGCGGTCGACGCGCTCGTCGCCACCGAGGCGTTCCGCCAGCACCGGACCTGGATGCGCGAACAGTTCGCGCCGGTGCGCGCGCGGCTCACGGCCATGGAACGCTGGCGCGAGCAGACGGTGCGCGTTCCCGACGCCGCGAACCGCACGCTGCTCTACCCGTTCAGCGGCCCCGATTTCCTCAATGCGTACGCGATGTTCCCGCAGCACGCGCGCTACGTGTTCTTCAGCCTCGAGCGCCCCTCGGAACTGCCCGACCTCGCGACCAAGACCCCGGCCCAGTTCGCCGAGCTGCTCGAGAGCCTGCGCGGGGCGCTACGCGACATCTTCGAGCGCAACTACTTCATCACGTCGTACATGAGCCGCCAGCTCACCGCGCCGAGGCTGCGCGGCACGCTGCCGCTGATCGGCACGATGATGGCGCTCTACGGGCGGGTGATCGTCTCGGCGGAAGCGGTCGACCTGTTCCCCGACCTCACCGAGTCCTACTCCCGCCCCGGCGCCCGCCGCCCCGCCATCCCGATGCGCGGGGTACGCGTGGTGTTCGGCGATCCGGCCACGCGGCGCACCCAGCAGTTGCACTATTTCTCGCTGGACGCGACCGACCGCGCGCTGCAGTTCTATCCCGGATTCACCGGCTGGCTGGCGGCGCAGGGGCCCGCCACCGCGATGGTGAAATCCGCGTCCTACCTGCTGCACGACCGGCAGTTCAGCCAGGTCCGTGACACGCTGGTCACGACCGCCGATTTCCTGTTGCAGGACGACACCGGGGTTCCGTTCAGGGTGCTGCGCCAGTCCGGCTGGCAGGTGCAACTGTTCGGGGAGTACCGCTATCCGCTGCCCTCGCTGGCCTACGGCTACCAGCGCGACCTCCAGGCCGCCTACGAGCAGGCCGGTCGCCTGCCGCCGCTCACCTTCCCGTTCGGCTACCACTGGCGCGAGGGCGGCGCAGGCTCCGGCCTGATGATCGCCACGCGGGCGCCGCGCAGTCCCGCAGCGGCCGAACCCGGGACGGCGCCTTCGACCGTACCTTCGGCCGCCCCGCCGGCAAACGCCCCGCCGAACCCTTCGGCGACGCCCGGCGCGGCCGCGCCTGCGGCTCCCGCGAGCGGCCCGGCCGCGCCTCCCTCCGCGAACTGAGCCTGACCCGGTCCCGGTCGCCCGTCTGCCGCCGTGCCACACTCCGGCATGGATCCGCAGACCGACCTCCGCCGGCAGCGTTTCGTCACCCACGACGGGATCGGCCTGTCGTGGCTGAGGGCCGGCGAGCGGCGCGGGCGGCCCGCCCTGTTGCTGGTGCCGGGATGGAGCATGCCGGCCAGCCTCTGGTCGGCCTCGATCGGGTCGCTCGCCCGCACGCACGAAGTGCTCGCGCTCGACCCGCGCGGGCAGGGTAAGTCGGACGTACCCGAGCACGGCTACGGCATCGACTGGCGCGCCCAGGACCTGCACGCCTTCGCGAGCGCGCATGCGCCGGTGGTGGTGGTCGGCTGGTCGCTGGCCGCGCTGGAGACGCTGCAGGCCATCCACCTGTTCGGCAGCGCGCCCTTCGCCGGCGTCGTGCTGGTGGACAGTTCGGTCGGCGAGGATCCGCCGCCGGCCTCGGGCAGCGACTTCGTGGCCCGACTGCGCCGCGAGCGCGAGGCCGCGCTGGCCGACTTCGTGCGGGCGATGTTCGCCCGTCCGCCGTCCGCCGAGGCGCAGCGCGCGCTGGTGGAGGCCACCCTGCGCCTGCCGCTCGAGGCAAGCCTCGCGCTGTTTCCCTCGACGCTGCCACGCACCCACTGGCGCGAGATCGCGCGCGGGCTCGACCGACCGCTGCTCTACATGGTCACCGCCCAGTTCGCCGAGCAGGCCCGCGCGCTGAAGGCCCATCGCCCCGCCACGCGGATCGAGGTCTTCGAGCAGGCGGGGCACGCGCTGTTCGCCGACGAGCCCGAGCGCTTCGCGGCCTGTCTGCTCGACTTCGCCGCGAGCCTCTGACCGGCGCGCGTGCCGCGACTCGCGAGGATCAGCCTGCCGGGGCCAGTTGCCCGATCACCGCGTCCACGCACTGCGCGGCCAGCGCGCGCAGTTCGTCCGCCGTGCGGTTCTGGATCGGGTGGGGAACCCACACCACCGCGGCCTCCAGCGCCAGCGCGTCGCACTGCGCGCGCGCGGCGTCCGCGAACTCGGTGGTGACCAGGTTCACCCCTGGAATACCCATCCGATCCAGGGCAGCGATGTCGTGCAGACTGCACGACGTGCAGGACCCTCAGTCGGACAGCGCGACCACCGCGGCCTGGCATTCCGCCGCGATGGTCTGCAGGAGGACCGGCGTCGCGGGCTTGGTGTTGGTCGGCTTGCGATAGCGGCGCGTCGAGAGGCCGCGCGCGGCCAGCAGCGGGACCAGCGCGTCGATGAACTCGTCGCTGCGAGTCTTGCCGATGTCGAGCAGCGCAACGGTGAGCGACCGCGGGTCACGCCGCGGCGCGACCCGGGCACGGCGGGGCCCGCTGCGCCCGGCGGTCGGATCTCGCAGCACGGTGGCGGAGGGAAGGGGGACGGTCATGTGCGAATCTCCCGGGTGATCGGTTGCGACTCCTCGCGCACGCGACCGCCGGTCCAGCCGGCGATCATCGCGGAGAACAGTCCGGCCTGGCCGCCTGCGCGCACCACCAGCAGGCCGCCCTCGTGGAACTTGGGTACGCGCTCGTCCTCGGGTCCGGGCGCGATGCCCTCTTCCAGGCCGCCCACGCCGCGCAGCAGGTCTCGTCGCGGGCGACGGGTGGCTTCGTGCAGTTCGGCCTCGATGCGTCGGCGGTCCCAGCCCGCGTCACGGTAGATCGCGTAGTGCTCGGGAGAGAGCACCAGCACCGCGTTGAGCCACTGCGCGAGCTTCACGTGCCCGAGCGAATTGAGCGCCTGCGCCAGCGAGCGGGTCAGCGCCTCGGGCGTGCGCGAGCGCTGGTCGATGAACCCGGTCACCCCGTCGCCCTGGAACAGCGTGAGGGCGCTGCGCCCGGGCGCGATGCCGCGGCGGGTCGCGAGCGGCTCCCATTCCTCGTCCGACTCGTCCTCGGCGAAGCAGAAGGTGTACTTGCCGGGGTTGCCCAGCGTCGCGCGGTCGATCAGGCCCGGGACCCCGCCGCCGATGTTGCGCACGATGAGGTTGAGCGCACGCCCGATGGTGGCGTTGGCGCGATTGCCCTGGCCGAGTGCGTTGATGCCGCTGTTCATGCCGAGCGCGCGCGCGATCGGGCCATTGACGATGATCACGGGGCTCGAGAAGCAGGTCGAGCAGGTGAGTCCGTGCAGCGTGAACAGCGGTTCGAGCGCCACCTCCAGCGCGGCGAGCACCACCGGCATGTACTCGGGCCGGCAGCCGGCCATCACCGCGTTGATGGCCACCTGCTCGACGGTACAGGGCGCGAGATTGGGCGGCACCTGCCCGACGACCTCCTCCGGCGCGCGGCGCGTGCCCTCGAGCATGCGCAGGATGCGCGCATCGGTCGGTGGAACCACCGGCAGGCCGTCGGTCCAGCCGCGATCGAAGCAGGCCTCGACCGGGTCGTCCCAGGGCCCGACCTCGACGCGCCGAGCCGACAGCGGCGTCTCGCCGTAGCGCGCACGCAGTTCCTCGGCTGCCCCCGGCAGCGCGCTCAGCGACCCTCAGCCGGGCTGCATCGGCGGCAGCGCGAGCGCCTCGGCGTTCGTCGCGACCGCGTCGCCGCCGAGTTCAACCCAGGCGGCGCGGTCCCAGCCGGTCGCTCGCCCGGTCTCGATGCCGCCGGCGATGCGAACCAGCGTCGGCGTGGCCTCGATCGCCCAGCGGTAGGACAATTCGAGCGAGCGGTCATCGTGCACCGGGACGCCCCCGGGGAATGCCGGATCGTCCTGGCTGCAGGCGATGATCGGCAGGCCCTCGCGCGCGAGTCGCGCGAGCAACGGCTCGACCTGCTGGCAGGTCGGACAGCCGCGCTTGACGAACACGATCCATCCGTCGGCAAACGTGCGTGAACCTTCCGACAGGCGGGGTAGCGGCAGCGGCTCGGCCAGCGCGCAGGGCAACGAGGGGAGGTCGGACACGGCGCTAGCCTAGCACCGGACTTCGCGCGATGCCATGTCGGCCGCGCAACGCGGCCCGCGGCAGGCGATCGCGGTATTCTCGGGTCGTCTTCACGAGAGCGGAACGCGCGCACGCGCCCGGGTTCCGCGCCTACCCGATGCCGAAGTCCGGATTTCTGCGCACTGACGGCACACAGCGGCCATGAGCGCCAACACCGACCTGCTCGAGCGCAGCCTCGCGCACGTGTGGAACCCGTGCACGCAGATGAAGCTGCACGAGACGCTGCCCCTGGTGCCGGTGGCGCGCGGCGAGGGCGCGTGGCTGGTGGACTTCGATGGCCATCGCGTGCTCGATGCGGTCAGTTCGTGGTGGGTGAACCTGTTCGGCCACTGCAACCCGCGCATCCGCGAGGCCATCGTCGACCAGCTCGGCGTGCTCGAGCACGCGATGCTCGCCGGCTTCACCCATGCGCCTGCGGTCGAACTGGCCGAGCGGCTGAGCGCACTCGCGCCGCGAGATGCGGTGCGCGGCGGCCTCGAACACGCCTGCTTCGCGAGCGACGGGGCCTCGGCCACCGAGATCGCGCTCAAGCTCGCCTTCCACGCCGCGCGCAATCGCGGCGAGCCGCAACGCCAGCGCTTCATCGCGCTCGAGCGCAGCTACCACGGCGAGACCTTGGGTGCGCTGTCGGTAACCGACATGGCGATCTACCGGGACGCCTACGGGCCACTGCTCTCCTCCCCGCTGCTCGCGCCCGCGCCCTCGTCCACGCCCGGCATCGGCCAGGACACGCCCTGCTGTCCCGAGTGCGTGGCGCCCGCCCTGGCCGCGCTCGACGCACTGCTCGAGCGGCACGGGCACGAGGTGGCGGCGATGATCGTCGAGCCGCTGGTGCAGGGTGCGGCCGGCATGCGCATGTACCACCCCGACTACCTGCGGGGCGTGCGCGAGCGCTGCGATCGCCGCGGCGTGCTGCTCATCGCCGACGAGATCATGACCGGCATGGGTCGCACCGGCACGATGTTCGCCTGCGAGCAGGCGGGCATCACCCCGGACCTGATGTGCCTGTCCAAGGGCATCACCGGCGGCTTCATGCCGCTGTCGGTGGTGCTGGCCACCGACGGGGTCTACCGCGCCTTCTACGACGACAGCGGCGGGCGCGCCTTCCTGCACTCGCACTCCTACACCGGCAATCCGCTCGCCTGCCGTGCGGCGCTCGCCACGCTCGACATCTTCGCGCAGGACGACGTGCTCGCCGCCAACCGCGCCCTCGCCGCCCGCATCGATGCGATCGCCGCACCGCTGCGCGATCTGCCGCAGGTGCACGGCTGGCGCCGACTCGGGATGATCTGGGCCTTCGAGGTCGACGGGGCCGATGCCGGTTTCCCGCGCGCGCTGTTCGCCGAAGCGCTCGCCCGCGGGCTGCTGCTGCGGCCGATCGGCGCGACCGTGTATTTCATGCCCCCCTACACCCTGACCCTCGACGAGGCGGCCCACATGATGGACTCCACCCGCGCCGCCCTGCTCGCCCTGGGCAAGGACTGAACCCATGCAGCCCACGCTCACCTTCCTCGGCGGTGCCGGCGAGGTCACCGGCTCCTGCGTGCTCGTGCAGGCCGGCGACGTGCGCTTCCTGGTCGACTGCGGCCTGTTCCAGGGCGGACGCGAGGCCGAAACGAAGAACCGACGCCGGTTCGAGTTCGACCCGCGCCGGATCGACTTCGTGCTGCTCAGCCACGCGCATATCGACCACTCGGGGCTGCTGCCACGGCTGGCGGCCGCGGGCTTCGGCGGCCCGGTGCACACGACGGCGGCCACCGCCGACCTCGCGGGCGTGATGCTGCGCGACGCGGCCCACATCCAGGAGAAGGAAGCGGAATGGGCGGCGCGTGCCTCGGCGCGGGGCCACCGCGGGCGCACGACGGGTTCCGGATCCCGTGCGCTCGCCGGACGATCGGCCCGCACCCGCCACGACGACGAACGCGTGCGCGACGACCGGGCACCCCCGCTCTACACGATGGCCGACGCCGAGGCCGTACTCGGGCAGTTCGAGCGCCACGCCTACAACGTGCCCTTCCAGCCCCATCCCGGGGTCGAGGTGACGCTGCGCGATGCGGGCCACATCCTCGGCTCGGCAAGCGTCGACATCCGGCTGGGCGACGCACAGCCCCATCGGCTGGTGTTCTCCGGCGATCTCGGCCAGCCGGGGCATCCGGTGGTGCGCGACGCGGCTCACGTCGAGGCCGCGGACACGCTGGTGGTCGAATCCACCTACGGCAACCGCCTGCACCGCGGCCTCGGCGACACGATCGAGGAACTGGTCTCGGTGCTCAAGGCCACGCTCGCGCATCGGCGCGGCAACGTGGTGATCCCCTCGTTCGCCGTCGGCCGGACCCAGGACCTGCTGGTGCTGCTGGCGCAGCTGGCACGGGACTCGCGCCTGCCACCGATGGATATCTACGTGGACTCGCCCCTGGCGACCGCGGCCACCCGCATCACGCTCGAACACCTCGCGCTGCTCGACGAGCAGGCCGTGGCGCTGGTGCGCTGGCTGCAGTCGGGCGGGAGCGGGCTGCGCATCCACTTCAGCGAGTCGGTGCAGGACTCGATGGCCATCAACGAGCAGCGCGGCGGTGCGGTCATCATTTCGGCCAGCGGCATGTGTGACGCCGGGCGTATCCGCCACCACCTGCGCCACAACCTGCCGCGCGGGGAGTGCGCGGTCGTCTTCGCCGGCTTCCAGGCCCAGGGCACGCTGGGCCGTCGGCTGGTCGACGGTGCGCGGAGCGTGAGGCTGTTCGGCGAGGACATCCCGGTGCGCGCGTCGGTGCACACCATCGGGGGACTCTCCGCGCACGCCGACCAGACCGCGCTGCTCGGATGGCTGGGCGCGTTCGCGAAGCCGCCGATGCGGACCTGGGTGGTTCACGGCGAGCCCGGCACCGCCGCGATCTTCGCGCAGGCGGTCGGCGATCGGCTCGGCTGGGCGAACGTGGGCGTGGCCGAGGAAGGCCGGCAGGTGCCGCTGGCATGAACACCCTCCGGGGACCCTGGTCCGTCGCGCGCAGGCCGCGGACTCCGAACGCTGTACGCGGCTGGCGCGCGCTACCGTGCCTGCTGGCGTTGTGGTGGGGCGCGATGGTTCCGCCCGCTGCGGCAGCGACACCCACCGCGCGCGGGGCGCTGCCGCCGCCGGTTGCCAGCGCCCTCGCCCGCGCGGGCCTGCCCGAGTCGGCGGTCGGCGCGGTGATCCAGGAGGTGGACGGGCGCGAGCCGCTGCACGCGCTCAACGCCGACACGCCGTTCAACCCGGCCTCGACCATCAAGCTGCTCACCACCTTCGCCGCGCTGGAGATCCTCGGGCCCGCGCACACCTGGCGGACCGAGCTGCTCTCGAGCGCCGAGCAGCGCGGCGACGTGCTCGACGGCGACCTCGCGCTGCGCGGGAGCGGGGACCCCCGACTGACACACGAACAGCTCTGGCTGATGCTGCGCACGCTTCGCGCACGCGGCATCCGCGACATCCGCGGCGACCTGCTGCTCGACCGCGGCGCCTTCGCGATCGACATCCGCGACGCAGGCGCCTTCGACGGTGAACCGAGTCGCCCGTACAACACGCCGCCCGACGCGCTGCTGGTCAACTTCCGCGCGCTGATGCTCAGGCTCATGCCCGACCCGGTGCGCAGCGCGATCGTCGTCACGCTGGAACCTGCGCTGCCGCAGGCCACGCTCACCGCCGCGGTGCGCGCCGATCCCGGCATCGATTGCGCGAACCCGTTCGCGAAACTCGGCGTGGATGTGCAGGGCGGGGCGAGCAGCGCGCGAATCACCGTCTCCGGCGCGTTTCCGCCGGGCTGCGGCGAGCGCATACGCCCGGTCAGCGTCCTGTCCCACCGAGAGTTCGTCGGCGGACTGTTCCGCCAGCTGTGGCGCGAACTGGGCGGCAGCTTCGGCGGGGAGGTGCGCGATGGCGCAACTCCCCTCGGCGCGCGCGCGCTCTCGGCGCACACCTCGGCGGCGCTCTCCGAGCTGGTCCGCGACGTGAACAAGTGGAGCAACAACGTGATGGCCCAGCAGGTCTACCTGGCGCTCGGGTCGCAGGGCGCGGGGGCACCGGCCACCTGGGCGAAGTCCGAGCGGGCGATCGCCGAATGGGCACGAGCACGCCGCCTTTCGCTGCAAGGGCTGGTGCTCGAGAACGGGTCGGGGCTGTCGCGCAGCGAGCGCATCAGCCCGCGCGCACTGGCCGACCTGCTGCTCGCGGCCTGGCGCAGCCCGGTGATGCCGGAGCTGGTCTCCTCGCTGCCGCTGGTGGCCACCGACGGCACGATGCGTCGACGGCTCGCGGGCTCGCCGGTCGCCGGGCAGGCCCACATCAAGACCGGCAGCCTCAACGACGTGCGCGCGATCGCCGGCTACGTGCTCGATGCACGCGGGCGCCGCAGCGTGGTGGTGATGATCGTCAACCATCCGAAGGCGCAGGCCGCGCAACCGGCCTTCGATGCGCTGCTCGCCTGGGCGCACCAGAGGCCCTGACGCGATCGGTGCCGGTCGGTCGCGGCGGACCCGGCCACGCCCGCGCCCGGCCAGGGGCCCGCTTCGCCGACGATCGACGGCGAGCGCAGCAGCTCAGTCCTCGTCGATCGCGATCCGGTCGTGCGCGGCGACGAACCCGAGCAGGTGGCGCGCGCAGGCCGCCGGGTGGATCAGGTGCACCATGTGATGGCGCGTGGGCAGGTGCACGATGCGAAGATCCGGCAGCGACTCGCGCAGCAGGCGCTCCTGCTCGTCGTCGGTGATCGGGCCGTGCTCGGGATACAGGCCGAGGACCGGCAGCCGCACGTCGGGCAGGAAGGCCTGCGCGCTCGCGCTGTTGACGATCTCCACCAGTCGCAACTGAACTTCGAAATCGTTGGCGGCGAACGCATCCGCGTACCACGCCAGCAGGCCCTCGTCGGTGTCCGGCGGAAACCGGGTGGATCGGTTGGTGGTATCGACCCAGCGCCGCGCGCCCATCTCCCGCATCGCCGCGATGCGCGAACCGCGCCCCAGCGCATAGGACTCCTTCATGCGGTCGCTGATGAACACCGGCGTGGCCACCAGCGTGAGCGTGCGCAGCAGTTGCGGGCGCTGCGCCGCAACGCCCAGCCCGAGGATGCCGCCCAGCGACTCGCCGCACAGATGCACCGGGGTACCGGCTCCCATCGACAGCGAGAGATGCGCGCACAAGTCCGCCAGGTCGTCGATCAGGATCTGCGGGGTCATGCCGGTGGCGAGATCGAAGTCGCGACCGGAGCCACCGAGGCCGCGCATGTCGGGCCGCACCACGCGGTAGAAGCGCGACAGGTAGGGCACGCAGCGGTACCAGAACTCGGAGGACCGTCCGTTGCCATGCTGCAGCACGAGCACGGGCGCGCGGCGCCACGGATCGGTATGGTCATCGATGCGGTAATGGAGGTCAGGTCGCCCGTGGCGCTGCAGGAGAGGCATCGGTATCGGGTATCAGGGGAGGACAGGCGCCGCCGGCAGGCGCGCGCGACGATCACGCGCGAGCGTGCGCTACAGCGATTCCGGTCGGATGCGCGCGCGTTCGATCACGCGTGCCCACTTCTCGCGCTCGGCGCGCAGCGTCTGGGCGAAGACCGCAGGCGCGCTACCCACCGCGATCGCGCCATCGGTGGCCAGCCGCTCGGCCACCGCCGGGCGACGCAGCGCGCGCAGCACCGCCTCGTGCAGCGCGCCGACCGCGCCGGTCGGCGTGCCGCGCGGGGCGAGCAGTCCGTACCAGCCGTTGACCTCGAAACCCGGCACGCCCGCCTCGGCGACGGTCGGCAGATCCGGCATCGCCGCCGAGCGGCGGCCACCGGTCACCGCGAGCGGGCGCAACCGACCCGAGCGAATCTGGGAGGCGGAGGCGAGGAAGTTGTTGAGCATCGCCTGCACCTGGCCGCCCAGCAGGTCGGCCGTCGCGGGTGCCGCGCCCTTGTAGGGCACGTGGATGAGGTTCACGCCGGCCATCGAGGCCAGCAGTTCCATGCCCAGGTGCGGCCCGCTGCCGTTGCCCGACGAGGCGTAGGCGATCTCGCCGGGACGACGACGCGCGAGGGCGATGAACTCCTTCACGGTGCGAGCGGGCAGCGCCGGGTGGACGACCAGCACGAACGGGTACTCGGCGACCAGCGTCACCGGCGCGAAGTCGGCCTCGGTGTCGTAGGGAAGTTTCTGGTAGAGCAGCGGATTGATCGCATGGCTGGCGATCGTCATCAGCACCGTGCCGCCATCGGGCCTCGCGCGGGCGACCGCTTCGCTGCCGATGATCCCGTTGGCCCCCGGCCGGTTGTCGACGATGACCGGCTGGCCGAGCGCTTCGGCCAGTTCGGGGGCGAGCGTGCGGGCAAGGGCGTCCGTGCCGCCGCCGGCGGGGTAGGGAACCACCAGCCGCAGGCCCTTCGCGACCCCCGCCTGGGCGTGGGCGAGCGCCGGGAGCAGGAGCAGGGCAGCGGCAAGCACCGCGAACCTCCCCCGTGGGCGCCCGCGATCCGCTGGCCTGCCTGCACGCTGCCGGATGACGCCGTCGACCATCACCGCCTCCCCGCGGTTCCTCGCCCGCGGGCGCAGTCTCGCATGGATCGGCGAGGGCGGCTGTGCGCTGGCATAGAATGCGCTGTCGCCTCTCCCCCCTCCCATGTCTCCCGTCCCCTGTCCCGCTGGCCAGTTCGCGTGATGACTCCCCGCGACGGTCCCGTCATCGTGTTCTCGGTACCGGCGAGACCCGCCGTCCGCAGGCCCATCAACCGGAGCGCCTCGTGCTGGAAGTGAGCGGGCTCGCCGCAGTGCGCGGTGAACGGCTGCTGTTCTCCGGGCTGCGCTTCTCGGTGTCGCCGGGAGACCTGCTGCAGGTCGTCGGGCGCAACGGCAGCGGCAAGACCACCCTGCTGCGCATCCTCGCACGGCTCGTGCGACCGGAGAGCGGCGACATCCGCTGGCGCGGCGCGGCGATCGACGAACTCGGCGACCCCTATTTCGCCGACCTGCTCTACCTTGGCCACGCACCGGCCATCAAGGACGAGCTCACGGCCGAGGAGAACCTCCGGTACGCCACTGCCATCGCCGGCACGCCGGCAGCGGCTTCGACCGTTCGCGCCGCCCTCGCCGAGGCCGGCCTCGCCGGGCGAGAGACCCTGCCGGGTCGAGCCCTGTCGCAGGGCCAGCGGCGCCGGGTGGCGCTCGCCCGCCTGGCGCTGGGCGGGCGTGCGCTCTGGGTGCTCGATGAGCCACTGGCCGCGCTCGACAGCGAGTCCGCGGATCGGCTCCGCGGCTGGCTGGGCACCCACCTGGACGCTGGCGGCTGCGCGGTGGTCGCCACCCATGCGCCGCTGGCCGGGCATGGTCTGCCGCTCGCGCGCGTGCGTACGCTCGAGCTGGGGCTCGGCCGATGATCGGCACGCTCGCCTGGGTGCTTCGCCGCGACCTGCGCCTCGCCCTGCGACGGCCGGCCGAGCTCGCCTTCGCGCTGTTCTTTTTCCTGATCGTCGCGAGCCTTTTCCCGATCGGCATCGGTCCCCAGCCGGAACTGCTGCGGGCAATCGCCCCGGGCGTGCTGTGGGTGGCCGCGTTGCTGGCCTCGCTGCTGGCACTGCCGCGCCTGTTCTCTGCCGACCACGCGGACGGCACGCTGGAGCAGATGGCCATCGCGCCACACCCGCTCACGCTGATCGTGGTGGCCAAGCTCGCAGCCCACTGGCTGACCACGGGACTGCCGCTCACGCTGCTGGCTCCCCTGATCGCCCTCCAGTTCGGCCTGCCCGCGGAGGCCATCGGGGTACTCGTCCTTTCGCTCGCGCTGGGCACGCCCGTACTGGGCGCGATCGGCGCGGTGGGCGCCGCGCTGACACTCGGGCTGCGGGGCGGCGGCGTGCTGACTGCGATCCTCGTGCTGCCGCTGTATATTCCCGCACTGATTTTCGGCGCAGGCGCAGTCGAGGCCACGGTCGCCGGAACGGGCGCCAGCGGCCATCTGTCGCTGCTCGCCGCCCTGCTCGTCTTCACCCTCACGTTCGCGCCCTGGGCGGCTGCCGCCTCGGTGCGCATCGCACTGGAGTAGCCGCTCCGCCCGTGCGCCATCGGCGCGCGGCGGCCCGGCACGTTCCCGCACCCATGGCCATCCCCTGGTTCAAGTACGCCTCGCCGGCGAGCTTCTACGGCCTCGCCGGCCGGATGGTGCCGTGGTTCACCGCGCTGGCGATCGCGAGCGCGCTCGTCGGCCTCTGGATCGGGCTGGTGGCCGCGCCCACCGACTTCCAGCAGGGCGACAGCTACCGCATCATCTACATCCACGTGCCCGCCGCATGGATGGGCATGTTCGTCTATCTGGTCATGGCCGGCTGGGCCGCCGCCGGGCTGGTGTTCAACACGCGACTGTCGGGCATGATGGTGCAGGCGCTCGCGCCCACGGGCGCGCTGTTCACCTTCATCGCCCTGTGGACGGGTGCGCTGTGGGGGCGCCCGACCTGGGGCGCCTACTGGGTCTGGGACGCGAGGCTCACCTCGACGCTGATCCTGCTGTTCCTCTACCTCGGCTACCTCGCGCTGCGCGCCTCCATCGACGATGCCCGGCGGGCCGATCGCGCCGGGGCCGTGCTGGTGCTGGTCGGCGCGATTAACGTGCCGATCATCTACTTCTCGGTACGCTGGTGGAACACGCTGCATCAGGGAGCTTCGGTGAACCTGCAGGGCTCGTCGATGGCCACCGTGATGCTCACCGGAATGCTGGTGATGGCCTTCGCGGCGTGGATGTACACGCTGGCGGTGTCGCTCGCACGCGTGCGGGCGATCATCATCGAGCGCGAGCGCCACGCCGCCTGGGTGGCCGCGCTGCCTCGCGAAGGCTCGCCGGCGGGAGGATGACATGAGCTACTGGTCCAGCTGGCACGACTTCCTCGCGATGGGCGGCTACGCGGGTTTCGTCTGGGGCTCCTACGCGGTGACCGCGCTGGCGCTCGCGGCCGAAGTCTTCTGGGTGTCCGGGCGTCGCCGTGCCGCCCTCGCCCACGCGGCCATCGCGCGCGAACTGCGCGAGCGCGAGGCGTCATGAAACCGCGCCACAAGCGCCTGGCGATCGTGGGCTGCGCGCTCGCCGCACTCGCAGCCACCACTGCGCTGGTGCTCAACGCATTCGAGGACAACCTGCTGTTCTTCTTCAGCCCCTCGCAGGTCCAGGCGCGCGAGGCGCCGGCCGATCGCGCGTTTCGCGTCGGCGGGCTGGTCGAGCCCGGCAGCGTGCGCCGCCAGTCCGACGGCGTCACGGTCGCCTTCGTGATCACCGACACCGCGAAGACGGTACCGGTCACCTACCGCGGCATCCTTCCCGACCTGTTCCAGGAGGGCAAGGGCGTGGTGGCTCGCGGACGCCTGGATGCCGAGGGGGTGTTCCGCGCCGACCAGGTGCTGGCGCGCCATGACGAGAATTACATGCCGCCCGAGGCGGCGCACGCAGTCGAGCAGGCGAAGAAGGCGCAGCGCTCGCTCGCCCAGCCCGCAGCCGGAGGCCCCGCGAAGTGATCCCCGAGTTCGGCCAGTTCTGCCTGGTACTCGCCCTGCTGCTGTCGCTGGTGCAGGGCGTCTTCCCGCTGGTGGGTGCGCAGCGCGGGGTTGCTGCCTGGGTCGCGCTGGCGCGCCCGGTCGCGCAAGGGCAGGCGGTGTTCGTCACGCTGGCCTTCATCGCGCTCGCCTGGAGCTTCATGGACCAGGACTTCTCGGTCCTCAACGTCGCCCAGAACTCGCACTCGCAGCTGCCGCCCATCTACCGGTTCACCGCGACCTGGGGCTCGCACGAAGGCTCGCTGCTGCTGTGGGTGTTCATGCTCGCGGGCTGGACCGTGGCGGTGAGCGTGGCGAGCCGCCAGTTGCCCGAGGTGTTCCTCGCGCGCGTGCTCGCCGTGATGGGACTGGTCAGCGCCGGCTTCCTCTCGTTCATGCTGTTCACCTCCAACCCCTTCGAGCGACTGATCCCGGCCGCGCCCGACGGGCGCGACCTGAACCCCCTGCTGCAGGACATCGGCATGGTGATGCACCCGCCGCTGCTCTACATGGGCTACGTGGGCTTCTCGGTCGCCTTCGCCTTCTCGATCGCCGCGCTGATCTCCGGCGAACTCGACGCCACCTGGGCGCGCTGGTCGCGCCCGTGGACGACCGTGGCCTGGCTGTTCCTCACGCTGGGCATCGCGCTGGGTTCGGCATGGGCGTACTACGAACTCGGTTGGGGCGGCTGGTGGTTCTGGGACCCGGTGGAGAACGCCTCGTTCATGCCGTGGCTGGTGGGCACCGCGCTGATCCACTCGCTCGCCGTCACCGAGAAGCGCGGCGCGTTCAAGAGCTGGACGGTGCTGCTGGCGATCAGCGCGTTCTCGCTGTCGCTGCTGGGCACCTTCCTCGTGCGATCGGGCGTGCTGACCTCGGTGCACTCCTTCGCCACCGACCCCGAGCGCGGCCTGTACATCCTCGCGTTCCTGATCGTCGTCATCGGCGGCTCGCTCGCGCTCTATGCCTGGCGCGCACCGCGCGTCGGCCTGGGAGGCAGCTTCGCACTGGTGTCGCGCGAGTCCGCGCTGCTCGCCAACAACGTGCTGCTCGCCGTGGCGGCGGCCTCCATCCTGCTCGGCACGCTCTATCCGCTGGCGATCGACGCGCTCGGGCTGGGCAAGCTGTCGGTCGGCCCACCCTACTTCGACGCGGTATTCGTACCGCTGATGACACCGCTGATGTTCCTGATGGGGCTGGGCCCGGTCGCACGCTGGAAGCAGGCCACCCTGCCCGAACTCGCCGTGCGGCTGCGCTGGGCGATGCTCGTGAGCGTGGCCAGCGCGCTGCTCGTGCCCTTCGCGATGTCGGCCTGGACCGGCGTGGGCACCTACAGCCCGGTGGCCGCGATGGGAATCCTGTTCGCGGCCTGGATCGCAGCCACCGCCGGCACCGCGCTGGCCCAGCGTCTCGCCCCGCGGCCGGGCGAGACGCTTTCGCTGCCGGCGCGCATCCGGCGCGTCGGCACGAGCTTCCTCGGGATGACCGTCGCCCACCTCGGCGTGGCGGTGTTCGTGGTCGGCGTGACCATGGTCAAGGGCTACGAGACCGAGCAGGACGTACGCATGCGCGTGGGCGAGACCGTGCTCTCGGGCGGCTACACCTTCCGCTTCGACGGCACGCGCGATGTCGAGGGACCGAACTTCCGCGCCGTGCAGGGCCAGTTCACGGTGCTGCGCGAAGGCCGGGTGATCGAGACGCTGACGCCCGAGAAGCGCGTGTACAACGCCTCGGGCATGGTGATGACCGAAGCGTCCATCGACTCGGGCTTCACCCGCGACCTGTACGTATCCCTCGGCGAGCCGGTCGAGGGCGACGCCTGGGTCGTGCGCGTCTACCACAAGCCCTTCATCGACTGGATCTGGGCGGGTTGCTTCCTGATGGCGCTGGGCGGCCTGCTCGCGGTGTGCGATCGCCGCTACCGCGTGCGCGTGCGTCGCCGCAGCGGCACGACGGAGGCCGGCGACACGACCGCGGCCCAGCCCCTTGCACCCGCCCTGCCGGAGACCCCGGGCCTGGGGCACGCGGGTCGGGCGCCATGAGCCGCCACTGGCTGCCCCTCGCCGGCTTCGCGCTGCTGGCCTTGCTGCTGGGCATCGGGCTCACGCTCAACCCCCGCGAAGTGCCCTCGCCCCTCGTGGGCAAGCCGGCGCCCGCCTTCCGGCTGCCCACCCTCGCCGAACCCGATCGCCGCTTCGGCCCGGAGGAGCTGCGCGGCCGCGCGTGGCTGCTCAACGTCTGGGCCTCGTGGTGCGCGCCCTGCCTCGAGGAGCATCCGATCATCGAGTCGCTCGCTCGCTCCGGCGTGCCCGTGTACGGACTCAACTACAAGGATCGGCGCGAAGCGGCGCTTGCATGGCTGCAGAAGCATGGCAACCCCTACGTGCTCTCGGTGGTCGACGACAACGGTCGGGTAGGCATCGATTACGGCGTGTACGGCACGCCCGAGACCTACCTCATCGACCGCGACGGCGTGATCCGCTTCAAGCATGTCGGACCGCTCACGCCCCGGGTGGTGGAGCGCACGCTGCTGCCGCTGCTGCGCAGCCTGGGGGCCTCATGACGCGCGATCCGCGCACCGCGGCGCACGCCCTCGCGCGCTCGGGTGCGCGCCCCGGCGTCCGGTCCTGCTCGAGGATCGCCGGGCTGTGCCTCGTCCTTGCAGTGGTCCTGGCGCCGGGCGCCGACGCCCGCACGCCCACGGGCACCGGCTCCACCGCACCCGCCGAGCGCGCGCGGTCCGATCGCGACCCGGTATCCCCGGGCGGCACCGCACGCCCCAGCGCCGAGGACCCTGCGCTGGAAGCGCGCCTGGTCACGGTCACCCGCGAATTGCGCTGCCTGGTCTGCCAGAACGAGTCGATCGCCGATTCCCACGCACCGCTGGCCGTCGACATGCGCAACCAGATCCGCGAGCAGTTGCGCTCCGGGATGAGCGAGCGCGAGGTCATCGCCTTCATGGTCGATCGGTACGGCAACTTCGTCCGCTTCCGGCCGCCGCTGACCGCGAGCACGCTGGCGCTGTGGTTCGGCCCGCTGCTGCTGCTGGTCGGGGGGCTGGTGGCGCTGGGCGTACAGTTGCGCCGCCGCGCCCACCGGGCGGAGCCGCCCGTGCCGCTTCATCCGGACGAGGCGGCGCGCCTCGCCGCGCTGGCCGCGGACGACACGTCCGGCCCGGTCCGATGATGGCCACGATCCGTCGCGAGGCCACGGTGCCTCCCTGCTCGGCCCCCTGCCACTCGCACCCGTCCGTCGGGCAGGTCCGGGAGGGCGCCTGCCGCCCGCCGGCAGGGCTCGCGACCGCACGCTCGAGCAGGTGAATCCATGACGCTCTTCATCGTCGGTTGCGTGCTGCTGGTGCTGCTGGCCGCAGCCTTCATCGCGGTGCCGATGCTTCGGTCGCGCCCCGGCGAGGCCGGCGACATGCTCGATCCGCGTCGCCGCGCCGAACTCAACGCGCGCCTGTGGCGCGAGCAGCGCGCGGAACTCGAGCGTGAACGGTCCGAGGGCACGCTGTCCGAGGAGCAGCACGCGATCGCGGTCGCCGAACTCGACCGGCGCGCGCTGGCCGAACTGCCGGCCGATGCCTCTCCTGCGGAGGGCCGCAGGCGCGGCCGCTGGCTGTTGCCTGCTTCGCTCGTGCTGCTGCCGGTGGCGGCCGTTGCCACCTACCTCGCGATCGGCTCGCCGATGGCGATGGCCCCGCCCCAGGCGCAGTTCGAGCGGATGATCGAGCAACTCGCCGCGCGCCTGCAGCGCGAGCCCGGGGACGCCGAGGGCTGGGCGATGCTCGCCCGGTCCTACCTCGTGACCGGGCGCGCTTCGCAGTCGGTGCAGGCCTATGCACGCGCCGTCGCCCTGAAGCCGAACGACGCCGATCTGCTCGCCGGCCAGGCCGATGCGCTGGCCACGCAGCAGGGTCGACTCGAAGGCGAGCCGATGGCGCTGGTCGAGAAGGCGCTGGCCATCGACCCGAAGAACACCACCGCGCTGGCGCTGTCGGCCACCGCATCCCAGGAGGCCCGGCGCTGGCCCGAAGCGCTCGCCCGCTGGCAGCGGCTGGCCTCTGCCGTCGCCGACGACCCGCGAGCCAGCGCGGCGGTCGCCGAGGCGATG
>CAIKXV010000063.1 GCA_903831455.1 uncultured Pseudomonadota bacterium | reverse complement strand
TGTCGCGCAGCGGATCGTAGCGAAGCTTCGGATCGATGGCGGGCGACAGCGCAAGCCCCCCGAGGCTGCCCACGCCCAGGGTGTAGCCGTCGGGCAACGCCCGTGCGATCGCCTCCATGCCGATCGATCCGCCCGCACCGCCGCGGTTGTCGACGACGACGGGCTGGCCGAGATCGGCCGACAGCCGCTGGCCGACCGTGCGTCCAACGGCGTCCACCGGCCCGCCGGCGGCGAACGGAACGATCATCCGCACCGGCTTGGCTGGCCACGCAACGGGCTGCGCGAAGGCGGCGCCGAAGCCGAGCGGCATGCCGAATGCGACGAACAGCCGAGCGGCGAGGGACCCCGGTCCGCCGCCCATGGACGAACGCGTCGAGGCGCCGGCGACGCTCATTCTCCGTCGTAGCCGGGACGCACCCGGGCATCGATCACGCAGACCCCGCCGGCGCGCACGTGCGCCAGCCCGCGGGCAATCGACGGACGCAGGTCCGCCACCGTGTCCACCGGACCGATCCCGAGGGCGCCCTGGGCTCGACCGATGGCCGCCAGGTCGATGTCCGGATCGCCGATGTGCTGCCCGATCCAGCGATTCGTCTCGGGACGGCCGCGGTGCTTCGCGACCTCCTCCTGGTGCCGCTCGTCGTTGAAGAAGGAGCGGTTGTTGCACACCAGCACCAGCATGGGAATGCCGTAGTGGGCCGCCGTCCACAACGCGGAGTTGCCCATCATGAAGTCGCCATCGCCCATGAGCGCGATCGGCACCCGGCCGCTGCCCTTGAGCGCAAGCGCCGCCCCCACGGAGATGCCCGGCCCGGCACCCACGCCAGCGCCGCCATCGGCACCGATGGTGGCCAGCGGGTGGTCGAACGCGGTGTAGGAACCGTGCCACCCCAGCGGCAGGCGGGTGAAGCAGTAGTCCACGCCGGCGAGCTCGGCGCTCAACGCCTCCCCCACCCCCTTGAGCGTGACCTCGTCGGTCGGCGCGGGCTTCTGGTCGAAGCCGCTGCGTGCGGGGACCTCGCCGCTGCGAGCGCTGCAGGCGGCCAGCAGCAGCGGCACGGCCACGTCCGGTTCGCACATCAGGTGCTCGTCGACCGGCGGCAGCATGTGGTAGTCCATGCTCCAGCCCCGATGGTTGTGCTGGTCGCAGGAGACCTGCACCACCTTCGCCGAGACCGGCTTGCTCCCGAAGGCCTGGCGCAGTGCGCCGCCGAGATCCAGCCAGTCGAGCGACACGATCACGTCGGCTTCACGAACGGCCGCCAGGGCGGCCGGCGCCAGCTTGTTGGCCGGTGGCGCCACGTGCAGGCGGTGGCTGGTGGGGAAGGCCGCGGCGAGCTTGATGCTGGTGACCACCGGCATCTGGAGCTTCTCGGCGAAGGCCACGCGCGTGTTCCACGCCTCGAGGCTTCGCGACACCCGGCCGCAGAGCAGCACCGGACGCTTCGCCCCGGAGAGCAGCCGCGCGACACGCGCCACCTGGTCGTCGGAAGGGCGCACCGGATCGGCAGGCCGGTAGCGGGCCATGTCGGGCATCGAGGGCATCGCCGGGATCGGATCCTCCTGCAGGCTCACGTCCAGGTTCACGTAGACCGGGCCGCGCGGCGCGGTCTGCGCGATCTGGGAGGCGCGCAGCAGCGCCTCGATCGCCGCGGGTACCGATGCGGGCTGGTTGTCCCACTTGGTGAAGTCGCGCACCAGCGCCGCCTGATCGGTGCAGGTGTGGATCCAGTCGATCCACGGCCGGCGACGCGCGGCGTCCCAGGGTCCGTTGGCCCCGATCACCATCACCGGCACGCGATCGCACCAGGCGTCGAACACCGGCATCGTCGCATGCATCAGGCCGACGTTCGAATGCAACGCAGCGGCCATCATGCGATCGGTG
>CAIKXV010000062.1 GCA_903831455.1 uncultured Pseudomonadota bacterium | reverse complement strand
TCTCGGAAACGAATCGCCGAGCGAATTTGCCCGGCAATCCAAGCACTTGCCCGATCGGTCAAGTGCCTTAGGCGCCGAAAACTAACGCTTCAGATGGTTCGAATTCCCCGAGCGGATCACTGGAGCCATTCTCTCAAGTTACCCAGGGGGCGAAAAACCGGGGCAGGTCATCTCCGCTTTGAGTAGCAGCGAGACATAGCACATCGCCATTATTTTAAGCCAAGTCGGGCGTGCAGCGGCGCACTATTCAATATCTTCACCACGAGTTTTTCGTAGTTTTTTTAAGGCAAGTAGTACAATGCACATCAAACCGAGGATGGCACAAGAAGATACCAAAACAAGAATAACTCGCTTTGGACCCGAATTGCGGTCAGGCTCTACAGCGGGATCGAGAATCTGAATCATTGAGGCGTCGCGAGCCTCATCCAGACGCGCCATTTCAGTCTGGCGTACGAGTAGTTCCTGGAGCGCCTCCTGATACCGAAGTTCGCGAAGTAGACGTACGTTACCCGACGCGGCAGGGTTGGGTTTAGGTGCGGCACCTGCCCTGTCGGAACCCTCGACCCTTGCTAATTCCCCCTTCAGCGCCGCTAGTTCACGCTGTACAAGCTGTAGGTCGGGATTGTTATCCGAAGCAAATGAGCGCATCGCCCCGATCTGTACTTCCTTCGCGGTGATCTGCGCGCGCAGGCGAGCACTGGCCTCCACCAGGGACCGCCCCTGCCCTTCCACCACTGCAAGCCCCGTCTTGGTCAGCGCCTCCCGCGCAGCAACCTCGGCTGCCGCGAGGTTGTCGCGCGCCTTGGCTAGCTGACGTTCGAAGAATAGTCTTCGCTGAGACGCCTCCGTGACCGCCAGAACACCAGTCAGACGAATCAATTCCTCCACATACGCGGTCGCCACATCGGCGGCCAGCTTCGAATCCTTCAATTCGACCGCGATCACGATGATCCCGTCCTTTCCTGCCGAGATACGGCTAGCCTTCTCCAGCGCCTTCTGCGTGGTCATCTGGTACTTCTCGTCGAAGTACGTCTTGAGGTCAAACTTCTCGATGAGTCGATCGCCAACCGTGCGGCTCTTCAGCATCCCCACATACAAGTCGTTTGGGTTACGAATTCCAGCGATGTTTCCGCCGGCAGCGGCAGCCAGCCCACCCAACTGCCCCAGCAGCGCGGCTGCACTCGAGTTGCTCTGCTGCGGGGGCAGGATTCGCGCAGTCGCGGTGTAGTAGTTCGGCATCAGCAGGGTAATACCTGCGGCCAGCACCCCTGCACCCAGAGTGGCCCCAATCAACAGCCACTTGTGCTCCCACAACACCTGCAGCATTTCCAACAGACTGATTTCGTCGTCGCCGTCGACGGCCTGCAGGGGATTGGTTGGGGAGCCGGGGGACTCAGGTGTCGTCGCGCTCATCGCCATCAGTCCCTCAGCACCTTGATTGCGGCCGCGCCAAGACCAAACTGGAAGAAGATCTGCGACCAGTCGCGCAGGGTACGGGTCCAGCTCACGTACTCGAAGTTTTCAGGTACCACCAGCGAGTCACCCGGCATCAGCGCCAGGTTCTCGAACCCGCCGGATAACCAGCCCGACTGCCTGCGGCTCACCAGCGAGCCATCTGCGCGCTGGATGTAGATGGCGCGGTCGTCCGCGGTGCGTAGCGGTCCGCCGGCCATCCGCAGGTAATCCCCGACCCGCTGGTTGCCCCGGTGCACGAACGCGCCCGGGCTGTACACCGACCCCAGCACGCTCACCACCGCAGGGCGAGCGGGAATGCTGAGTCGGTCCCCGTTCTCCAACGGCAGGTCCGGAATGTCGGACAGCTGCGGCTGGTCCGGCAGGTTGAACACGATGCGTCCGGTGGCCCGCAGCGCACGCAGCCGCTGCAGCGTGCCCTGCTGGGCGGCGGTTTCACGCGACAGCGCGTCCGCATCCGCGGCCAGCACGTTCTGCGCGCGCGCCGCGGTGGCGCGTTGCAGGTCGGCCTCCATTCGGGATATCGCCTCGTCCAGCGCCTTCTGCTGGGCGAGGCGGGTGGATTCGCGGGTGAACACCGCGCCAAACAGATATGCGGTCGGCGACAAGCCACCGGCCCGCACCACCAACTGGCGCAGCGTCTCGCCCGGCTGCGCCTGGTACACGCCCGGGGCGCGGAATTCGTTCTCCAGCACCACCATCGCGGTGCGCGCGCTGGTGGGTACCCCGAAGTCCGCCTTCGAGAAGATGGTGACCACGTCGCCCGGTTGCAGGATCAGGTTCTGCTCGGGGTTACGGTCGTTGACCGCCTGGCCCAGGTTGAAGGGAATCAGCCGTGTGCTTAGGTCCTTCGGGTCCAGGCGCTCGACCACCGCGTAGTCCCAGTTGACCTCCACGCGAGAGATGTCCTGGATCTCGCCCAGCAGCTGGTTGGCGTCGCGAGGCGATCCGCCATCGCGGCCCTGGGGCTCTCCGTCCCGTCGCATCGGCAAGCGTGAGGTCGCCGGCGAGCTACCCGTCGCACCACCCGATGTAGCGCCCATCCCGGACGCGACGGCAGAATCCCGCCCGTCCGCGGGCTCCGCCCGCGTAATCTGGTTGCGCCGCAGCCAGTAGTCCGGCACCACCAGCGCAGACCGATCCGGGATCAGGTCGCTCACCCGCAGCCCCTGCCGCCACGGGTGGCGCAGCGGCATCGCCACGTGCCCGCGCACGGTGACGGCGTTCACGAAGCGTGGCGACACCGGCTGCACCGACAGCAGGTCGCCGTCCTGCAGCGGCCGCCCGATGCGCTTCTTGTCGCTCAGGTCCAGGGTGTCCACCATGCGCATCTGCCGACCCTCGATGCGCTCCAGCGTGGCGTTCTGCGCGGCGGCGGTGCTGGTGAGCCCGCCGGCCAGGGCCAGCACGTCGGACATCGGGGTCAGGGCATCCTTCAGCTCATAGATGCCCGGCACCCGCACGCTGCCCGATACCGCCACGGTGGGCCCCACCGGCGGGATGAAGATCACGTCGCCCGCCAGCAGGCGCGCGTCGCGCGACTTGTCCCCGCGCGCGAGGAAGTCGTACACATCGAACTCGGTGACCACCTTGTCGCCGCGGCGCAGCTGCACCCGGCGCATCGATCCGCTGGCCGAAGGCCCGCCCGAGGCGAACAGCGCGCTCACCAGCGTGGACAGCGAACTCACCGTGTAGCTGCCCGGCCGCCTCGCCTGCCCCACCACGAACACCTGGATGGACCGCAACTGCCCCAGCGACACCGAGAGCTCGAAGTTTCGATAGCTCTTGGCGATTGCCGCGCGCACGTGCGCCTCCAGCCGATCCATGCGCACGCCCGCCACCGCCACGGCGCCGATCTGCGGGATGTCGATGTTGCCGTTGCGATCCACCGTGGTGCGATGGTCGCCCTCCACCGCCCCCCACACGCGAATGCGCAGCTCGTCCCCTGGCCCGATCAGGTAGTCCGGCGTGACCGGCACGTTCTCCACCGGCGCGAAGGTGGACGGCGCGTCTTCGAACAGCGAAGC
>CAIKXV010000061.1 GCA_903831455.1 uncultured Pseudomonadota bacterium | reverse complement strand
CGGGGTCGCCATGGCCAGCCGGCCTGGGGTGTGAACCGCGCGGACGCCCCCGACCGGAAGCGGTACCGGGCGCCTGACGTGCCGCGGCACGCAGTTCGCTCAGCGCGCAACCGCCTCAGTCGGCCGCCGCCCACCACGCCGCCCCGTGCCACTCGACCCACTCGCCGAAGGCGGCGTGGATCGCGGGGCGCTCGCGCAGCGCGCGAAAACCGGTGTCCTGCTCGAGCCGGCTGACATCCATGTTGCTGCGCGCGCGATCGGTGTAGTGCACCGTCGGCGATTCTCCGTCTCGCGCGTGGCGCCAGGAGAAGCGCGGGAACCGACGCGCGAGTTCATCGCACCACGCGGCGACATCGCCCGTCCAGTCGATGCCCGCCGAGAGGTTGTAGGCGAAGTGGCCCAGCGCGGGGGCCTCGGCCAACGCCACCAGCCCGCGGCCCACGTCGGGGGCGTACACCCAGTCGCGCGTGCTCTCGGCCACCGGCAGCACCGCCTCGCCACCGCGCACCGCGAGCGCAGCCAGCTGCGAGTGCGGCCCGAAGTTGTCGCGCACGCCGCCCGCATGCGCCGAGCCATCTCGTTCCCAGGGGCCGACCAGCGTGCCCAGCCGCGCGCAGGCCACCTCGAGCGACCACAGCTCGGCGAGCCTGCGCGCGGCGCGCTCGGCCGTGTACTTGCTCGTGGCGTAGAGCGTGGTCGGCAGCACCGGGGTGTCGTCCTCGCGCATGAGCCCCGGGCGATACAGGGACTCCCCGTAGGCGGCGCCTGAACTGGTGATCACCACCCGCCGCACGCCCGCATCGCGCGCCGCCTCGAGCACCCCGATCGTGCCCAGCACGTTCACCTCGAACACCGGGCAAGGGTCGGTCGCCTCGCGCGCAGGTCCCGACGTGATCGCCGCGGTGTGGATGATGGCCTCGCAGGGGCGATGCGCGATCGCGCGCGCCAGCGCGTCGCGGTCGCGAAGCTCGCCACGGACCTGCTCGACGCGTCCGGGCAGGCTGGCGAACGCCTGCGCGGCCACGGCCGGCTGCGGCAGGCGATCGAACGACACCACCTCGCGTCCGGCGGCGGCGAGCGCCTGCACCACGTTGAGCCCGACGTATCCGCTGCCCCCGGTGACCAGTACGGCCATGTTCCCCGCTCCCTTTCCCGGGCCACGCCTGCCCGTCGCGACGCGCCCGTCCTGTCGGTGGGTTGCGGCACCTCGACACGACGATGCCGTCACGGCGGGGGACACGCACGATGCGCGCTCGCGCCCCGCGCGCCGCGATCTTACGCGTCCGCGCGACGGAAGGCCGACCGGCGCCACGTCAGCGCCGCATTGCGCCGGGACGGTGGGCACCCGCCCGAATGTCCGACCACCGGGCCCGCTCGCGCGCACGGTGCGCCCCGGATTCGCCGGCGATCGGGTTGACCGGCGCCGTCCGGGTACGGCACTCACGCGCGGAGTCCGTACGCCGATTTCGTACACCTGACTCGTGTACCTGACCCGCAGGCCCGATTCGCGCACCTGATTCATGCACCTGATTCATGCGCCCGGTTCGTGCACGGGGCTCGTGTCCGGGGTTCGGCCGCAGGACTCGTCGACCCCGCGGCCGCTTCAACCCGTCCCGCGGCCGCACGCGGTCGACGGGCACGCGATAATCGGACCATGATCCGATTCGAGCAACTCTCCCTGCGACGCGGCGCGAAGCTGCTGGTCGAGCGCGCCAGCCTGCAGATCGCCCCCGGCGAACACGTGGGCCTGGTCGGCGCCAACGGCAGCGGCAAGTCCTCGCTGTTCGCGCTGCTGCGCGGCGAGCTGCATGCCGATTCGGGCGAACTCGCGATGCCGCCGACCTGGCGTATTGCCCATGTGGCGCAGCACGCCCCCCACGGCGACCGCCCCGCGGTCGAGTTCGTGATCGACGGCGACCGCGAACTGCGCGCGCTGGAGGCCGCGCTCGCCGAAGCCGAGGATCGCCACGACGGCCATGCCGCGGGAGAGTTGCACGCACGGTTGGCCGATCACGATGCCTACACCGCGCGCTCGCGCGCGGAGTCGCTGCTGCTGGGCCTGGGCTTTCGCACCGGCGAGCTGGAGCAGCCGGTGTCGTCCTTCTCCGGCGGCTGGCGCATGCGCCTCGCACTCGCGCAGGTGCTGATGCAGCCCTCGGACCTGCTGCTGCTCGACGAGCCCACCAACCACCTCGACCTCGACGCGGTGATCTGGCTGGAGGACTGGCTCGCGCGCTATCCGGGCACGCTGCTGGTCATCTCGCACGACCGCGACTTCCTCGACGCGGTCGCGCGCACCACGCTGCACATCGAGCGCGGGGCACTGCGCCGCTACGGCGGCAACTACTCCACCTTCGAGCGCGAGCGCACGATCCAGATCGCCGTGCAGCAGGCGGCGTGGGCACGCCAGCAGCAGCGCGTCGCGCACCTCGAATCGTTCATCGCCCGCTTCAAGGCCAAGGCCTCCAAGGCGCGCCAGGCGCAGAGCCGGGTCAAGGCGCTCGAGCGCATGACCCGCGTCGCGCCGGTGGAGGTGGACGGTAACCCCGAGTTCGGCTTCCTGGAACCCGCGGCGAGTCCCGACCCGATGCTGCGGCTGGAGGAGGTCGACTGCGGCTATCGCCACGAGGACGGCACGACCGCGCGGGTGGTGGTGCACGGGGTGTCGCTCACGTTGCGGCCCGGCCAGCGCGTGGGCGTGCTGGGCGCCAACGGCCAGGGCAAGACCACGCTGGTGCGGACGCTGGCCGGCGACCTGCCCGCGCTGTCCGGCGAGACGGTGCCCGGACGCGGGCTGGCGGTGGGCTACTTCGCGCAGCACGAAATCGAGCGACTGCGCGGCGGCGACACGCCGCTGGAGGCGCTGACCCGTCTGGCGCGCTCGATCGGCGCTCCCACCCGCGAAAGCGAACTGCGCGCCTTCCTCGGCCGCTTCGATTTCTCCGGCGACATGGCGGTGTCGCCGATCGCGCCCTTCTCCGGCGGGGAGAAGGCGCGGCTCGCGCTGGCCCTCATCGTCTTCCAGCGCCCCAACCTGCTGGTGCTGGACGAGCCCACCAACCACCTCGACCTGCAGATGCGCGAGGCGCTCAGCCTGGCGCTGGCCGGTTTCGAGGGCACGCTGGTGCTGGTGTCGCACGACCGCCACCTGCTGCGCTCGACCGTCGACGAACTGGTGCTGGTGGCCGACGGCCAGATGCGCCCCTGGGACGGCGACCTCGACGAGTACCGCAGCTGGCTGGCCGACCGCGCGCGCGCTGCGCAGGCCGCCACCCGCGCGGCGGCGGCAAGGGCGGCCGCGCCGAGGCCTGCCGCGGACGCCGGGCCGGACGGGACATTCGCGACGGGCACACACGGCACGGCCCCCCCGGCAACGAGTGACGCCGCTGCCCGGGCCGTCGGCGTCGAGCGGCCTGTACCGCCCGCCCCGACACCGGTGGCGCGCATGGCCGGCGCGACGGCGCCTGCACCCGCCGCCCCGCGCCGGACCTCGAACCGCGAGTCGGTGCGGCTGGAGCGCGAGATCGCGAAGCTGGAGAAGGCGATCGAGACCCTCGGTGCGGAAAAGGCCGCGCTCGACGCAACGCTGGCCGATACCGCGCTCTACGCCCCGGCGCGGCGCGCCGACCTCGACCGCCACAGCGCCCGCCACGCGCAGGTGTGCGCGGAACTCGAGGCCGCCGAGGCGGGCTGGCTGGAGAAGTCGGAGGCGCTGGCGACGCTGGCGTGAGTCGTGGCCGACCAGAGGAATGCCTCGAGGGGCCCACACAGGCGGGCGGTCCCGTTCGTCGGCTGCGCACGCCAGCATCGT
>CAIKXV010000060.1 GCA_903831455.1 uncultured Pseudomonadota bacterium | reverse complement strand
GCCGCGCACGGTCGGCCGGGACCGCGGCCGCCGCGCTCCCCGGGCCCGCCTCGGCCTGCGCCTGGCCGCGCTGCTGGTCGCATCGATCCCCGCGCTGGCCGCCGCAGCGGCGGATCCGTGGCCGGTACGTCCCGTGAGGGCCGTCGTGCCCTTCGCGGCCGGCGGACTCAACGACACGATCTCGCGCATCGTCGCGCAGGGGCTCTCCGAGCGGTTGCGCCAGACGTTCGTGATCGACAACCGGCCGGGCGCCGGCGGCACGATCGGCACGGCCATCGTTGCGCGTGCGGTGCCCGACGGCTACACGCTGCTGTTCAGTTCGTCCTCGACGATCGCGGTCAGCCCGCACCTCTATCGCGATCTGCCCTACGACCCCGTGCGCGACTTCGCCCCGGTGAGCAGCATGGCCACGGTGGAGAGCGTTCTGCTGGTCGCGCCGGGCTCGCCGGTACGCAGCGTGCAGGATCTCGTCGCGCTCGCTCGCTCGCAGCCGGGCAGGATCAAGTACGGCTCGGTCGGCGTGGGATCTTCGCAGCACCTCGCGGGGCAGCTCTTCGCCACCCTCGCGAAAGTCGATCTCGTCCACGTGCCCTACAAGGCAGCGGGCCAGGTGCTCGCCGATACGATCAGCGGCCTGATCGAACTCGACTTCGAGCCGATGCCCACCGCGCTGCCGCACATCCGTGCCGGTCGGCTGCGTCCGATCGCGCTGACCTCGGGCCGGCGCTCGAAGGTACTGCCCGACCTGCCGACCATCGCCGAGGCCGGACTGCCCGGCTTCGAACTCACGCTGTGGACCGGCATCCTCGCACCGCGTGCAACGCCGCGCCCGCATGTGGACCGCCTGAGCAGCGCCACCCGCGAACTGCTCGCCTCCCCGGATCTGTCCGAGCGGCTCCAGTCCCTCGGAGCCACGCCGGCGGGCGACGTACCCGAGGCCTTCGCCCGGTTCGTCGCCTCCGAGATCGAGCGCTGGGGCAAGGTCGTCAAGGCAGCCGGTGCCAAGGCGGAGTAAGCTCGCGCGCGCACCGGCAGGAGATCCCGATGACCGCGAAGACCCCGTCCCCGCGCACGCGCGCGGCAGCCCTCCCGGTGAGCCCTCTCACCGAGGCCCTTTCGGACTACATCGCCCGCGCGACCCGCCGTCCGCTCCCGACGGACGTGGCGGAGAAGACGCGCCACCACCTGCTCGACACGCTCGCCGCGATGATCTCGGGCTCGCGACTGGCACCCGGCCGCATGGCCGTGGACTACGTGCGCAGCCAGGGTGGAGCCAAGGAGGCCTGCGTACCGGGCACGCGGCTGCTGACCACTGCGGTCAACGCGGCGCTGGCCGGCGGCATGCTCGCGCACGCCGACGAGACCGACGACTCGCACCAGGCGTCCTTCCATCACCCCGGCTGCGCGGTCGTGCCGGCGGCGCTGGCCATGGGGGAGCGCGAAGGCCGCGGTGGACGCGCGCTGCTGCGCGCGGTGGCGCTGGGCTACGACATCGGCGCCCGGGCGAACTTCGCCCTGGGCGCGATGCATTTTCATCTTGCCGGGCACTCGACGCACAGCTTCGGCGCGCACTTCGGCGCAACCGCCGCAGCCTGCGCGATGGCGGGCCTCGATGCGCCCCGCGTGCGCTCCGCGCTGGCCTACGCCGCGCAGCTCGCCTCGGGAATCTCCACCTGGATGCGCGATCCCGACCACGTCGAGAAGGCGTTCGATTTCGGCGGCATGCCCGCCAGCCAGGGGACGGCCTGCGCGGCCATGGTCGCCCACGGCTTCACCGGCGTGCAGGACGTGTTCGCCGGCGAGCGGAACTTCTTCGTCGCCTACTCCTCGCCGCACGTGCGCCCGGAACTCTTCGTCGAGGCGCTGGGCAGCCGCTACGAGGTGATGCAGTCCAACATCAAGAAGTGGTCGGTGGGTTCTCCCATCCAGGCGGCGCTCGACTCGACGGAAGCCCTGCTCGCCCGCCAGCCGATCCGCGCGAGCGAGGTCGAACGCGTGGTCGTGGAGATCCAGGACCACGAGGCCGCGGTGGTGGACAACCGCGACATGCCCGACATCTGCCTTCAGCACCTGGTGGCGCTGATGCTGATCGACGGTACGGTGACCTTCGCCTCCACGCACGACGTCGCGCGCATGCGCGATGCGAAGGTGCGGGCACTGCGCCGCCGGATCGAGTTGCGTCCCTCGACCGAACTCACGGCCGCCGGAGGCCGCCAGGCGATCGTGACCCTGAAGCTCTCCGGCAACCGGGAGCTGCGCCACCACACCGAGGTGGTGAAGGGGACATGGCAGAACCCGATGAACCGGGGCGAGGTGGAGACCAAGTGCATGGACCTGCTCGGACCGGTACTGGGGTCGCGCCGCGCCCGCGCGCTGATCGATGCCGTCTGGTCGATCGAACGCGTGGCCGACCTGCGCGAACTGCGCCCGCTGCTGCGTGCCTGAGCGCCTGCCACGGTACGCGTCGGCTGCGGTGGGTCGGTGAGCCCCGCCAGGGACACGCCCGCAGGGTCCGTCGGGGCCACGGCCACGAGGGCGCCCTGCCCCGTGGCCCGGCCACCGGCAGGACACGAGCGATCCGGCGGCGCGTGCGTCGCCGTCGCGACCGACCCGCGCGCGCGCCAGGCGCGGGCAGACCGCCGCTCGTCCGGTCCCGGATGGCGCGCCTCTTCCCCTGCCCCTCCACCTTTTCCCTGCTGATCCCGGGCCAGACCGCCCGGGGATATCGCCACACGTCCCGGAACCCCAGGAGTCCCGCATGAGCACACCCTACCCCGTCGGCACCACCGCCGCAGCCGCCGACTTCATCGAATCGCTGACCGTGGCCGACATTCCCCGCGAGGCGGTGCGCATCGGGCGGCGTTGCGTGCTCGACGGCCTCGCGGTGATGGTGGCCGGCCTGGCCGAGGACACCTGGAAGCTGCTCGCCGACGAGGCCGAGGAGCAAGGCGGCCGGCGCGATGCCCTGCTCTTCGGACGGGGTCGCACGCGAGTGCCAGCCGCCATCGCCGCACGCGTGCTGGGCGGCGCAGGACACGCCCACGACTGGGACGACACCCAGGTCTCCAACGACCCGCGCCACCAGTACGGCCTGCTCACGCATCCGACCGTGCCGCCGCTGGCCGCAGCGCTCGCCGTGTCGCAGCGTCTCGCGGCCGAGGGGCAGTCGGTCAGCGGCGCGGACTTCTTCACCGCCTTCATGGCCGGCTTCGAGGTGGAGTGCAAGATCTCGGAGTGGATGCTGCCCTTCGTCTACCGGGAGCGCTCTTTCCATTCCAGCGGGGTGGCCGGCATCTTCGGTGCGGCGGCGGCGGCCGCGAAACTGCTCGGGCTGCGCGGGGCGCAACTGCGCATGGCGTTGTCGATGTGCGCGAGCATGGCGGCGGGCTGCCGCGTCAACTTCGGGACCATGAGCAAGCCGCTGCAGGTGGCGCGTGCGGCCGAGAACGGCGTCACCGCGGCGCTGCTCGCACGCCGCGGATTCACCGCGGACCTCGACGGACTGGACGGCCAGTGGGGCTACTTCCGGGTCTACGGCAACGGCGTCTTCACGGAGAAGACGGCCCAGGGCTTCGGCGGAGCCAGGGCGTCGCAATGGTCGATCGTATCGCCCGGCGTGTCGGTCAAGCCCTACCCGTCCGGCATCCTGACCCACCAGACCATGGACGGCATGCTGGAGCTCATGCGCGAGCACTCGATCACGCCCGAGCAGATCGAACGCATCGACGTGCACGCCGGCAGCAACGTGCTCAACCCGATCCGCTTCGCGATCGCGCGCACGCATCTGCAGGCCAAGTTCTCGATGGCCGGCCTGCTCACGATGATCATCCTTCGTGCTCGCGCGGGACGCCAGGAATTCACCGACG
>CAIKXV010000059.1 GCA_903831455.1 uncultured Pseudomonadota bacterium | reverse complement strand
GCCTGCCAGCCACCCGCCCGAAATCCCGGATGACCCGGCGCTGGTGGTGCAGGGGCCGGAGATCCATACCCGCACGCTCAAGGAACTGGCCCAGCTCACGGATGCCCGCGCGATCGAAGGGCTGGGTGGCAGCGGCTTCCGGCTGCGCGGGGCGCGGCCGCATCCGGAACTCGCGGCCCGCTGCCAGCAGGCCCGGATCGATTGCGCATGGGTTCCCGCGACGCGCCATCTCGGTGCGCTGCGGCTCGCCGCCTTCGACATGGACTCGACGCTGATCACCATCGAGTGCATCGACGAGCTCGCCGACTTCGCCGGGCGGCGTGCCGAGGTGTCGGCCATCACCGAGGCCGCGATGCGCGGCGAACTGGACTACCCGGCGAGCCTGCGACGGCGGGTCGCGCTGCTCGCCGGACTGCCCGTCTCGGCCCTCGAGTCGGTCTGGCGCGAGCGCGTTCGGCTGTCCCCGGGCGCGGAGACGCTGCTCGCGCGGTTGCGCCGGATGGGCGTCGAGACGCTGCTCGTCTCCGGGGGGTTCACCTTCTTCACCGATCGCCTGCGCGATCGCCTGCGCATCGACCACACGCGCTCGAACGTGCTGGGCGTGGTCGATGGACATCTCACCGGCGAGGTGGTCGGCGAGGTCGTCGATGCGCGCGCGAAGGCCGCCGCACTGCGCAGCCGTATCGAGGCCCGCGGGCTGGAGCCCTCGGCCGTGCTGGCGGTGGGCGACGGCGCCAACGACCTGGACATGATGGCGCTCGCGGGCGTGAGCGTCGCCTGGCGAGCCAAGCCGAAGGTGCGCGAGCGCGCCACGCACGCGCTGGACCATGCGCCGCTCGATGCCGTGCTGAACCTGTACACGCCGACTGGCGAGGTCGCGGACCTGCGCGCCGACGACGAGGTCTAGTCGCCGCGGCCCCGTGCCGCTGGCGCTGCCGCCGCGGGGACTGCGGCGGCGCCCGCCGCGCGCGCAGCGCAGTGCGCCGCCCTGCGTGCTGCCCGGAGACGCCGGCGCAGGCCTGTCGCAGCCGACGGTGCGAGACGCCTGCCCGAGGCGGCGATACGATCAGGTGGTATTGCAGGGGCAAGCACGAGGGGAGAGCATGGAGACGGTCGACGCGCTGGTCATCGGCGGAGGTCACAACGGGCTGACCTGTGCCTGCTACCTCGCGGCCGCGGGCTTGCGCGTGCGCGTGCTGGAGGCCCGTCCGGTGCTCGGCGGCGCCGCGGTCACCGAAGAGTTCCACCCCGGTTTCCGCAACTCGGCGCTCTCCTACACGGTGAGCCTCCTCAATCCGAAGGTCATCCGCGACCTCGACCTCGCGAAGCACGGCCTGCGCGTGCTGGAGCGGCCGCTCGCCAACTTCCTCCCGCTCGACGAGCGTCGCAGCCTGAGCATGGGCGGCGGCCTGGCGGCAACCCAGGCGGAGGTCGCGAAGTTCTCGGCGGCCGATGCCGAGCGCCTGCCCCGCTACTACGAGCGACTCGAGCAGGTGGCCGACGTGCTGCGCGACCTCGTGCTGCAGACGCCGCCCAACGTGGGCGGCGGCCCCGGAGACTGGCTGCGCGCACTCGCCACCGGCCGTCGGCTGCACCGACTGTCGATGCCGCAGCGGCGCGACCTGCTCGCCATCGCCACCCGAAGCGCCGGCGACCTGCTCGACGGCTGGTTCGAATCCGACGCGCTCAAGGCGGCGCTGGGCTTCGATGCGGTGGTCGGCCACTACGCGAGTCCCTATGCCCCGGGTAGCGGCTACGTGCTGCTGCACCACTGCTTCGGGGAGGTGAACGGGCGGCGCGGAGCCTGGGGCCACGCCGTCGGTGGCATGGGATCCATCACCCAGGCCATGGCGAGGGAGGCCCGCGCACGGGGCGTGCAGCTGTCGGTGGACTCCCCGGTCGCCGAGGTGCGCGTGCTGCGCGGCCGCGCCAGCGGAGTGGTGCTGCGCGACAGCACCGAGATCGCCGCGGCCTGCGTGGTGTCGAACGTGCATCCGAAGCGGCTGCTGCGCGACCTGCTGCCGGCGGGCACGCTGGATGCCGAACTGCGCGAGCGCGTCGAAGGCCACCGCAACGGTTCGGGCACGGTCCGCATGAACCTCGCGCTGCGCGCGTTGCCGCGCTTCACCTGCCTGCCCGGGGAAGGCCCGCACCACCGGTCGGGGATCATCCTCGCGCCCTCGCTCGGCTACATGGAACGCGCCTGGATGGACGCACGGCGCGAGGGCCTCGCCCGCGAGCCGATCGTCGAGATGCTGATCCCGAGCACGGTCGACGACTCGCTCGCGCCGCCGGGGCTGCACGTGGCGAGCCTGTTCTGCCAGCAGTTCGCACCCGATCTGCCCGACCACCTCGTCCCAGGGGGCTGGGACGGCGCACGCGACGAGACGGTGCGGCGGATCTTCGCGGTGGTGGAGCGCGCGGCGCCCGGCTTCACCGAATCGGTGATCGGCTGGCAGCTGCGCACCCCCCTCGATCTCGAGCGCGAATTCGGCCTGATCGGCGGCGACATCTTCCATGGCACGCTGACGCCCGACCAGCTCTACGGCGCGCGCCCGCTGCTCGGCCATGCCGACTACCGGATGCCGGTGCGCGGGCTGTACCTGTGCGGATCCGGGGCGCATCCGGGTGGCGGCGTCACCGGAGTGCCCGGCCACAACGCGGCGCGGGAGATCCTCCGCGACTGGCGGCGCGGCCGGCTGCGGCGCTGAGGGCGGCTGGCGCGACGCGGGCGCGGACCGTACACTGCGCGCGAGCGCCGGCGCGAGACCCGGCCGACCCGGAGGAGGGAGAAGCGATGGACTACACCCGGTCCGAGGCCAAGGCCGCGGCACGCGAGCGTTTCCGCGGCACGTGGGCGGCGATCACCACGCCATTCACCGCGGACAACCGCATCGACGAGGCGGGCCTGCGGCACAACATGCGCTGGCTGATCGAGCACCTGCGGATCGACGGGGTGTTCTGCACCGGCACCATGGGCGAGTTCTGGGCACTGACCACCGCCGAGCGGATGCGCGTGGTGGAGATCGTGGTCGAGGAGGCGCGCGGGCACTGCCTGACCATCCCTCACACCGGCCACCACAGCGCCGACGAGACCGTGGCGCTCACCAACCACGCGGAGGCGGCGGGCGCGGACTTCGCCATCGTGATCAACCCCTACTACCCGCCCGCAGGCGAGGAGGCGCTCTTCCGCTGGTTCGAGCACGTCAGCGCCCGCACCCGCATCGGGTTGTGGATGTTCGACACGCCGTTCTCGGAAGTCGAGTTCTCGGTCGACCTCACCGCGCGCATCGCCGAGCTGGAGAATGTCTGCGGACTCAAGTGCTCCCGGCCGATCGCCCATTACGCGCAGGTACGCGCGCGCATCGGCGATTCGATCGTGCTCAGCCACCCGTCCGAGACCGAGTACCTGACGCTGATCCGCGACCATGGCATGCGCGTGCACATGTCCTCGGCAGCCCCCTTCCTGATGCAGGTGCCCGGCTACACGCCGATGCGCGAGTACTCGGAGCTGGCGTACGCGGGCGACTTCGCGGCGGCCGGGGCGCTGCGCGATGGCATCGCCCCGCTGCGCGAGGTGCACGAGCGCTGGATCCGCGAACCCTGGCTGCAGCACCACCTGATTCCGATCGCGCAGATCAAGGCGTGGTGCGACATGATCGGCATGGTGGGCGGGCCGGTGCGTCCACCATTGCTGCCGTTGACGGCCGCGGAGACCGCGGCGATGCAGGCCGACCTCGCCGGCGTCGGGCTGCTCGACAGGGTCGCCAGCCGCGTGCGCGATCGCGCGGCCTGAGCGGGCCGTCGACCTTCGCCAGCGCCCACTCAGTCGCGCGCCGGCCGGGTCGCAGGCGGGCGACCGACCGCCGCACGGCCCCGCGCCGACCACGATCGAGGAACCGCCGATGAGCCCTCCCCCTCTCCCGCGCATCCCGCCCGCCGCCGCGCTCGCACCCCGACGCGCGGGGATCGGGGGCGGCGTCCTCGTTCTGCTGTCCCTGCTGGCCACGCCGCTGCTCGCCCAGCCGGCCTGGCCCGCGAAGCCTGTTCGCCTGGTCGTTCCGTGGGCTGCGGGCAGCGGCACCGACCTCTGGTCGCGCGCGTTTTCGGTGCGTCTCCACGAGGCGCTGGGCCAGCCGGTGGTCATCGACAACCGCGGCGGTGCCGGCACCGTGATCGGGACCGAAATCGCCGCGCGCGCACCCGCCGACGGCTACACGCTCTACGTGGGAGGGTCGGTGTCGATGGCCATCAGCCCGGCCATCTATCCCAAGGTGTCCTACGACCCGGTGCGCGACTTCACCCCGGTCAGCCTGGTCTCGCGCTTCTACAATGCCGTCGCCGTCCACCCGTCGCTGCCGGTGCGCAGCGTGCGCGAACTGATCGAGCTCTCCCGCAAGCGACCCGGCGAATTGATGATGGCCTCGGCAGGCAACGGCTCCACCAGCCACCTGACCGGCGAACTGTTCATGGCCATGACCGGCGTGAAGTGGGTGCACGTGCCCTACAAGGGCGGCGGGCAATCGGTGGCGGGCGTCGTCGGCGGCGAATCCCACTTCACGATCTCGCCGGTCGTGAGCACCGCACCGATGGCCCGGGCCGGCAAGCTTCGCCTGCTGGCGGTGACCAGCGCCCAGAGGCTTCCCTCGCTCCCCGACCTGCCGACCGTGGCCGAATCCGGCGTACCCGGGTTCGAGTACGGCGGCTGGAACGGCATCCTGGTTCCCGCCGGCGTGCCGGCGGAGATCGTGGCCCGGCTGCACGCGGCAACCGTCCGCGCGGCCAGCACCCCCGAATTCCGCGAAGTGCTCGAGACCGAAGGCTCGCAACTGGTCGCCAGCACGCCCGAGCAGTTCGCCGCGTTCATCCGGGCAGAGGTCGAACAGCACCGCAAGCTGATCCGCGCCGCCGGCATCCGCCCCTGACGGCAGCGCCCCGCCGCGGGCGCGTGCCGCGACCGCAGGCGCATGGCGACTGCCCGCGCCCGCTTGCGGGTATCCTATGCCGATGGAACCCTTGCCCTACGATCCGCGCGAAGCCGACCATCGTTCGCGTTCCCGGCTGAATGGCTTGTGCAGCTACGTCATCGATCGGGTCACCCACCTGCGGACCGATGCCGGATGGATCGAGAGCCGCCTCGCCGACGAGCGGACCCGCGTGCTGCCGGTGTGGCGCAGCCGCAATCTCGTGCAGGCCGGCGACCTCGCCCACGCGGTCATGTTCGCGCCCGGCGAGGCAGCCGACCTGATCGAAGGCACCGACGCGCTCGTCCTGCTGGGCGAGGACGAAGGCGTGGCCTACTTCGCCGCGGCGGTCAGCCCGCGCGACGACGCGCTGCACGCACGACTGTCGTCGCTGGGCGAGTTCCTCGATCTTCGCGACACCGCACCCCTGCTCGCCGCGCGCGAGACCGCGCTGCTCGCGCACGCGCGCGCCATGATGCACTGGCACCAGACCCACCGGCACTGCGGAAGTTGCGGGGCCCCGACCCGGGTGGTCGAGGCGGGACACTCGCGCGTGTGCACGCGCGAGGCCTGCGGCCGCTCGGTCTACCCGCGCACCGACCCGGCCATCATCGTCGCCGTCTCGCGCGGCGAACGCCTGCTGCTGGGGCGCAAGCCCGACTGGCCTGCGGGCCGGTTCTCGACCGTGGCCGGATTCGTCGAGCCGGGCGAGACGCTCGAGGAAGCGGTCGCGCGCGAGGTCAAGGAAGAGACGGGCGTGATCTGCGACGCCGTGCACTACCACTCCTCGCAACCGTGGCCATTTCCCAGCTCGATCATGCTGGGCTTCCATGCCACGGCCGCCAGCGACGACATCGTCGTCGATCGCAACGAACTCGACGACGCCCGCTGGTTCACCCGCGAGGTGATCGCCGCGGGGCTGGCCGACGGCAGCTTCCTGCTGCCGCGTCCGCTGTCGGTATCGTTCCGGCTGATCGAGGACTGGTTCGACGCCGATCGGCCCGACGGCATGCCATCGTTGCGCTCGCTCGCAGCCGGTCACACCTGGTAGCCCACCCGCCGCTCGGCGGCGCACACGGCGGCGGCAGCGGCACCGACCGCACGGGCGCCCCCCGGGCCGCGCAGGTGGTCATGCGGCACGATGGCGATCGGCACGCCTCGATCGTTACAGCAGTTCGAACAGCGAGAGGTTCTGCACCCGCAGGAACGACTGCTGGGCCGCCTGCAGCAGGGTCTGCTGGAGGGTGAGGTCGCTGATCGCCTTCGCGAAATCGACATCGCGCAGGCGCGAGACCTCCGCCGTGTACTGGTCGGCGAGGTCCGCGCTGGTCGATCGCGTCGACTCCACCTCGCGCTGGCGACTGCCGAGCGAGGTCTGCACGTCCAGTACCCGGCCAATCCCGTTGTCGAGGTTCGAGATCGCCAGCGTGATCGCGTTGGCCAGCCGGGTGCTCGACTGGACACCGGTGACCGGGGTCTCCAGTGCCTCGATGGCCTCGTTGATCGTGGCGAAGATGTCCTGGCTGCCGCTGCGCGTGACCGAGACCGCGTCGCCGTCGGCGGGCGCTCCCTCCACCATCACGTTGGCCCCGAAGTCGAAGGCGGGTTCCGCGCCCTGACTGCGCAGCGCGATGGAGGCACCCGGCACGTAGGTCCGCCCGTAGGGCCCGGTGGCCGACGCCGCGGCGCCGGTCAGCAACGAATTGCCGCTCACGGCATCGACGATGTCGTAGGTGGTCACCGCGGGCACGACGCCCGAGTCCACGTCGAAGCGCAGCGTGAACCGTCCGGGGTTCGCCGCGGCGTCCCATGCAGCCGGATCGGTGACGGTGCCGGGGCCGACGCGGGCCGATCCTCCGTTGGCCGGATCGGCCTGGACCACGAACGCGCCGTTGCCGGTTCGCACGCGCTGGAATACGTCGGTACCCGACTCGCTCACCTCGATGAATCGCGAGGGCGAGAGCTGGATGATGCGCTGGCCCTGGTCGCCGGCGTACTGGACCTGCCCCGGCGCCGTCTCGCTGAACGGGCGGATACCCCCGCGATAGCCCGAGTACAGGTAGTTGCCCTGGCCGTCGGTCGCGTTGGCCAGGCCGAGCAGGTCCTGGTAGCGCCCGCGCAGCTCTCCGGCGAGGGTCGCACGCCCCGCATCGCCCAGCGCCGGGTTGCCGGCGGCCACCACCGCGGTACGGACGTCCTGGAGCAGCCCCACCACGCTCGACAGGTTCTGCTCGGTCAGCGACAGCGCCGACTGCGCGGCGTCGGCGTTGCGCACGAACTGTTCGCTCACCGCCTGCGACTGGGTGACATCGAGGATGCGCCCGGCGGCAATCGGATCGTCCGAGGGTCTCGCCACGCGCCGGCCGGTCGAGACCTGCTGCTGCAGGTCGAGCATGCCGCGCTGGCGTTCGGAGATCGCGGACAGCCCCTGGTCGAACAGGTTGGTGGTGCTCACGCGGATCGACATGGCAGGCAGGTCCTCGGTCGGTCGGGAGGCGTCCCGGGCAGGAGGCCGGAGCGCGGGATCGGGGGACGACGGTGGGGCTGGGGGGGGCGACGCGCGCCGGGGGGTGTTCGCACGGGTCGCCCCGCGGCGGCCGGGGCCGATCGGGCGTTCAGCTGATCGCGAGGATCGATTCGAACAGGCGCGAGGCGGTGGAAATCACCTTGCTGGCGGCCTGGTAGGCCTGCTGGTAGCGGATGAGGTTGGCGGCCTCCTCGTCCAGGTTGACCCCCGAGAGCGACTGCTGGGTCCGCTGGGTCTCGGCGAGGATGGACTCCTGTGCGAGGCGGGTGACCTCGATCTCGCGCGCCGTGCTGCCGATGTCGCCCACCATCGAGCTGTAGGCCGTCTGCAGCGTGCTGCTGCCGGCATCGAGCACCGTCGCGGTCTGCAGCCCCGCCAGCAGCAGTGCGTTGCGGCTGTCGTTGCGCCCGCCGGTGTTCGCCTGGACCTGCAGCTGGTCGCCGCCGCGAGCCGCGCCGGTGAGCGTGGTGGTCCAGCCGTTGTAGTTCACGGACATGCCGCTGGTGTAGGCGACGTTGCTCGCAAGCGTGGTGCCCGCGGTGACGTCCACCACGTCGAAGGTGGTTCCCCCGGCATCGAAGGTGAGCGTGACGGTGTTGCGCAACGCCGGGTTGACCGGCGGCTGGGTCGCCGCATCGACCGAAGGCGGGGCGATCGCGATCGTCCCGGTGTTGCCGATGGCCGCCGAGGCGGCGACCGGTGCGGCCGCCGCCACGCGCGAGGTGTCGGTGATCGCCAGTCGCAGGTCGCGCGCCGCGTAGCGGGTCGGCTGCACCAGCCAGGTATCGCCGGCCGCGGGCGTCCCGGCGGAGAGTGCGATCGAAAGCCCGTCGACCGTCTGCGGAAGCGTGGCGAACGGACCGCTGACCGTCTCGTCGGACAGCCGCGTCACCCGGTACTGGCTGCCGTCCCAGGCCACCCGATAATCGCTGGTGGTGATCGCCCCGGTATCGACCACGGTCGCCGCGACGGCGGCCGTGACGCCCGTGCCCGGCGTGACGACCGGCGAAGGCACCCTGAAGAAGTCCCCGCCGGCCACCCCGTTGAGGTCCTGCCCGAGGCGATGCTGCGCGTTGAACGCCGTGCCCAGTGCGAGGGCGACCCGACCGAATGCGTTCTGCACCCCGTCGAGGGTCTGGCTGCGGAACGTCAGCAGGGCTCCGAGCGTGCCGCCGGTGAGCATGTCCGGGTCGATCGGTGCAAGGCCGCCCGCCGTGCGGTAGCCGATGTCGAGCTGCCGCGGGTCCTCGGAGTTGGCGGCCGTGGCCAGCGCGCTCACCCGCTCGCCGATGACCAGCGCCTGCCCGGTGCCGATGGTGACGTTGAACGATCCGTCGTCCTGGCGGATCGCCTGCGCGCCCACCAGTCGGTTCAGGTCCATCATCAGGCGGTCGCGCTGGTCGAGCAGGTCGTTGGGTTGCGAGACGCTGTCGGTGCGCAGCTGCGCGATGCGTCCGTTGAGCTGGGCGATCCGGGTGGCGATCGAGTTGATCTCCGACGCGGTGTCGGCGATCTCCGCGTTCACGCCGGTGCGCACCTCGCCGAAACGCTGGTCGAGCGCACCGAAGCGCGACAGCAGCGCTCCAGCCTGGGACAGCACGGCCTGGCGCGAGGTGGTGATCGACGGGCTGGCCGTGAGGTCCTGCGCCGCGCGGAAGAAATCCTGGAGCGCCGGCGTGAGACCCGAGGTGGGGTCGGCCACCAGGTCGTTCACGCGGCTCACCTGCAACTGGTAGGCCGTGTAGTACGAGGCCTGGGACTGCGCGACCTGCGTCTGGCGATCGAGCACCTGGCTGTAGATGCGCGCGACGTCGGCCACGGCGACGCCGCGCCCCATGAAGCCGCCGCCGCTCAACTGCGGCGTCTGCGTGGTGAGCCCGACGCGCTGGCGGTGGAAGCCCTCGGTGCCGGCGTTGCTGATGTTGTGGCCGGTCGTCACCAGCGCGGCCTGCGCGGCGTTGAGCGCGGTGAGTCCGATGTTGAGGATGCTGCCGGCCATGATGTCCTGAACTCCTGGGCTCTCGGGTTATATCGGCTGCGCGGCCGGATTCTTGACCGCACCGGTCTCCGCACCCGGCGCCACCGCCTCGCGGCTGCGCCGGACCTGGGCGATCACCATGTCCGCCAGGCCTATCCCCGGCCGGGTCGCGAGGCGATTGGCGAGCTGCTCGTCGAGCAGCGAGGTGTAGAGGCGCGTGTCGCGGCTCTCGAAGGGATTGGCGCCGTCCTCGCCGCCGAGGTCCGAGGCCGAGCGCATCGCCTTGAGCAACTGGTTCAGGAACAGCGATTCGAGCTGCCGCGCGGTCGCCTCGAGCGTGCGCTCGTCGCCTGCGCGCGCGCTCCCGCGCAGCGCGCCCAGCGCGGCCGGATCGAGCGACGACGAGGCGCCGGATATCGGACCCATCAGATGATCTCCAGTTCGGCCTGCAGCGCCCCGGCCGCACGCATCGCCTGCAGGATCGACAGCAGGTCCTGGGGGCTGGCGCCCACCGCATTGAGCGCACGCACCACCTCGTTGAGCGTGGCGCTGCCCGGGATCTGCACGAGCTGGCCGCGATCGGCCCGCACCTCGATGTTCGGCCGGTCGGTGACGACGGTCTGCCCGCCCGAGAACGCCCCGGGCTGGCTGACCTGGGGGTCGGAGCTCACCGTCACCGACAGGTTGCCGTGCGCCACCGCGCACGGCAGCACCGTCACCAGCTGGTTCATCACCACCGAGCCGGTACGCGCGTTGATGATCACGCGCGGCGAGGCCTCGGCCCGCGTGACCGACAGGTTCTCCATGCGGGCGAGGAAGCCCACCCGCTGGTTCGACTCCGCCGGTGCGGTCACGCGGACATGCCGCGCGTCGATCGCCTGCGCGGTGCCCTCGCCGAAGGCCGCGTTGATCGTGTCCACCATGCGGGTGGCCGTCGTGAAGTCGGCATCGCGCAACTCGAGGTTGACGAACTCGCCCTGCCCCACCGGGGTGGCGGGCGTACGCTCCACGGTCGCCCCCGACGGGATGCGTCCCGAGTTGAGCTGGTTGATCTGCACGCTGGACCCACCGGAGGATGCGCCCGCCCCGCCGAGCAGGATGTTGCCCTGGGCCACCGCATAGATCTGGCCATCGGCACCGCGCAGCGGCGTCATGAGCAGCGTGCCGCCGCGCAGGTTGCGCGCGTTGCCCATCGACGAGACGGTCACGTCGAGCGCCTGGCCGGGCCTGGCGAACGGCGGCAGCGTCGCCGTGACCATCACCGCCGCGACGTTGCGCAGCTGCAGGCTGGTGCCGGGAGGCAGCTGCACGCCGAGCTGTCCCAGCATGCTCACGATGCTCTGCACCGTGAACGGTGTCTGGGTGGTCTGGTCGCCGCTGCCGTCGAGGCCGGCCACGATGCCGTAGCCGACCAGCTGGTTGCCGCGCACGCCCTGCAGGGTCGCCAGGTCCTTGATGCGGCTCTGCGCGAACGCGCCGCTCGCGAGCATGGCCAGCATGGAGAACACGACGAACAGCAGGGTGAAGCCGGGACCGCGCGGGTGCGGGTCGCGGCCATGGCCGTCGCGCCCGGGGCGGGATGGGTTCATGAAGGGCGAGAGGCGGATCGGGCGAGCGGACACGGAGGGCTCCTCAGAACGGCAGGATGTTCATGAAGAAGCGCGACAGCCAGGCCATCCGCTGCGCTTCGCTCACGTAGCCGGAGCCCCGGAACTCGATGCGCGCGTCGGCCACGCGGGTCGACGAGACGGTGTTGGCGGCGGTCACGCTGGTCGGGTTGACCACGCCGGAGAAGCGCACGAACTCGGTGTTGTGCCCGATCGACACCTGTTTCTCGCCGGAGACGAGCAGGTTGCCGTTGGGCAGGACCTCGATCACCGTGACCGCGATGTTGCCGGTCAGGATGTTGTTGGTCGACGCGCCCCCCTTTCCGGCATGCGTCACGCTGGAGTTGGCCTCGATATCGAGTCCCTGGAAGCTCTTGCCCGGCATGCGCGCGATGGTGGGCACCGAAGCCTCGACCGACCCGGTGCGCTCGGCGCTGCTGGAGGTGGTGTTGCTCGCCTGCAGGCGCTCCTCGATGGTCACGGTGATCGTGTCGCCCACGAAGCGAGCGCGCCGATCGGCGAAGAGCAGCAGCCGGGCGGTGCCGTCCTGGAAGATCGCGCCGTCGAGCGGCAGCGGCCGCGGCTGCGCCTCGGCGCGGGCGCTCATCGGCTGGTGGACGCTGGTCGGCGGGGTGCTGGCGCAGCCGGGCAGCAGCGCCGCGGCGACCAGCATCGGGAGGGCATGTCGGCAGGGGTTCATGTCGGTCATCCAGGCGGTAGGCGGGGAGTCGATCAGAGCTGGGTCAGGCGCTGCAGCATCTGGTCGGAGGCGGTGATCGAGCGCGAATTGATCTCGAAGGCGCGCTGGGCGGTGATCAGGTTCACCAGCTCCTCGGTCACGTTGACGTTGGACGTCTCGACGAAGTTCTGGTTGATCGTGCCCAGGCCGTTGGTGCCCGGCACGTTCGCCTGCGCGGTGCCGGAGGCGGCCGTCTCGAGGTACAGGTTCTCGCCGCGGCTCTGCAGGCCGGCCGGGTTGATGAAGTTGGCCAGCTGGATCTGGCCGACCTGCGTGGGGTTCTGCTGGCCCGCGGAGAGCACGCTCACCGTTCCGTCCGAGCCGATGGTGATCGTGAGCGAGTTGGGCGGGATCGTGATCGTCGGCTGCAGCGGGTAGCCGTTGGAGGTGACCAGTTGCCCCTGGTTGTCGAGCTGCAACGCCCCGTCCCGGGTGTAGGCGACCGTCCCGTCGGGCAGGGTGACCTGGAAGAACCCGGAGCCCGAGATCGCGAGATCGAGCGGATTGCCGGTGTTCTGGAGGTTGCCGTTGGTGAAGATCCGCGCCGTGGCCACCGGCCGCACGCCCGTGCCCAGCTGCAGGCCCGACGGGACCTGCGTCTGCTGCGACGACTGGGCGCCGGGCTGGCGCAGGGTCTGGTACAGCAGGTCCTCGAACACCGGCCGCTGGCGCTTGAAGCCGTTGGTGGCCACGTTCGCGAGGTTGTTCGAGATCGTGTCGACGTTGATCTGCTGGGCCTCGAGGCCGGTCTTGGCAACCCACAGCGATCGGATCATGGTGCGTTTACCTCGATTGAGGGGATAGGGCGGTGCGTCAGGCGCTGATCGCCAGCACCTGCGCGGCGGAGCGCGCGTTCTGGTCGGCGCTCTGCAGCATCCGGACCTGAAGCTCGAACTGGCGACCGTGGTTGATGATCTCGGTGATCGCCGCCACCACGTTCACGTTGCTGCGCTCGAGCGCGCCGGAGGCCACCGCGACGTTCGGGTCGGCCGGGGCGACGGTCCCGTCGCGCATCCGGAACAGCCCGTCCTCGCCGCGCTGCAGGCTCGCCTCGGCAGGGTCGACCAGCTTGATGCGGCCGACCGTGTTGGTGATGTTCGGTGCGCCCACCGTCGGGATGGTGGAGACCGTTCCGTCGCGGGCGATCGTCACGCGCGAATCCGGCGGAATCGTGATCGGGCCACCCTCGCCCATCACGTTGAGGCCCGCCTTGGTCTGCAACTGCCCGTTCGCGTTGATCTCCAGCGCACCGCTGCGCGTGTAGGCCTCGCGCCCGTCCGGGCCTTCGACGGCGATCCATCCCCGACCCTCGACCGCGACGTCCAGCACCCGGTCGGTGCGGTCGATCGGGCCGGGGGCGAAGTTGCTGCCCGCGGTCGAATCGACCGCGAAGGTGCGGGTCGCGGTCCCGGGCCCGAGCACCGGCACCGCACGCGCGACGTGGTACAGCGAACGGAAGCCGTCGGTCGATGCATTGGCGAGGTTGTGGGCGGTCGCGGCCTGGCGCGACACCGACTGCTTCGCTCCGTTCATCGCGACGTAGACGAGGCGATCCATCAGAAGACCTCCGCTTGCCGGACCGCGCCGGCGAAGACCGGGAGGCGGATGCCGCCGCCGATGGCGGTCGACGACTGCGCGTGGCCCCCCACAGGCCCCGGCAGGACGGTGTCGGCACCCGCTTCCCGGTTCGTTGCCATGATCGTGTCTGCCTCGCCGCCGCTCAGCGCAGGTTGACCAGCGTCTGCAGCACCGAGTCGAGCGTCTTGATGGTCTGCGCGTTGGCCTGGTAGTTGCGCTGCGCCGTGATGAGTTCGACCAGCGCTTCGGTCAGATCGACGTTGCTCTGCTCCAGCGCCCCGGATTGCAGCGAGCCGAGGGTCCCCGACTCGGGCGTCCCGACGATCGCCAGGCCCGAGGCGGAGGTCTCCGCGTACTGGCCCTCGCCGAGCTGGCGCAGGCCCTGCGGGTTGATGAAGCTCGTCAGTGCGACCTGGCCGATGGTGCGGGTCTGGCCGTTGGTGTAGCGGCCGGTGATCAGGCCATCGCTGCCGAAGGTGAAGCCTGCGATGCGGCCGGACGTGAAGCCGTCCTGGTTGAGCTCGGTCACGCCGAATTCGGCACCGAAGGAGGTGGCGCCGCTGAAGTCGAAGGAGACCGTGAGCGGGCTGGCCGCGCCGCCAGCCACCGGGATCGACACGCCGGTCACCGGCATCGCGGTGCTGAGCTGTCCGTTGGTGCCGAAGGCGATCGTCGCGGGCAGGCCGGTGATGTTCGGGGTGGACGCTCCGTCCACCGTGCCGTACACCGCCCAGGTGCGCGGGGTGGAGGTGAGTGCGAAGAACAGCCGGATCTCGTGCGGATTGCCCAGCGAGTCGTACACCGTGCCTGCAGTGGTGCTGGTGTAGGTCGCAGGGTTGGACGGGCTGAAGGGCGCGGTGATCGCCGTCGAGCGGCTGTCGAGGTTGAACACGGCCTCGAACCCGGTGGTCGCCGTGGGCGGGATGTCGGCGTTGGAGATCTGCAGCGGGGCCGGGGCCGTGCGGACCACGGCGCCGGTGGCATCGGCGGCGTACCCGCTCAGGTTGTAGCCGAGCGAGTTGACGATGTAGCCGGCGTTGTCCAGCCGGAACTCGCCGCTGCGGCTGTAGGTGACCAGGCCGTTCTGCTCCATGCGGAAGAACCCGGACCCCGAGATCGCGAGATCGAGCGGGTTGTTGGTCACCGAGATCGTGCCCTGGGTGAAATCCTGGGTCACGGTCGACACCTTGCTGCCGATGCCGACCGGACCGGTACCGCCGCCGTTGAGCGAGGCGGCGAACACGTCGGCGAACTGCACCCGGGAACTCTTGAATCCGGACACGCCTGCGTTGGCCACGTTGTTGCCGATCACGTCGAGGTTGCGCGAGGCGCTGTTCAGTCCGCTCAGGCCGGTCTGGAAGCTCATCGGGTTCTCCTGTCTCTGGGGAAGGGGTTGGCCTGTCGCGCAGCCGTCGCGCGCCTCAGGCGGGGGACGGATGCGGAAGGAATCAGGGATCGATGCGGCGGATCTGCGCGACGTCCGCGCTGCCCTGCGCACCGAGGTTGAGTCGCGAACGACCGGCCGCGATGCTCACGCTGTCGACGGTCGCCACCACCAGCGACGAGCCGGTCACCCGCTCGCTGCCGCGCGTGGCCTCCACGCGCAGGCGGTATTCGCCGGCGGGCAGGCGGGTACCAGCGTCATTGCGACCATCCCACTCGAAGGTGGAGACGCCTGCGGGCAACTTGCCCGCGTCGAGCGTGCGCACCGGCACCCCGGCGGCATCGGAGATCACCAGCGCGGCGCGATCGGCGGCGGAGGAGAGCTCCACGCCGAGCTTCGCCGGGCCCTCGGCCAGGCGCACGCGCTCGCCGGGAACCACCACGCTGCGACCGATCAGGCTGGCGTTCTGCAGGCTGCTGGAGGCGGACATCGCATCGGCGAGGCCGGCGATCGAACTGTTCACCTTGTCGATGCCGGTGACCGTGCTGATCTGCGCGATCTGCGTGGTCACCTGCGCGTTGTCCATCGGATTGAGCGGATCCTGGTTGCGCATCTGCGTGACGAGCAGCTTCAGGAAGCGATCCTGGCTCGCCTCGGGCGTCGCGTCGGCCAGGCTGCCGGGCACGTCGGCGCGGGGCACCACGCTGGGGCTGGAGGTGGCGGGCAACACGCTGGACATCGCGTTCTCCTCAGGACTGCAGCAGCGCGATGGTGCGCAGCGACAGGGTCTTGGCGGCGTTCATCACGTCCGCATTGGTCTGGTAGGCACGCGAGGCGGAGATCATGTTCACCATCTCCTCCACCGCATCGACGTTGGGCAGCGTCACGTAGCCACGCGCATCGGCGAGCGGGTGTCCCGGCTCGTACTGCAGCCGCGGCGGGCGACTGTCCTCGATCACGCGCGAGACCTGCACGCCCACGGCCGAGGCGTCGCGGCCGACCGGCGTGGCCGAGAACACCACCTGGCGCGCGCGGTAGGCCCCGCCGGTCGAGCTGGCCGCGCTGTCGGCGTTGGCGAGATTGCTCGCCACCACGTTGAGCCGTTTCGACTGGGCGGTCATCGCCGAGCCGGCTATCTCGAATACCGCTGCCATCGACATGTCATGCGCTCCCGTTACTGGCCGCTGATCGCCTGGCGCAGCCCGCTCACGCGCGACTGCAGGAAGGCGAGATCGGCCTGGTAGCGGATGGCGTTTTCGCTGAAGCGCGCCATCTCGCGGTTGAGATCGACGGTGTTGCCGTCCACGGACGGCTGTTCGGCGGCGCGGTAGCGCAGTTCGAGTCCCGCCGGGCCACGGCCGCCGCCCGCCGCCAGGTGGCGCGAGTGCGTGGCCGCCAGCGCGCCGCGCGACTCCCCGGACTGGATGCGCTTCAACTGGGACGCGAAATCGACGTCGCGCGCCTGGTAGCCCGGCGTGTCGGCGTTGGCGATGTTGGTGGCGAGCACCTGCTGACGTGCCGCGCGCAGGTTCATCACCTGGAGGCGGTAGTCGAAGTGCCGGTCGATCGCGCTGGTCATCGGGACAGCCCTGTCTGCGGTGGGGACAGGCCGTGTATTGCGATTCCCGTGCCAGCGCTGCGCGCCGAACGATTACCTATTCAGATCAGTTACTTGCAATCACGTTCCCGAAGTCCTGCCGGTCCGGCGGACGGCAACGATTGCCGCCTTCGGCAACACCCGCCGCCGCTCAGGCGGCAATGAGCACGCGGTTCTTGCCGGCCTGCTTGGCGCGGTACATCGCCTCGTCGGCCCGCGCGACCAGCTGCTGCTCCGTCTCGCCCTCGCGCAACTGCGCGACCCCGCCGCTGAAGGTGATCAGCAGGCGCTCGTTGTTCGCGAGGAAGAATTCGCGGGTGAGTTCCCGCTGCAGGCGCTCGAGCGCCAGCTGACCCGCGTCCGACGGGGTCTCGGGCAGCACGATCACGAACTCTTCGCCGCCGAACCGGCCGATCGTGTCGGTCGGCCGCAGCAGCGACTGCACGACCCGCACGAGGTGGATCAGTGCCCGATCGCCGGTCTGGTGTCCGTAGGTGTCGTTGAGTCGCTTGAAGTTGTCGATGTCGATCACGCCGACGCTGAGCGCGTTGCCGTAGCGCGCCGCGCGCGCCACCTCGCGTGCGAGCGTCTCGTCGAGGCCGCGCCGGTTGAGGCTGCCGGTGAGGGCGTCCTCGCGCAGCTTGCCGCTCACGCCCTCCAGTTCGGTCTCCAGCGAGCGGATGCGCTGCTCGGCGGCCTGGGCCTGCTCGCGGGCACTCGCCACCTCGTCGCGGGCGCGCCGGGCATCGGCCTGCATCTGGCGCATGTCGACCATCAACCCGTCGAGCGCGCCGCGGAAGGAGGACAGGTCCTGCGAGGCATCGATGCGGCGCGCGTGATCGCCGATGCGGTCGTGGTAGTCGCTCGTGCTCTGGGACATCTCGCCCATGCGCTCGACGAACACCCCGATCATGTCGCGCAGGGTGCTCTTGGCCTCGGCCAGGCTCGCCTTCAGTTCGGCCTGCCGGCGCACGATCTGGGAGAAACGATCCCGCGCCTCGGCGAGCATCGCCGGCCCCGGCGGCTGGGCGACGACCTGGCGCATCACCTGCACCTGCCCGCCGATCCACTGGTCGTCGTCGACCAGCGCCCCGAGGTTGTCGATCAGCAGGCGCAGCAGGCTCATCAGATCCTCGTTGACCGCGGCGTCCCCCGCGGGCGGCGCGAAATCCGCGGAGCGAAACGCCGCCAGCGCGGAGGCGACCCGCTCGACGTCGGCCTCGCCGCGCACCGCCTCGGCGGCCCCGGCGATGGTCTCGATCGCGCGCGCGGCGTTCGCGTCGCCGACGAACCGGGCAGCCACCTCGCGGCGCAGGACCTCGGCGAGGACGCTCCCGAGGAGCGCCGCAGTGCGCGTGGACGGTCGCGGCGAATCGGTGCGGGCGGCCGGATGGCCGGCGACCGCGACCTCGTCGACCGGGGGATCGCAGACCTCGACATCCGCGGGCGCCATCGGGGCGCTGGCCCAGCCGCGGACCAGCGCGTCGAGGCGGGTACGCAAGCCGGGCGAACGCCCGTACCCGCCCAGCACCCGCAGCAGGCCGTCGCGCTTCTGCGCCGCGGACACCCCGGCGTGGCGAAGCTCGTACTGGCGCAGGAGTTCGGCGATCACCTCCCCCCACGAGGGCGTGTCGGCAGTCTCGGCTCGGGCGGCGGTGGTCTCCTGCACCAGGGTGCCGATCTCCTCGGCGAAGGCGTCCCAGTCGCGGGAGCGGGCCGAGCGACGCAGGCGCCCGAGCACGGCCTCCCCGCGGGCGCCCGGGGCCGGGGGAATTTGCCCAAGCGCGGCATCCAGCGGATCGGGGTCGCGGCGCGGGTCGGCCGGGGCTGCATCACCGAGGATCTCGAGATAGGCCCTCTGGTAATTCTCGGGCGTGGGCGGCAGCCGACTCACCGCCAGCCGCCGCAGGGTCTCCCGCGCGATTTCGGCCGGGCTGCGCGTGCCCGCGCCCGGCGGACGCACGGCGGTATCCGGACTGTCGGAGGTGGCGGCAGACTGTCGCATTGCGCTCAAGGCAGACCCTTCATCGGTTACGCTGCTGTAACGTCCGGATCCGCCCCGATCTTTAGGTGCAGTGCAGGCATGCGGGTGGCTGCGCGTCATCCGGCGGCGGCCGTCGGACACGCCGCTGCATGAACCCCGACCCTCCCCAGACTCCCCGTCCGCCCCCCATGAAGCGCATGTCCGGAATCCGCCGCCGCGCGGTCGATTGCCTCCTGCAGGCCTGGGGGCTCGCGCTGGTCTCGACGACGCTCGCCCTGCCCCTTGCGCGCGCGGCGAACACCCCCCACTCGGTCGTCACCGAGCACGTCTCCCGCTTCGTCGAACACCAGACCCGCGGGCTGCCCGGACAGGTCTCGTGGACCGTCGCGCCCCTGGACGAGCGCGTGCGGCTGGCCCCCTGCGACGAGTTTTCGGTCGGATTGCCGCCCGGCGGACGTCTGTGGGGTCGCAGCACGGTGTCGGTCCGCTGCCTGCAACCCCAGCCCTGGCAGATCTTCGTATCCGTGACGGTGCGCATCGTCGCCGAGGTCGTGGTGGCGGCACGGCCATTGTCGGCCGGGACGGTGATCGCTCGCGAGGATGTCAGCCTGCGCACCGAGGATCTCGGGGCCCTGCCCCCCTCGGTACTGATCGACCTGTCGCAGGCCGTCGGCCGCCCGCTCGCGATGGGCGTGGCCGGTGGGGCCGCCCTGCGTGCCGACCAGCTTCGCCAGGCCTGGGCCGTCACCCAGGGGCAGACGGTGCGGGTGAGTTTCGACTCGGGCGCCCTGCGCGTGAGTGCCGAGGGGCGTGCACTGGGCAATGCGCTGGCCGGACAGCAGGTCGATGTACGGATGGCGTCCGGGAAGACCGTCCGCGGCACGGTACGACCGGACGGCTCGGTGCAGGTCCAGTAGCCTGCCCGACCGGCGGGCACCGGCCCTACGGCGATGTCGCCCTTGCCGTGCGCGCCGGGGCGAGCGACACTCAAGGAGTTTCGCGATTTGCCGATGAAGGCAGGTGGAGTGCCAACCCGCGCCCGCCAACCGACCGTTCTCGACGCCGGCGCGTCGAGCTCAAGTTTTCGCGGAACGTGCCGTTAAAGGGTCCATGAAGATGAAGATCGACAATTCGATTCCCGGTGCGAATCCCATCGGCAGGGTGACGGAGTCGTCCAACCGCCCCTCGGCCGCGGCACCCTCCGGCACCGCGACCGCGAGCGACAGCGTTGCGATCACCAACTTGTCCACGCGCCTGAACGAACTCGAAGGGGTGCTCTCCGGGGTGCCGGTGGTCGACGGCGAGAAGGTGCAGTCGATCCGCCAGGCCATCGCCGAGGGTCGCTTCCAGGTCGACTCCGGCGTGGTCGCCGACCGGCTCCTGTCCAGCGCGCGCGAACTGCTGCTGCAGCGCGGCTGAAACGCCGGAGCGCACCGGTGCCCGACCGCGCGGAACGCGCGCGTTTCATCGCTGACCTCCACGCCGAGGCCAGCGCCTTCGGGGATTTCCTGGCGCTGCTGCGCGAGGAAGCGCGGGCGCTCGAGGCACGGGACATCGACGGCGTGGTGCAGATCGCCGCGGCGAAGACACAGCGCGTGTCCGCGCTCAACGCCTTCGCGGCACGACGCGTGGGCTATCTTGCCGCGATCGGCCTGCCGACCGATCGCGAAGGCATGGGCCGCTGGCTCGAGACCGAGGCCGGACCCGAGCGGGCCACGCTGGCGGCCGCCTGGCGCGCCCTGCTCGATACCGCGCGCGAGGCCCAGTCGCTCAACCGGGCCAACGGCCTGCTGATCGAGGCGCGCCTGCAGACCAACCAGCGTCTGCTCGCCGCCATGGGCAGCGCCCCGCAGCCGACGCTCTACGGCCCGGACGGACAATCGCACACCGGCGGACCGGCGCGTACCCTCGGTTCGGCCTGAACGCCTATCGAACGGGGGCCGGTCGTACCGCGCCCGTGTGCCCGGCCTCGGCCTGAGCGGAGACCGTCACGGTCACCCTGCGGTTGCGTGCGCGAGCCTCGGGGCTGGAGCCAGGCTCGACCGGCTGGTTGTCGGCATGCCCGATGGCCGTGAGCCGCGAGGCCGGGATACCGCTCTCGACGAACAACCGGACGACGGCTGCCGCCCTGGCGGCCGACAGTTCCCAGTTGGAAGCGAACGCGGCGGTGGCGATCGGTACATCGTCGGTATGCCCCTCGACCCGGATCGCGCTGCGGGTGCTGGCCAGCTTGCGCGCGACCTGGGCCAGCGTCTCGGACGCGGTCGGCTCGATGCTGGCCTGTCCCGACCGGAACAGCGCGTTCGCGTTGATCTCGATCACCAGCCCCTGGCGGGTCTCGCTCACGCGCACCAGGCCCTGGTTGACCAGCGGATCGAGCAGGGACTTGAGTTCCCCCGCCAGGACCTTCATGCGCGCCAGCGCCTCGCGCAGCGCACGCTCCTCGGCCGGGCTGGGGGCCGCGCCGACGATCGCACCGCGCTCGCTGCCGACCAGCGCGCGCGACGGGTCGGCCTGTGCATCGGGATCGACCGGGCGCGCCTGGCTCTGGAAGGCCTGCACCAGCGCATCGCTCAGCACGCGATACTTGCTCTCGCTCACCTGCGAGATCGCGTACATGACCACGAAGAAGGCGAACAGCAGGGTGATCAGATCGGCATAGGACACCAGCCAGCGGTCCGGCCGGTCGGTGTCTTCCTCGGATCGACGACGGCGGTGGCGTGCCATGCCCGCGCGCGGGCCTCAGCCCGCGTAGCCTTCCAGCCGCAGCGCGATCGCCCGCGGGTTCTCGCCGCTGGCGATCGAGGCAACCCCCTCCACCAGCATCTCGCGAAGCACCACCTCGCGGGCCACGTGCATGCGGATCTTGCCGGCGATCGGAAGGAACACCAGGTTCGCCAGTCCGACCCCATACACCGTGGCCACGAAGGCGACCGCGATGCCCGCGCCCAGCCGGGCAGGGTCGGTGAGGTTTTCCATCACGTGGATCAGGCCCATGACCGCGCCGAGGATGCCGATCGTCGGCGCATAGCCCCCGGCCGCCTCCCAGACGCGCGCGGCCGCCCGTCGCCGCGCCTCGAAGGCGTCGATCTCCACTTCCATCGCCTCGCGCAGCACCTGCGGCTCGGCGCCATCGACCAGCAGCTGCAAGGCCTTGCGCTCGAAGGGGTCGCCGGACTGTTCGATGAACGCCTCGAGCGCAAGCAGCCCGCCGCGGCGGGCCGCCTGGCTCCACCCGGTGATGCGCGCGATCAGTTCACCGGGCTCGAGGCGCGGAGGCGCGAATACCCACCGCGCGAGGCGCATGGCCTCGGCGAAGTGGGCCGGGCTGTTCTGCAGCAGCACGGCACCCACGGTGCCTCCGACCACGATCACGAACGCGGTCGGCTGCAGCAGCGAGCCGGGATGCCCTCCCTCCAGCAGCAGCCCGCCGACCACGGCGAGCAGTCCCAGCAGCAGGCCGACGATGCTCGCCTTGTCCATGCAGCGGGTCCCGGAGGCGATCGCCGATCAGGTACGCTGCGTCCACTCGCGCATGCGCGCACGCAGGCGCGAGACCGCCTGGCTGTGCAGCTGGCACACGCGCGACTCGCTCACCCCCAGCACCTCGCCGATTTCCTTGAGGTTGAGCTCCTTCTCGTAGTAGAGCCCCATCACCAGCTTCTCGCGTTCGGGCAGGTGGCTGATCGAGGCGACCAGCATCTGGCGAAACCCCTTGTCCTCGATGATCGCCAGCGGATTGGCCTGGTTGTCGGCCAGGAAGAAATCGAAGAAATCGCCGTCCTCGGACTGCTGGAAGTCCTCGTAGTGGAGCAGTTGCGAGCCGCGGGCATCGCCCAGCATGTGCTGGTAGTCGGCCAGCGGCACCTGCATCTCGTCGGCCAGTTCGGTTTCGCTCGGCGCACGCCCGAACTTCTGCTCGAGCTTGGCGACGGCGGCCTCGATCTTGCGCAGGTTCTTGCGCACGTTGCGCGGCAGCCAGTCGGCCTGCCGCAATTCGTCGAGCATGGACCCGCGGATGCGCTGGACCGCGTAGGTCTCGAACTGGGCGCCCTGGGTGCTGTCGAAGTGGTCGGCTGCGTCGAGCAGCCCGATCAGTCCGGCCTGGATGAGGTCGTCGACCTCGACGCTGGCCGGCAGGCGCGTCATGAAGTGATAGGCGATCCGCTTGACGAGCGGCGCCATTTCCTTGGCCAGGGCGTCCTTGTCGTCGATTGAGGCGGTCGGTGGCATCGTGCAGTCGGGCGCGGAAATCGCTGTCGGATACTACCAGCAAGCGGCGCCAGTCCCGCGACTGGCGCGGACGGCTCAGGAGACGGCCGGGTACACCGGTTCGCGCCGCCCGGGCGCGCGAGCCGGATCCGGGTGTCCGGCCCCGTCGTCGTCGAACAGCGCCGCCCAGGCGGCCCCTGCCGGCAACGCGGATCCGGGCAAGGACAGGACCCGGCCGGCGAATGCCGCGAAATCGACCGCGGCCGGGCACGCGGGGAAGGCGTCGGCCAGCGGCCGGCGCTGGCGAAGCGCGAGATCGAGCGCCGGGTCCTCGCGAACGGCCATCGCCATCTCCACCGGGAGGTCGAGGAACCGGCGCGCGGCGCGAACGATTCGGCCCGCCGCGACCGCCGCCGTCGCGCTCGAGGCCGCGCGCCCGATCCACCCGAGGTACTGCTGGCGGCCCAGCCGCCCGGACAGGCGCTTGAGCAGCGAGTACCCCGCCGTGAGCGAGCGGGCATCCTCCCCGGAGCCGACCGCCACCGCACTCGCATGCGCGGCCACCGGCCACCAGTCGTGCACGCGGTCCGGCGGCACATCGACCAGCACGATATCGAAGCGCGCGGCGAGATCCGGCAACAGCCAGCCGATCGGCCGGAATCCCGGCACCCAGCGTCCGCACGGCAACAGGCTCGCTCCACCCGGCAATGCGAGCAGCACCTCGTCGAGCACGCGACGCCCCTCCAGCACGTCGGCGAGATCGCCCCGGCTCACCGACGCGAACCAGCGGGCCGCCGCCCGCGACGAGCCGGACGCGTCGAGCAGCAGGACCGAACCGCCATGGCGGGCCAGCAGGTGCGCGACATTGGCCGCCAGCGCGGTCTGGCCCAGGGCGGACGAGGCGGACAGGAAGACCAGGCTGCGCAGGCCCGCTCCGCCGAACAGCCGACGAAGCCCCTGGGCCTGGTCGGGCGCGTTATCAGACACCGGCCCCACCACTGGCGGCGACCAGCGGGAAATCCTCGTCGGTGGGGACGAACGGATTCTCGCCCTCGCGGCCCCGCAGCGCACGATCGACCAGGTAGAGCGGGTTGGGCAGGTGCAGGTCCTCGGGCACCCGCTGTCCGTTGGTCACGAACAGCACGCGCAGCCCGTGCCTGAGCACCACGTCGAGGACGCCACCGAGGGACAGGGCCTCGTCGATCTTGGTGAGCACGCAGCCGGCCAGCCCCGCGCCGCCATAGCGCTGGACGACGTCCTCCAGCGTGCTGCCCGAGGCCGCGGCCGACAGCAGGAGCACCCGCTGCACCGGCCGTCCCTCGCCGCACAGCAGCGCGACCTGCTCGGCGATCCGGCGATCGCGCTGGCTCATGCCCACGGTGTCGATCAGCGTGAGGTGCCGGGAGCCCACCTCGCGCAGCGTCGCCTCGAGCTCGTTCTCGTCGCGCACCGCGATCACCGGAACCCCGAGGATGCGCCCGTAGATGCGCAACTGGTCGAGCGCCCCCACCCTGAAGCCATCGGTGCTGAGCAGCGCGGTGCTCGCCGCTCCGCGCGCGATCACGCAACGCGCGGCGAGCTTGGCCACCGTCGTGGTCTTGCCCACACCGGTGGGGCCCACCAGCGCGAACACGCCGCCGCGCCCGCTGGTGTCGCCCGACTCGCACAGCCCGCGCAGCCGCTCGAGCAGCAGGCTGCGCACCTGCCGCCAGAGCGCATCGACCGCGGTGCCGTTGCCGGGCAGGTCGCGCAGGGTCTCGGCCGCGCTGGCGGCCAGTTCGCGCGCGAGCCCGCTGCTCAGGCCTGCGGCCAGAAGCCGACGCAGCACCTCGACCTGCTCGGGCGAGCGGCGTGCCTGGTCGGCCCATGCGAACCCCCCCAGCTGCTGCTCGACGAGCGAACGCAGCGAGCGCAACTCGGCGGCCAGGTCCGCCATCGCGGGGGCGATCGTGTCGACGGGATCGGGGAGCGCCGCGGACGGCGCGTCCGCCGCCGCCGGGGCTGCGGCCGGCGCTACGAGCCGCCCCGGCGGCGTCGCCCCGGACGTGTTCGACGGCGGCGTGGACGGGGCCGCCGCGGCGAAGGGCATGCGCGCGGCACGACCGTCCGGTCGTCGCAGCACCTGGGGCAGATCCGCGGCCGGCGCAGGGGCCAGCCGCCCGACGACCGGCGCGGGAGCCTCGACGGATCGCGCCGGGAACGGACCGGGCGCCCCGACGGCTCGGGGCGGGAACGGGGCGGGGGTATCGTCGACCGCACGCGCCGCCTTCTGGTAGGCATCGATCGCCTGCCAGTGCGCGGGCGGCTCCGCCCGCGCGGGGATCGGCGAGGGCAAGGTCGCCGCGTCGAGGGTGGACTCGCTCATCGCCACCAGCTCCACGCCGCCGGAGGGCAGGCGTCGATTGGACAGGATCAGCGCATCCGGCCCCAGCGCCTCGCGTACCTCGCGCAAGGCCTCCCGGGTGGACGCGGCCTGGAAGCGGCGGACGATCATGCGCGTCCCCCGAGCACGGCCACTACGCGCACCGTACGATTGTCAGGCACCTCGGACTGCGAGATCACCTTCAACTGCGGAACCGCACGCCGGAGGAATCGGGACAGCAACCCGCGCAGCGCGGGGGCCACGAGCAGTACCGCCGGCTGCCCGCCCTGCTCCTGCGCCTGCGCGAGGCTCGCCGCCTGCTGCAGCAACCCCTCGGCAAGCGCCGGCTCCAGTCCGGCGCCCTCGCCGGCCCGGGCGACGCCCTGGGTGATCTGGGTGAGCATCTGTTCGAGCGCCGGGTCGAGCGCGATCACCGGCAGCTCGGTGGCCGCGGCGAACACCGACTGCACGATCGCGCGTCCGAGCGCGATCCGAACCTCGACGGTCAGCTCCTCCGGATCCTGGGTGCGGGCGGCGTGGGCGGCCAGCGTCTCGAGGATGCTGCGCATGTCGCGGATGTGCACGCCGTCGGCGAGGAGGTTCTGCAGCACCTTCTGCACCACGGTCAGCGGCAGCACCTTCGGCACCAGATCCTCGATCAGGCGCGGCGCATCGCGACCCACGTGGTCGAGCAACGCCTGGGTCTCCTCGCGCCCCAGGAGTTCGCTCGCGTGCGTCTGGATCACGCTCGACAGGTGCGTGGCGACGACCGTCCCGGCATCGACCACGGTGTAGCCCAGGCTCTGGGCCTGGTCGCGCGCGCCGGCCTCCACCCACGTGGCCGGCAATCCGAACGCCGGATCGCGAGTCGCCGTGCCCTGCACGCTGCCCAGCACCCGCCCGGGGTTGATCGCGAGGAACATGCCCGGGAAGACCTCGCCGCTGCCGGCATCCACGCCCTTGAGCAGGACGCGATACGCGTTCGGACGCAGTTCGAGGTTGTCGCGGATGTGCACCGCAGGCACGAGGAATCCGATGTCCTGCGCGATCTTCTTGCGGATGCCGCGGATCCTCTTGAGCAGTTCTCCGTCCTGCGTGCGATCGACCAGCGGAATCAGCCGATAACCGACCTCGAGGCCCAGCATGTCCACGGGGACGACGTCGCTCCACCCCACCTCGGCGGCCTCCGGGCGGGCGGGCGGTGGTGGCGGCGGCGCGGCGGCGGCCGCGCGGGTGCGCTGGTCCGCGTAGTAGCCAGCCGCGGCGATCGCCCCGGCGATGGCGAGGAAGGCCAGGTTCGGCATGCCCGGGATCAGGCCCACCAGCCCGATGATGCCGGCCGTGATGTAGAGCACCGGCGCCCGGTTGAACATCTGGGAGATGAACTGCGCCGACAGGTCCTGTTCGCTGCCGGCCCGGCTCACCACGATGCCCGCGGCGGTCGAGATCACCAGGGCGGGGATCTGCGCGACCAGTCCGTCGCCGATCGTCAGCAGCACGTACCCCTCCAGGGCATCGCCGAAGCTCATCGAGTGCTGCAGGATCCCGATGGCCAGTCCGCCCAGGATGTTGATGACCACGATGATGATGCCGGCCACCGCATCGCCACGGACGAACTTGGACGCGCCGTCCATCGAGCCGTAGAAGTCCGCCTCCTCGGCGATCGCCTGGCGCCGCCGCCGCGCCTCGTCCTCGCGGATGAGCCCGGCGTTGAGATCGGCGTCGATGGCCATCTGCTTGCCGGGCATCGCATCGAGCGTGAACCTCGCGGCCACCTCGGCGATGCGGCCGGCGCCCTTGGTGATCACCACGAAGTTGATCACGACCAGGATCACGAACACGATCAGGCCGACCGCGTAGTTGCCGCCGATCAGGAAGTGGCCGAAGGCCTCGATCACCTGCCCGGCCGCATCCGGGCCGGTGTGCCCCTCCAGCAGGATGACGCGCGTCGAGGCGACGTTGAGCGACAGGCGCAGCAGCGTGGTGATGAGCAGGATGGTCGGGAAGACCGAGAACTCGAGCGGGCGCAGCGCGTAGAGCGCGACCAGCAGGACGATCACCGACAGCGCGATGTTGAAGGTGAAGAGCAGGTCGAGCAGCAGCGTCGGCAGCGGCAGCACCATCATCGCCAGCACCAGCACGATGAGCAGCGGGGCCGCGAGCCGGTTGAGCGCCATCCCGCCGCCGGCGGGCAGGCCGGTGGCGATCGCGGCGGGCGGGGTGGGAGGCAGGGCCATGGCTCAGGTGCCCTCAGCCCGCGGCCAGCGCTGGCGCGGAGGCCGGGGAGTCCGACTCGTCATCCGGATCCGGTCCGGGATCGAGATCGGCCGGGACATCCAGTTCCCGCGGCTGTACCGGGGCCGCGACCCCGTAGTCGCGCGCAAGGCGCAACTGGTAGACCCACGCCAGCACCTCGGCCACGGCGCCGTAGAGCGCGGCCGGCACCGCCTCGCCCAGTTCGGCGTGCCGATGCAGCGCGCGGGCGAGCGGCGGGGCCTGCAGCACCGGCACGGCGTTCTCGCGCGCGAGTTCGAGGATCCGGTCGGCCACTTCGCGCGCCCCCTTGGCCACCACCTGCGGGGCGCGCATGCGGCCCTCCTGGTAGCGCAACGCGACCGCGTAGTGCGTCGGGTTCGTCACCACGACATCGGCACGCGGCACCTCGGCCATCATGCGGCGCCGGGCCATGTCGCGCTGCACCTGCCGTATGCGCCCGCGCAGTTCGGGGCTGCCCTCGGTCTCGCGCGCCTCCTGGCGCACTTCCTCCTTGGTCATGCGCAGTTGCTTCGCGTGCTGCCACAGCTGGAAGGGCACGTCGATCACGACCACCAGCAGCAACCCGAGCATCACCGCGACGAAGGCCGCGCGCATCAGTTCGACCAGGTCGCCGAGCGCCGCGGTCAGCGGCTGCGCGGCCAGGCGCGCGAAAGCCTCGGCCTGGTCCCACAGCACCATCACCAGCAAAGTGCCCAGCAGCACCGTCTTGAGCACCGCCTTGGCGAGCTCGACGGCGCCGTGCCAGGAGAAGGTCCGCCCGAGCCAGGCGAGCGGGCTTATGCGGCTCGCGCGCGGCTCCAGCGCCTGCGGGCTGAACAGCCAGCCCGACAGCAGCATCGGGGCGAACAGCGCGACGAGCAGGCTGGCGGCCAGCAGCGGCGCCACCACCCACAACGCATGCAGGAAGAGGTCGCGCAGCTGCGCGAGGGCGGCCGCCGGATCGGTCATCACGATCCGGTCGGGGGACAACGCCTGGCGCACGAGCACCTGCAGTCCCTCGACCATGCCCGAGCCGGCCGTGAGCAGCAGTGCGCCGGGGACCACCAGCATGAGAAAGGTGGTGAGTTCCAGCGAACGGGCGACCTGTCCCTGCTCGCGAGCCTGTTCGAGGCGCCGCGGGCTTGCTGGTTCGGTTCTTTCGAGGTCGCTCTGCTGGTCTTCCGCCATGGTCGGATGAGCCGTTTATCGATGGTAGCACGCGGGCCGAGCGGCGACACCCGCCCGCCTCGCCCGACCAGCGCCCGGCTCGCGCCGTCGCCTCGGGCACCAAGCGCGGGATCGTGCTAACTTCCTCGGCCCAGTCCCCTGCCGCACGCACTGCCCCGTCGATGCCCGATCACCGAGATCCCGTCCGCAGCGACCTGTTTCCGCCGCTGGAGCCCTACTCCACCGGCCTGCTGCGACTCGACGACCTCCACCAGATGTACTGGGAGCAGTCGGGCAACCCCGCGGGCGTACCCGTGGTGTTCCTCCACGGCGGCCCGGGCGCCGGCAGTTCCCCCGAACACCGGCGCTTCTTCGACCCCGCCTTCTACCGGATCGTGGTCCTCGACCAGCGTGGTTCGGGCCGTTCGCTGCCCCACGGCGAACTGCGCGACAACACCACCGGACACCTCGTCGACGACCTCGAGCGGCTGCGCACCCACCTGGGCATCGAGCGCTGGCTCGTCTTCGGCGGCTCGTGGGGCAGCACCCTTGCGCTCGCCTACGCCGAGGCGCACCCCGACCGCTGCCTGGGCCTGGTCCTGCGCGGCATCTTCCTCTGCCGCGGCCCGGAGATCGATTGGTTCCTGTACGGGCTGCGCACGCTCTTCCCGGAGGCCTGGCAGGCGTTCGTCGCGCCGCTCGAGCCCGCCGAGCGCAACGACATCCTGGCGTCCTACCATCGGCGCCTGACCGATCCCTCGCCCGCCGTCCATCTGCCTGCGGCCCGCGCGTGGAGCGTCTACGAGGGCAGTTGCTCCACGCTGCTGCCCAGCCCGGAGACCGTGTCCTACTTCGCCGGCGACACCGTGGCGCTCGGGCTCGCCCGCATCGAGGCCCACTACTTCGTCAACCGCATCTTCCTGCCGGAGAACGCACTGCTCGACCGCATCGACCGCATCCGCCACCTGCCCGCCGTGATCGTGCAGGGACGCTACGATGCGGTCTGCCCGATCGTGAGCGCCGACGACCTGCATCGGGCATGGCCCGAGGCGCGCTACATCGTCGTGCCGGACGCCGGCCATTCCGCCTGGGAACCCGGCATCCGCGCGGAACTGGTGCGCGCCACCGAACATTTCAGGCGGCAACTCGCCGGCTGAACCGCATGGCGCGCTCGCGCCATGCCACTGCCACGACCCGAGGCCGCGCCCCGCGAGCCCCGGGCCATCGTCTCCACCCCACCTGGAAAACCGCCCGAGCATGAAGATCCTCACCTACCGCCCGCAGGCCTCAGCCCCCACGACCCTCGGCGTGCTGGACGAAGCCTCGGGCAGCGTGGTCGACGTCGCCGCCACCGCGCGCGCCGCCGGACTCGCGCTGCCCTTCTCGCCCGACAGCATGCTGTCCCTCATCGAGAGCGGAGAGGCCGGACTGACGGCGCTGCGCTCGCTGGCAGGGCAGGCCTCGGCAACGAAGCTGCCGCTCGCCTCGGTCCACGTCTGCGCACCGATTCCCCGGCTGCCGCGCAACGTCTACTGCGTGGGCTGGAACTACCTCGACCACTTCAACGAGGGCGCCGCCCACCGCAAGACGCCGGTCGACCTGCCCGAGCACCCGGCGTTCTTCACCAAGGCCGCGAACTCGATCAACGGGCCGACGGACCCGATTCCGTTCGACCCCAGGGTCAGCGAGAAGATCGACTGGGAGTGCGAACTGGCGGTGGTGATCGGACGCCGGGGCCGCAACATCCCGGAGGCGGAGGCCATGTCCCACGTGTTCGGCTACACGGTCGTCAACGACGTGACCGCCCGCGACATGCAGCGCTACCACGGCAACCAGTGGTTCAAGGGAAAGAGCCTCGACGGCTCCTGCCCGATGGGTCCGGTCATCGTCACGGCCGATGCGCTCGCGCCCGAAGCACTGGCGATCAGCACGCGGGTGAACGGGCAGTTCAAGCAGCAGTCCAGCACGCAGCACCTGTACTTCAAGCTGCCGCGCCTCATCGCCGAACTGTCGCTCGGGCTCACGCTCGAGCCGGGCGACGTGATCTCCACCGGAACCCCCCAGGGCGTGGGCTACGCGCGCACGCCTCCCGAATTCCTCAAGCCCGGCGACATCCTAGAAACCGAGGTCGAGGGCATCGGCGTCCTGCGCAACCCGATCGTCGCCGTCGCGCACTGAAGGTCCTCGTCGGGCGACACCACCGTCGCCTGCCGCTCCAGGGAGCAAGCCCATGCGTACCGAAGTCCATGTGCACGGCAGCATCGTGCTGGTCGAAGGCGTCACCGCCGGTCAGGTCGAGGGCGCGCTGCGGCCCTGGCTCGACTATCTCGATGTCGCCTCGATGAAGGAGGCCCGCAGCCTCGAGCAGGACGAGCCGGGGATCGTGTTCGACCGCAAGCGCTACGTGCTCGAGGTCTGCTGGACCGGCGACGTGGGGCGCAATTTCCAGGGCGTGCTGGGCGATGCGCTGGCCGCGCTCGGCCCCCTTTCGGAAGAGGCGGCCACCATCGAGATCACCTACTTCCACGACAAGGGCGACGAGGTGCAGCTGATGTTCGTCGGCCCCACGCCCAAGGCCATCCACGACCTCCAGCGTCGCCTGATGGTCGAGGAAGTCTCGAACCTGCTCGGCCGCCAGTTCGGTGCCGAGGATGTCTCGCAGGTCGCCGCCGTCATCAACCGCCTGTTCGCCGAGGACTGGCAGCGCAAGCAGGCGTCCGGGGAGACCGCGGTGGCCACGGCCACCCAGCCGCATACCCGCCCCAAGCAACTGCACTGAGTCGCGGCGGCGATCCGCAGCCGCCATCAGGCGGAGAGATCGACCCCGCTGGGCGGCGGGTCCTCCGCGCGACGCCGGCGCACGCGCCGGTCGCGGCCGCTGCGCGTGTCGAGCAGCACCGGTGCGTTGCGCTGGCGCCGATCGGCGCCCGACCTGCGCGACGGTTGCTGCCTCCGGGGAGGTGCATCCGGGTTGGGCTGGGGCGCGCCCTGTGCCTGCACGGACGAGTCGGACGCGGCTGGCGTCCCGCCCTCGATCGCGGTGAGCGGCCGCGCCGGCTGCACGGGCGCGACATCGGTCCGCGCAGTGGCAGCCGGCGGCAGGCTGGGGATCTGCGGGAACTGCATCGCGCTGCCCCTACTCGGTCGGCCGGGCTGCGCCCGAAGCGCTCGCCAGGCCTTCGAGCGCAGACTTCTGCATCTCCAGCGTGCGGATGGTCATCTCGAGCATCGACAGGTTGGTCCGCAGCCACTGGCTGACCACCTGCAGGTCGGCGATGCGGCGCTCGACCTCGCGCGGGTCGGCCGTGGGCGCGAACCACGACGGCACCCCGGGCATTCCGGAGAAGGGTCCGGTGCCCGGCCCCGCGGGATTCAGGCCATAGGTTTCGGGCGACCACACCTTGCGCAACCACTCCATGAAGTCGGCGGGTCCGGGATTCGATTCCGGCATGCTGGGCTCCTCGGGGGGCTGCCGACCGGTGCGGGCAACCTCGCCCGACACGCCGGCGCGGCGGCCAGCCGCTAGAGTGTCGCCATGGATGCCCTAGTCGCGCAAGCCATGCAGCGCTGGCCGAACGTACCCGCCGTCTACGGATGGCTGCGACTCGATCGCCGCGGTCGCTGGCGCATCCGCGGCGAGCCGGTCGTGCACGCCTCCACCGCGGCGTTCATCGGGCGCAACTACCTCGCCGATGAGCGAGGGCGCTGGTACTTCCAGAACGGACCGCAGCGCGTGTTCGTGGATCTCGACGCCTGCCCCTGGGTGCTGGCGCTCGACGGGCCACCGGGAACGTCGCTCGCGCTGCGTACCCATGCCGACCGGCCGGTAGGTGCCCCGCGAAGCGCATGGCTCACCGCGGAGGGCAGCCTGCTGGTCGAGTTCGAGTCCGGCGTGGGGCTCGTCGATGACCGGGATCTCGCCGCCGCCTGCGCTGGGGCGTGCGACGGTTCGGGTGCCCCCCTGGACGAGGCGGGCTGGTGCGATCCGGCGGCCGTCGGTGCGCGCCTGTGGATCGGCGAACACGCCCTTCCGCTCGCCGCGCTCGGCTCGATCCCGCCGGCCGCGCGTTTCGGATTCGACCCGCAACCCCGCCCCGATCCCGGAGAGGATGCCTGCACATGAACCCACCCCCCCTCGCTTCCTCGCCCTCCGCGGCGGTGATCGGAGCCGGTATCGCCGGGCTTGCCTGCGCTCGCGCGCTGGCCGATGCCGGCTGGAGGGTGCGGGTGTTCGAGAAGTCGCGTGGTCCCGGTGGCCGTTCGGCGACCCGACGCAGCGACTCGGGCAGCTTCGATCACGGCGCGCAGTACTTCACCGTGCGCGACGCCACCTTCGGCCGGACGGTGGCGGCCTGGGCAGCCGATGCGGTCGTGGCGCCGTGGTCGGCGCGCGTCGTGAGCCTCGAGGGCTCGCGAGCGACCCCGATCGACGCCGCCGCCCGCGAGCGGCAGGTCGGGGTTCCCGGCATGTCCGCACTCGGCCGCGCCCTGTCCCGAGGACTCGACCTGGCCTTCGAGTGCACCATCGTGCGCGCTGCGCGGGACCCGGCGGGCTGGCGGCTCGACGCGGCCTGCGCGCCGGGGCCAGCGCCCCGCGGCCTGCCGGAGCGCTGGGACTGGCTGGTCTGCGCCGCCCCCTCGCCGCAAAGCGCGGCCCTGCTCGCGGAGGTCCCGTCGCTCGCGGCCGACGTCGCGGCACGCACCATGGTCCCGTGCTGGGCCCTGATGGTCGACTTCCAGCCCCACCCCGACACCGGCTGGGACGCCGCCTTCGTCGATGATCCCCGGGTGGCATGGGCCGCCCGCGAGGCCTCGCGCCCCGGCCGCCCGCCGGGCTTCCGGTGGGTCGTGCATGCAACCTCCGCGTGGAGCCGTGACCACCTCGAGGACGACCCGGCCCACGCCGCGACGCGGCTGCTCGAGGCGTTCCGCGAGCGGTCGGGGATCACCGCACCGGCACCTGCCGTGCGGGCGCATCGCTGGCGCTACGCGCGTCCCGACGATGCGCTGCCGACCCTCCCGGAGCGCAGCCTGCTGGATGCCGCGGCGCGTGCCGGCGCCTGCGGCGACTGGGCCGGCGGCGGACGTATCGAGGACGCATGGCTATCCGGTCGGGCGCTTGCGGCGCGAGTGCTGGATGCCGCCAATGCAGGGCGATAGTCCGGTATCGCTGCTGTGGCATAGTCCCGTTACGGCTGAATCGCCCGCGTCCGGGCGTGGCCGCAACGGAGGACGAAGACCATGCGCGTGATCATGACCGGGGCGGTCGCTGCCGCCCTTCTGTCGGTGCTGTCCTGGATGCCCGTGCAGGCAGCCGAGGATGGCCGTACCAAGCAGCAGGAACTGATGGCGTCCTGCAACAAGATGGCGGGCACCAAGGAACTCAAGGGCGACGACCGCAAGAAATTCATGAGCAGTTGCCTGAAGGGCGAAGTGCCGGCGGCGTCCGCACCGGCCAAGCTCTCGCCCCAGGAGCGCATGGGCGAATGCAATCGTCAGGCCGGGGCGAAGGAACTGAAGGGCGACGATCGCAAGGCCTTCATGAGCAGCTGCCTGAAAGGTTGAGCAGGCCTGGGCGGGGCGCGAGTCGAACCTCGTGCCCCGCCTTGCTCAGGCCGCCTCGATGCTGCGCACCTCCAGCCGGAACGGGCCCGGGTCGCGGAATGCGGTCATCAGGCCCACGCTCGCGATGGAGCGGATGTCCAGCGGTGGCGCGTCGACCGCCAGGCGTCCTCGCCTCGAGGCGACGAACGCGCTCCATGGCAACCAGCGCACCGCCCAGCTCCCGTCGGCCCTGAACAGCGCACGGTGCTGCGTTCCCTCGTCGGCCGCCATGGCGAGCGCGCGATCACGAAGATTGATGCGGTAATCCCGCCCGTCACCGCGTACCACGAGCCTGAGCCCGGTACTGCCGCCAAGGTCAGCCGAACCGAGTTCCCGTCGCAGCGAGGCGAAGCCCCCGCCCTGCTCGAGCGACAGTTCGCCGGAGAAGACCAGGGCCTCGTCCCTCGACCATGTCGCGGATGATCGAGAGCGTCCGCCCATGACGCGATCGTCGATCGGACGCCAGCCCTCGACGGACGCGGTATCGGGAAACGCGGCGATCCGGCGCTCGGCACCGCGGGGCACGGACGGAGGCGCTGCCGACATGGGAGGGGGCGCGATCAGCAGGCCTGCCATCGCACCCAGCACCGCGCGGCGGGTGGAGCGGAGCCTGCCCACCACCGCCTCGGGGTCGGCAGTCGGTGCATCGACTCGGCCGGCCGAACCTTTCGTGAAAACAGGCACTTCAATCGTAGAACGACTCTGATTCCCGACTGTTTCGTGGGGTTATGGATCGATCGCGTCCAGATCGGGGAGAAGAAAAAATAGTCTTTTTGAAACAAAGCCCTGCGAGCATAACCCCGGCTGTCCGATACCGCGCGTAGGCGCCTCGGGCACGCTCTGCTATTCTTTGCGCGCAGCCCTCCGGGCTGACGGAAGCAGCACGAAACAAGTCCACCGACCGGATCGCGCCCCGACGGGCGATGTCCCCGGCATGGTGGACAGGCGAATGTCCCCGCAGGTCAGCGCCCGAAAATCGGGAATGGCCAGGCACCCGGCACGGTAACCGGCCGGGGTGCTGCGGGGGCTGAAGCGGGACTGATCGTGGTGGACTCTGTGGTTGCCGTCGCGGGCTTCGCTGCAGGGATACCGGTATCAGGCCTTTTCGTCGCCGTCGCATTCGTCGGCCCCGGGGCTGTCTTTTTTGGCGCGGCGGCCTGCCCCTTGCCTGCCAAAGCCAGGACTTTCCCGGACGACGAGGGTTGAGTCCGCGATGCAGGCTTTTTCGACGGCGACGAACTCGAGACCGACGTATCCACGGCTGGGCGGGTACGAGCCGTCGCCGCGGCCTTGGGCGCAGCCTTCTTCGCCGTGGTCTTCGGCGCGGCCTTCCTCGCCGCGGTCTTCGGCGTCGCCTTCTTCGCCGTGGTCTTCGGCGTCGCCTTCTTCGCCGTGGTCTTCGGCGTCGCCTTCTTCGCCGTGGTCTTCGGCGCGGCCTTCTTCGCCGCGGTCTTCGGCGTCGCCCTCTTCGCCGCGGTCTTCGGTACCGCTTTTTTCGCCGTGGACTTCGGCGCCGCCCTCTTCGCCGTGGACTTTGGCGCGGCCTTCCTCGCCGCGGTCTTCGGCGCTGCTTTCCTCGCCGTGGACTTCGGCGCCGCTTTTTTCGCCGCAGCCCTGGAGGACGCTTTCCCGCCCGCGGGCGACCGGGAAGCCGGTGTCGCGCCCCCCGAGCGGGTCAATGACGAGCCGCCTCGCGCCTTCGCCCCGCCGCGCCGGTTACCCGCCGCAGACGCGGATTTCGCCGACTTTCGAGCCATCGTCGATCGCTCCATTCAGGTCAACGCGAGAACCATTCCTTGCCGGGCTCAGTCCCAGGAGAGCGCACCGCCCGTCTGGTACTCGATGACGCGAGTCTCGAAGAAGTTCCGTTCCTTCTTGAGATCGATCATCTCGCTCATCCACGGGAACGGGTTCGTGGCACCCGGGAACAGCGCGTCCAGTCCGATCTGCTGGCAGCGCCGGTTTGCAATATAGCGCAGGTACTCCTTGAACATCGGCGCATTCAGGCCGAGCACGCCCCTGGGCATGGTGTCCTCGGCGTAGCGGTACTCGAGTTCGACCGCACGGCTCATCAGCGCACGGATCTCGTCCCGGAACGCCGGGGTCCAGAGGTGGGGATTCTCCGCCTTGACCGTGTTGATCAGGTCGATGCCGAAGTTGCAGTGCATGGACTCGTCGCGCAGGATGTACTGGTACTGCTCCGCGGCGCCGGTCATCTTGTTCTGCCGTCCGAGCGCGAGGATCTGGGTGAAGCCCACGTAGAAGAACAGGCCCTCCATGATGCAGGCGAACACGATCAGGCTCTTGAGCAGTTTCTGATCGTTCTCGGGCGTGCCGGTACGAAACTCGGGGTTGGTCAGCGTGTCGATGAACGGGATCAGGAACTCGTCCTTGTCCCGGATCGAGGCGATCTCGTGGTAGGCGTTGAACACCTCGCTCTCGTCCAGGCCGAGGGACTCGACGATGTACTGGTAGGCGTGGGTGTGGATCGCCTCCTCGAAGGCCTGGCGCAGCAGGTACTGGCGGCATTCCGGCGCCGTGATATGCCGGTACGTTCCCAGCACGATGTTGTTGGCGGCGAGGGAATCGGCCGTCACGAAGAAGCCCAGGTTGCGCTTGACGACGCGGCGCTCGTCCTCGGTCAGCCCGTTCGGATCCTTCCACAACGCGATGTCGCGGCTCATCTGGATTTCCTGGGGCATCCAGTGGTTCGCGCAGGCATCGAGGTATTTCTTCCAGGCCCACTCGTACTTGAACGGGACGAGCTGGTTCACGTCCGTCTGGCCGTTGATCACCCGCTTGTCGTCGGCCGATACCCGGCGGGCCGAAGCGGCCGGCTGGGATGCCGGCACCTGTACCGGCGCCACCGAGGGAGTCGGTCGCATCGGCTGCGGCGTGGGCATGGAAAGGGTGGATTCGTCGTCGAACTGAAGCATGCTGTTGTCCTATCGTGCGGGCCGGCGGTTGGCCGCCCGCGGGTTCAGTGAAGGCAGGCGCCTGCTACTGGCAGGCCTCGCATTCGGGGTCATCGATCGCGCAGAACTTGGGCTCCGCCGGCTCGGCGGCCGCCTGCGCGGACAGCCCGCCGCTCACCGGGACCGCATTGAGCTGTCCGGCCGCGATGGTGGACTTCTCGGCGTGGGTGGCCCCCATGGTTCGCAGGTAATAGGTGGTCTTGAGCCCGCGCAGCCACGCCAGCTTGTAGGTGTCGTCGAGCCGCTTGCCCGATGCGCCGCCCATGTAGATGTTGAGCGACTGTGCCTGGTCGATCCACTTCTGCCTGCGGGCCGCGGCCTCCACCAGCCAGCGAGGGTCGATCTCGAAGGCGGTTGCGTAGAGCGCCCGCAGCTCGGGCGGCACGCGATCGATGCGCGCCAGGCTGCCGTCGAAGTACTTGAGGTCGGCGATCATGACCTCGTCCCACATGCCCAGCTTCTTCAGGTCGCGGACCAGGTACTCGTTGACGACCGTGAACTCGCCCGACAGGTTGGACTTGACGTACAGGTTCTGGAACGTCGGCTCGATGCACTGCGACACGCCGGTGATGTTGGCGATGGTCGCCGTCGGCGCGATGGCCATCGTGTTGGAGTTGCGCATGCCCTGGCGAGCCACGCGCGCACGCAGCGCATCCCAGTCGAGCGTGGTCGACTCGTCGCATTCGACGTAGCCCCCGCGCTGCTCGCGCAGCATCTTGAGCGTGTCGATCGGCAGGATGCCGCGATCCCAGAGCGAGCCCCGGTAGGACGCGTAGCACCCCCGCTCGGCCGCGAGGTCGCTGGAGGCCTGGATCGCGTAGTAGGCGACGACCTCCATCGACCGGTCGGCGAACTCGACCGCGTCCTCGGAAGCGGTCGGGATGCGCAGCTCGTGCAGGCAATCCTGGTAGCCCATGATGCCCAGGCCGACCGGGCGGTGCCGCATGTTCGAGTTGCGTGCCTTGCCCACCGCGTAGTAGTTGAGGTCGATCACGTTGTCGAGCATGCGCATGGCAACGGTGATCGTCGCCTTGAGCTTGTCGTGGTCCAGCCGCCCGTCGCGCAGGTGCGCCTTGAGGTTGACCGACCCCAGGTTGCACACGGCGATCTCGCTGTCGCCCGTGTTGAGCGTGATCTCGGTACAGAGGTTCGAGCTGTGCACGACGCCGGTGTGCTGCTGCGGCGAGCGGATGTTGCACGGGTCCTTGAAGGTGATCCAGGGGTGCCCGGTTTCGAACAGCATCGACAGCATCTTGCGCCAGAGCTGGACGGCCGCGACCTTCTTGAACAGCCGCAGTTCGCCCTCGGCCACCTTCTGCTCGTAGCGCAGGTAGGCGCGCTCGAAGTCCGCACCGAACTTGTCGTGCAGGTCGGGCACGTCGGCGGGCGAGAACAGCGTCCACTCGCCGCCCTCCATCACGCGCTTCATGAACAGGTCCGGGATCCAGTTGGCCGTGTTCATGTCGTGGGTCCGTCGACGGTCGTCGCCGGTGTTCTTGCGCAGTTCGAGGAACTCCTCGATGTCCAGGTGCCAGCTCTCCAGGTAGGAGCACACCGCACCCTTGCGCTTGCCGCCCTGGTTGACCGCCACGGCGGTGTCGTTGACCACCTTCAGGAAGGGGACGACGCCCTGGCTCTTGCCGTTGGTGCCGCGGATGTGCGAGCCGAGCGCGCGCACCGGCGTCCAGTCGTTGCCCAGCCCGCCGGCGAACTTCTGCAGCAGCGCGTTCTCCTTGATCGCCTCGAAGATCCCGTCCAGGTCGTCCGAGACCGTGGTCAGGTAGCACGACGACATCTGGCTGTGGCGGGTACCCGAGTTGAACAGCGTGGGCGTCGAGCTCATGTAGTCGAACGACGAGAGCACGTTGTAGAACTCGATGGCGCGCGCCTCGCGATCGATCTCGCCCAGCGCCAGGCCCATCGCCACCCGCATGAAGAAGGTCTGCGGGAGCTCGATGCGCCGCTCCTGGATGTGCAGGAAGTAGCGGTCGTAGAGGATCTGCAGGCCGAGGTAGTCGAACTTGTGGTCCCGGTCGGCCACCAGCGCGCGACCCAGGCGCTCGAGGTCGTACTGGCCCAGTCGCTCGTCGAGCAGTCCGGCCGCGATACCCTCGCGAACGAGGCGAGGCAGCGCGCTCGCGTACTCACCCTGCATCTGCGCGTGCGTGCGCTCCTCGCCCAGGACCTCGATGCGCAGATCATTGAGGAGCAGCCGCGCGGTGACGAAGCTGTAGCCGGGTTCCTGTTCGATCAGCGCGCGCGCCGACAGGATCGCCGACTTGCGCACCTCGTCGATCGGCACCCCGTCGTACAGGTCGCGCAGCGTCTGGTCGAGGATGGTCGAGGCGCTGGTCTCGGCCAGCCCCTGGCAGGCCTCCTCGAGCAGCCCGCGCAGCCACGCGAAGTCCAGCGGTTCGATCGCATCGCCACGCCGGACCCTCATGACCGGACCTGCCGATGCGCTGCCCTCCTCGGACTGCGATCGCCGCAGTTCGGCGCGGTTGCGCGCACGCTGCTCGCGATAGAGCACGTAGGAACGCGCCACCTCGTGCAGGCCCGACCGCATCATGGCGAGTTCGACCTGGTCCTGGATGTCCTCGATGTGGAAGGTGCCGCCCCCGGGCTGGCGCCGCATCAGGGCCTCGACGACCATGTGCGTGAGCTGGCCGACCTGGTCGCGCACCCGCGCCGACGCCGCCGCCTGCGAACCATCGACCGCCAGGAATGCCTTGGTCATCGCGATGGCGATCTTGGAGGGCTCGAAACCCACTACCGCGCCATTGCGTCGGATCACCTTGTACTGCGCATGGCGCGCATCGGTCGGCGCGAGCGCCGGATCGGCTACGGCCACCGGGATCACCGGCACCTGGGTCGTCAGTTCGCTGGCTGCTTGCTGCATTCCACTCTCCAGTGCGCACGCGCCGGCTCGAGTCGCCCACGCGTACCTGCATGCATTTCGATCGCCGCACCGGCCCGGAAGGTACCGATGCCCCCGCGCGCCCCGATCAACATCTGGGACGTGCCCCTCCTCCCGACGCAATCCTTGCGCGGGCGACCACAACATCTGGTGGCCCCACGTGCCCGCGCACCCAATTCTAGGGGTTTCGGTCGGTGCGTCAAGGCTGGCGTGAAGCGTCGCCGGAACGACCCTGGCGCCCGCGCTTGTGCAGCGCGCAAGCGCTTGCGCATTCGGCCGGCTTGCACCCCGGAAATCCGCGGGATCGCGCCTCGTTGCGGCGCACGACGCGCCGCTCAGAGTCCGGCGGCGATGCGCACCGTGGTCACGTGGATGTCCACCGTGTCCTCGATGTCGCGCGCGTAACCCCCGGCCATGCAGACCGCGACCGGCACCCCGGCGCGGGCGCAGCGCGCGAGCACGCGGCGGTCCCGCTCGGCCAGGCCCTCCTTGCTCAGCGCGAGCCGCCCGAGGCGATCGTCCCGCCACGGGTCCGCGCCTGCGAGGTAGATCGCCAGGTCCGCCCCGACCAACCCGGGCAACCGGGCGAGCGCGCCGTCGAGTGCCTCGAGATAGGCCTCGTCGGTGGTGCCATCCTCCAGTTCGATGTCCAGGTCGCTGGTCGCCTTGCGGAACGGATAGTTCGCTCGGCCATGGATCGAGAACGTCCGCGTCCGGGCGTCGCCGGCCAGGATCGTCGCGGTGCCGTCGCCCTGGTGGACGTCGCAGTCGATCACCACCGCGGACCGGACCAGACCCTCGGCCAGCATCGCGCGCAGTGCGATCGCCGCGTCGTTGAACACGCAGAACCCGCCGCCGCGATCGGCGTGCGCGTGATGGGTGCCGCCGGCGAGATGGACGGCGATGCCCGAGGCCAGCGCGGCGCGGCAGGCCTCCAGGGTCGCCCCCGCCGAGCGGCGCGCCCGCTCCACCATCCCCACCGACCACGGCAGGCCGAGGTCTCGCTGCTCCTCGCGCAGCAGGTCGCCGCTGGCCACCGCCCGCAACCACCGCGCGGTATGGGCACGCAGGATCTGCTCGTCGGTGGCGGCCGGCGGCTCGCGCAGGGTCACCGCACCGGTCGGCAGTTCGGCCTCGACGCGCGAGCGCAGCCGCGCGTACTTGTCGGCCGGGAATCGATGCCCCGGCGGCAGCGGCAGGGCGTAGCGGTCGGTGTGGAAGGCCAGCACGGTCGCGTCCGCTCAGGCGCGAGCCTCGGAGAGGCGCGCGCGCAGCGCCTCCCAGTCGAACGCGGGCCCGGGGTCGGTCTTGCGGCCCGGCGCGATGTCGCTGTGGCCGACCAGGTGCTCGAGCCGGTAGCGCCGGCGCAAGCCGCGGACGAGATCGGCGAGCCTGGCGTACTGGGCGGCCTCGTACGGGTGTTCGTCCGTACCCTCGAGCTCCACCCCGATGGAAAAATCGTTGCACCGCTCGCGCCCCCGGAAACGCGAGACGCCCGCATGCCAGGCCCGCCGATCGCAGGAGACGAACTGCAGCAGCTCGCCGTCCCGGCGGATCAGGAAGTGCGCGGAGACCCTCAGCCCGCGCAGCCCCGCGTAGTACGGATGCTCGTCGCAGTCCAGCCGATTGGTGAACAGCGCCTCGATCGCCCCGCCCCCGAACTGCCCGGGCGGCAGGCTGATCCCGTGCACCACCAGCAGGTCGATCTCCTCGGCGGCCGGGCGCTCGTCGCTGTTGGGCGAGGGCACGCAACGTGCCGCAGCCACCCAGCCCGACGCATCCGGGACGAGGTCTTCCCCGCCTCGCACCGGGCTACTCGATCCCCAGCCGCTGCATGCGATAGCGCAGTTGCCGGAAGGTGATGCCGAGCAGGCGGGCGGCGGCCGTGCGGTTGTAGCGCGCGCGATCGAGCGCCTCGACGATGGCCTGGCGCTCGACGCTCGCGAGGTAATCCTCCAGCGGCAGGGCCCGGGGATCGGCAGCGGCCGCGGCCACGGGCTCGAGCCGAAGATCCTCGCGTTCGATCACCTCGCCCGAGCACAGCGCCAGCGCACGCTCCAGCACGTTCTCGAGTTCGCGCACGTTGCCCGGGAACGGGTAGTCGCGCAGTGCACGCAGCGCGGCGGCCGACAGCCGCGGCGCGGTGCCCGACGCGCAGCGCCGCGCGAGGATGTCGCCCGCCAGCGGCCCGATGTCCTCCGGCATCTCGCGCAGCGCCGGCATGCGCAACTCGATGACGTTCAGGCGGTAGAACAGGTCCTGGCGGAATCGCCCCTCGCGCACCTCGGCGGCGAGGTCCCGGTGCGTGGCCGAGATCAGCCGCACGTCGACCGCGGTCTCCTGGGTGGCCCCGACCGGGCGAACCCGACGCTCCTGGATCGCGCGCAGCAGCTTGACCTGCATGACCAGCGGCAGGTCGGCCACCTCGTCGAGGAACAGCGTGCCGCCATCGGCCGCCTGGAAGAACCCCTCGTGGTCGGCATCGGCCCCGGTGAACGCGCCCCGCCGGTGGCCGAACAGTTCGCTCTCGACCAGGTTCTCGGGCATGGCGCCGCAGTTGACCGGCACGAACGGACGGTCGGCGCGCACGCTGCGTTCGTGGATCATGCGCGCGGCCAGTTCCTTGCCGCTGCCGGACTCGCCGCAGATGTGTACCGGCGCCTGGCTGCGCGCAAGCCGCTCGATCATCGCGCGCGCGACGCGGATGGGCTCGCTGTCGCCGGCCAGCACGGTCGCCCCGACAGGGCCACTGGCCACCGGGTCGGCCGCGGCCTGGGACAGCCGCAGCGCGGCTCGCACCACGCTGCGCAACTGCGCGACCTGCAGCGGCTTGGTGACGTAGTCGAACGCACCTGCCTTGAGCGCGGCCACCGCGTTCTCGGCGCTGCCGTAGGCGGTGATCACCGCCACGGGCATCTGCGGATGGGTCCGCGCGGCCTGCGCGATCACCGCCAGCCCGTCGCCGTCGGGCAACCGCATGTCGGTCAGGCAGAGCGTGTGCGGTCCCTCGGCCAGCAGCGCGGTGGCCTCTGCAACCGAGCCCGCGCAACTGCACTCCAGGCCCATCCGCGACAGCGTGAGGGCGACCAGTTCGCGGATGTCCGCCTCGTCGTCGACCACCAGGGCGCGGGGCGCCTGCCCCTCGACATTCTTCATGCCACCGTCCTGCACTGCAGCCTGAACCGTGTCGGTGAAGCCGGGCTGGCGCATTCGAGCGTCGCGCCGTTCGCGTCGGCCAGTTCTCGCGACAAGTATAGACCGAGGCCCGTGCCCTGGTTCGACGTGGTGAAGAACGGCTCGAACAGGTGGGCCCGCGCCTCGAGCGAGACCCCGGGGCCGTCGTTCTCCACGTCCAGCCATGCGAAGCCGCCGCCGGCCTCGCGCACCACCAGCCTCACGCTGCCCTCGTGGCCACTGCCGTGGCGCAGCGCGTTGCGGCACAGGTTCCAGACGATCTGGTTGAGATGGCTGCGGTCGAAGCGCACCGTGCATGCACCGCCGGACTCGATCGCGAGCAGGCCGTCGGGAATGCGCTCGCCCGCGCAGAAATCGGCGGCGAAGGTCTGCAGGTAGCCGTCGAGTTCCACCCATTCGGCGTGCACCCGGTCGCGCCGGTTGAGCTTGAGCACCTCGTCGACCATCGAGCCGATGCGCGCGCTGTTGTCGCGGATGATGCGCAGCAGCCGGGCGTCAGGCCCTCCCGGCTCCTCCTCCTCGAGCAGTTCGGCGGCATGGCTGATCGCCGACAGCGGGTTGCGAATCTCGTGCGCGATGCCGGCGGTCAGCCGGCCCAGCGCCACCAGCTTGAGCTCGCGGGCCTCGCGCTGCACGCGGTCCAGGTCCTCGAGGAACACCACGGCCCGCGCCGAGGCTTCCGGACCCGCCGGCACCGGGCGCACCCCGACCTGGCGCAGGCGCCCGGACTCCCGGACCGCGATCGGCGGCGGCAGCCGGCGCGGATCGAGCCGCCACGCCAGCAGCGCCTCGGCCAGCGCAGGCAGGTCCGCGGCGAGCGACAGGGGAAACCCCGCGGCAGGCGGCGACACGCCCAGGAGCGCGGCCGCCCGCGCGCTCATCTGGCGCACCTGTCCCTCGTCGTCGACCACGACGACGCCGTCCTGCATCTCGCGCACGACCAGTTCGTTGACTGCCGCCAGATCCGCCAGGTCGACGCCGCGCTGCGCGGCCAGGCGCTCGCTCGCCACCGCGTATCGGGCCAGGGAACGGGCGAGCCAGGCCGTGGCGAAGAATCCGATCCCGAGCAGCGCGGCCTGGAAGAACTGCGGCTGGCCGGCATCCGGGCCGAGGGTCCGGTAGGCCTCCTGCCCGAGCACCGCGAGGGCTGCGATCGCGGAATAGAACAGCACCATGCGCCCGCGACCGATCAGCCCGGTGGCCGCGAGCGAGGGCAGCAGCAGCAGGCCCAGCCCCCCCTGGATGCCACCGCTCGCATGCATCGCGAGCGTGATGCAGGCCGCATCGGCGATCGCACCCAGCGTGAGCTGGGTGTCGAGCACCGGCCAGCGCGACCGCGCGGCGAACAGACCCGCCACCGCCAGCGCGAAATAGGCGGCCAGCACGCCGTTGAACAGCGGCGCGGAGGCGCTGTCGACGGCCGAAGGGCTGTCGCCCAGCACGCTGGCGACCAGCAGGATGACCGGCACGGCTGCGCGGTACGCGGCGAGATAGGACAGCGAACGCCACAGCGCCCGTTCGCGCGCCGGGGGCGCGCCCGGCGGGGCGGACGGCGCCGCCTCGACCGTCGGCGGCCGTGCGTTCACCGCGACCGCCCGTGCTCCACGCAGCAGTACGCCCGACCGTTCACGCGCACCGCAGCCGCCTGAGGCACGTACACACCGCATCGGTCGCAGCGCACCGTCGCCTGCACGGGGGGCTCGTCGCGACGGCGGCGCGCCGACCGCGCGCGGGCGACCACGTAGGCGAACGCCACGGCGACCACCGCGAGCAGGAGCAGGTACTTGAGCACGGCCGGCGCGCCGCGTCAGGCGGGCTCCGGATCCATGTGCAGCGCCTCGAGGAAGCGCGACACCATGTTGTAGGCGGCCACGGTCACCGTGAGTTCGACCATCTCGCGCGTGGGGAAGTGCGCGGATACGGACTGGAAGATGTCGTCGGGGACATGGATCTCGCGCGTCATCGAATCCACGTAGCGCAGCACGGCGCCCATCACGGGATCGAACGCGGCCGTCGACTCGGCCTGCGCGCCCGCCGGCAGCACACGCAGCGCCTCGATCTGCTCGTCGGTCATGCCCTCGCGGCGCGCGAAGGGCACGTGGACGCCGAACTCGTAGGGAGCGTCGTTGAGCACCGCGACGCGCAGGATCACCAGTTCGCGGTAGAGGGCCGGCAACGCGCACTGCTGCCGCACGGCGGTGAGCAGGGACAGCCAGCCCTCGGCAACCGGCGGGCTGTTGAGCAGCATCCGGTACAGGTTGAGCAGCGTGCCACCGCGCTGGTCGCGGATGCGTCCGGCGAGTTCCGGATGGGCAGAGTCGTCGGCGTAGGGCACGCGGGCCATGGCTCACCTCCAGGATGGGCACGCCCTCGGTGCGTGCACCGGACCGCCACGCAAGCCCGCGCGCGAGCGGCGGCCACGCCTCGCGGCGACCGACCCCGCGCCTGCCGCGGGTCGGACGTTGTGCCTGGTCGGGGTGAGAGGATTCGAACCTCCGACTCCTGCGTCCCGAACGCAGTACTCTACCAGGCTGAGCTACACCCCGACGCTCCGCAACCGGACCTCGCTGGCGGCACCTGCAGCACGCGATCGTCGGCGACGACCCCCTGCCCAGGCCCCGTCAGGCGCTGCGCCCGACCGAGAAGGCGGCGAAGTCTATCAGAGATTCGCGAAACGCCGAATCCCCCAGCGGTGACAGGGCATCGCGCGCGCAGGCCGCCGCCTCGGACGCCCGCTGCCGCGCGTGTTCGAGCGACCGGCAGGACTGCAGCACGCGCATCACCTCGGGAAGACGCTCGAGGCTGCCCTGCTCGATCGCCTCGCGCAGCAGCGCCCGATCGGCGGCGCCCGCGTGCGCGAGCGCATGGATCAGCGGCAGCGTCGGCTTGCCTTCGGCGAGGTCGTCGCCGAGATTCTTGCCGATCGCCTCGCGCTCGCCGGAGTAGTCGAGCACGTCGTCGATCAGCTGGAAGGCGGTGCCCAGGTGCATCCCGTAGGCAGCCAGCGCCTCCTCCACCTCGCGCGCGGCACCGGCCAGCACCGCGCCCAGCCGGGCAGAGGCCTCGAAGAGCTTGGCCGTCTTCGAGCGCACCACGCGCAGGTACTCGGCCTCGGTCAGGTCGGGGTTGCGGGTGCCCAGCAGCTGCATCACCTCGCCCTCGGCGATCACGTTGGTCGCGTCGGCCAGGATTTCCAGCACGCGCAGGTCGCGCACGCCCACCATCATCTGGAAGGCACGCGAGTAGATGAAATCGCCCACGAGCACGGATGCGGCGTTGCCGAAGCGGGCGTTCGCGGTCGCCCGGCCGCGTCGCAGAGACGACTCGTCCACCACGTCGTCATGCAGCAGCGTGGCCGTGTGGATGAACTCGACCACGGCGGCGATCTCCAGCCTCGCCGGCCCGCGATAACCGCAGGCGCCCGAGGCCAGCAGCACCAGCGCCGGGCGCAGCCGCTTGCCCCCACCTCCGACCAGGTAGGCCGCGACCTCCCGGATCAGCGGCACCTCTGAACTCAGGCGCTCGGCGATCAGGGACTCGACGGCCTGGAGGTCGGCCTGGATCAGGCGGGGAACGGCGTCGTTGGGCATGCGGACGGGGCGGCGGCCGGGGGCTCGCGGACCACCCGCGGCGGGCGCGAAGCATATCACCACACGGGACGCCCCGACCGCCCGGGACAGGCGCCGGTCTTTGACGAACCGCGGGGCTCCGGGTATGATTTCGGGTTCGTTTGATCGGAGCACTCCACCATGAGCACTTCCTACGCGGTCATCCAGACCGGCGGCAAGCAATACCGCGTGAGCGTCGGCGACCAGCTTGACGTCGAGAAACTGGGCGTCCCCGTCGGCAGCGAAGTCTCGCTCGACCGCGTCCTGATGGTCGCCAACGGCGACCAGGTCAGCGTCGGCCAGCCGCTGCTCGCCGGCGCGACCGTCCGCGCAACGGTCGTGGGCGAAGGGCGCGGCGAGAAGATCCGCATCTTCAAGATGAAGCGCCGCAAGGGCTACCGTCGTACCCAGGGGCACCGCCAGTCGTATACCCGGGTGCGTATCGACGCGATCGCCGCCTGACGCGCGGCTTTCCGAATACAGACAGGAGCACACCATGGCACACAAGAAGGCAGGCGGCAGCTCACGCAACGGCCGCGACTCCCAGGCCAAGCGACTGGGCGTGAAGCGTTTCGGCGGCGAGGTCGTGACCGCCGGTTCCATCATCGTGCGCCAGCGCGGCACCCGCATGCGGGCCGGCGACAACGTCGGGATCGGGCGCGACCACACGCTGTTTGCGCTGGTGCCCGGCCTCGTGCGGTTCGACACCCGCGGCGAGACGCCTCGCACCACCGTGAGCATCGTCCCCGCCTGAGTCCGCGCGGTGCCGGTGGCGCAAGCCCTGCCCGGCGGCAGGGCTTTTTCTTTGGTGCCCTCCACGCGCGGGGTCCCGGCCAGCGAGGGCTGAACACACCATGAAGTTCGTCGACGAAACGATCATCGAGGTCCACGCGGGCAACGGCGGCGACGGCGTGGCGAGTTTCCGTCGCGAGAAGTACGTGCCGCGAGGCGGGCCCGACGGCGGCGATGGCGGCCGCGGCGGCAGCATCCACGCGATCGCCGATCGCAACCTCAACACGCTCGTCGACTTCCGCTTCGCTCGCATCCATCGTGCGGGCCATGGCGAGCGCGGCATGGGCTCGGACTGCTACGGCGCGGCCGGGCGCGACCTCGAACTGCGGGTGCCGGTCGGCACGCTGGTGTTCGACGCGGAGAGCGGCGCCCCGATCGCCGACCTGGCCCACGACGGCGAGCGCGCACTCCTCGCCCGCGGCGGGCGCGGAGGGCTGGGCAACCTGCACTTCAAGTCCAGCACCAATCGCGCTCCCCGGCAGTGCACGCCCGGGGAGCCGGGCGAATCGCGCCGCCTCAGGCTCGAGTTGCGCGTGCTCGCCGACGTCGGGCTGCTCGGCATGCCCAACGCCGGCAAGTCGACCTTCATCCGCGCGGTCTCGGCCGCCCGGCCCAAGGTCGCCGACTACCCGTTCACCACGCTGCATCCGAACCTCGGCGTGGTCCGCGCGGGTGCGGACGAGAGTTTCGTGATCGCCGACATCCCCGGGCTCATCGAGGGAGCGGCCGACGGCGCCGGCCTTGGCCACCAGTTCCTCCGCCACCTCAAGCGCACCGGACTGCTGCTGCACATGGTCGATGCGGCCGATGCAACGCTCGACCCGGTCCAGTCGGTCCGGGTACTGGAGCGCGAACTGCGGCGGTACGACGCCGACCTCGCCGACAAGCCGCGATGGCTGGTCCTCAACAAGATCGATGCGCTACCCGAGGGCGAGGGCGAACGGTTGCTGGCTGCCGTCGTGCGGCGCCTGCGCTGGAAGGCTCCGGCCTGGGCGATCTCCGCGGTGGCCGGAACCGGTTGTCCAGCCCTGGTGCGGGCCATCCAGGACCACCTCTCGCGAACGCGTGCGCCCGATGCCGCCGATGCGCAGACGCCGCCTCCGGAGGGCTCCCGATGAATTCACCGCTCGCGCGGGCCCGCCGCCTCGTGGTGAAGGTGGGCAGCAGCCTCGTCACCAACCGCGGCCAGGGGCTGGATCGCATGGCGCTCGCCCGCTGGGCAAGCCAGATCGCCCGCCTCCGCGCCGACGGGCGCGAGGTCGTGCTGGTGTCCAGCGGCGCGATCGCCGAGGGCATGCAGAGGCTGGGCTGGAGTCGGCGCCCGCGCGCGCTGCCCGAACTGCAGGCCGCCGCAGCCGTCGGGCAGATGGGGCTTGCCCAGGTCTACGAGAGCTGCTTTCGCGAGCACGGCCTGCTCACCTCGCAGATCCTGCTCACCCACGAGGACCTCGCCGATCGCCGCCGCTACCTCAACGCGCGCTCCACCCTGGTGACCCTGCTCGGCCTGGGCGTGATCCCGATCATCAACGAGAACGACACGGTGACCACCGACGAGATCAAGCTGGGCGACAACGACACCCTCGCCTCGCTGGTGACCAACCTCATCGAGGCCGACGCGCTGGTCATCCTGACCGACCAGGCCGGAATCTTCTCCGGCGACCCCCGGCATGATCCCCAAGCGTCGCTGCTGCCCGTCGTGCGTGCGGGAGACCCGCACCTCGAGCGGATCGCCGGCGGCGTCGGCAGCGAGATCGCCCGCGGCGGCATGCTCACCAAGGTACTCGCAGCCAAGCGCGCCGCGCGCAGCGGCGCGCACACGGTGGTCGCGAGCGGCGAACAGGCCGACGTGCTGCTGCAACTGGCCGCGGGGCAGGCGGTGGGCACCCTGCTGGTCCCCGACCGGGCGCCCATGGCGGCCCGCAAGCAGTGGCTGGCCGACCAGTTGCAGGTCCGCGGCGAACTCGCGCTGGATGCCGGCGCGGTGCGGGCGCTGTGTGGCGAGGGCAAGAGCCTGCTGCCCATCGGCGCGGTGGCCGTCCACGGCGAGTTCGACCGCGGCGATCTCGTGCGCTGCGTCGACGCCGACGGCACCGAGATCGCCCGGGGCCTGGTCAACTACACGGCCGCCGAAACCGTGCGTATCCTCGGGGTGCGCTCAGGCGAAATCGAAGGCATATTGGGGTTCGTGATCGAGCCCGAACTGATCCATCGCGACAACATGGTCGTCACCCGCCCCTCCGGCGACACGGAAGGTTGATGGCCGCCCCCGGTTGCAGTCCGTCATGCAGACGTCACGACAACACTCCTCGCCGATGCCGCGTTGCCCGATGAACGTCCGATCCGTGCTCGGTCGGTTCCCGGCGAGCCCGCTCGCGATGGGGCTGCTGGTCGCGGTTGCGGCCGCCCCCTCGCACGCGCAGCGCGTCGGCACCCCGATCCAGCCGGGTATCTACGAACTGCTGGTCGACACGCGCTCGCCGGTGCTGACCGGGCCGCCGGGTACGGGGCAGCCGCGCATGGTGACCGGGTTGAAGGTGTGCTTCGGGGATGCCCAGGCCGCCGATCCGGTCGCGTTCATCAGCGACACGATCCTCCCGCCCGCAAGGGGCTGCACGACCACATCGCTGCGCCAGAGCGGGCCGCGCGTGACCTGGTCGCTGTCCTGTACGAAGGACGGTCTTGCCAGTGCGCAGGCGACCTTCGAGTTCTCCGCGACGCGCTTCTCCGGCACGATGCGCCACGAGATCGCCGTCGATCCGGCCAAGCCGCAGCCGACCACGTACAGCGTCCAGGCCAGGCGGCTCGGCGACTGCTGAGGCGGCTTGCCGCCGCGGGTCCGCGGAAGGCCGCGGGTTCAGGGATTCGCGCGGGGATGCATCCCGGCCCTGAGCGCCGCCACCGCCTCGCGAGCGTCGGCCACCGCCACGCGCCCGGGACAGAAGATGTCCTTGTGCAGCACGGCTCGCTGGCCGAATGCATCGCCGTCCGGCAGCAGCCGCCAGCGCGGCTGCCGGGCCGGCGTCCAGCGGGGCGAGGCGTTGCCGGGCGGGGTGCCCGCGACCGCCAGCAGCCGCCATTCGCGGCTTTCGCAGCGCATCTGTTCGTGGGACACGCTGCGCGAGCCCGAGGGCGCGATCACCACGAACGTGTAGAGCAGTTCTCCCCCGGGCTGCACTCGAATCGAGCGCGCGTCGACCATGAACCGGAGGTCGGCGCGCGGCCCGGGCGGGAGCGCCACCAGGTCGGCATCCGCGGGATGGGCGGGCAGTTCGATGCGAATCTCCGCATCGTCCCGCCCGGCCACGACGACGGACTGCGCCGGCGCCGCCGGTGCGCCCTGCGCGCGGGCGGGCGCCGAGGCCCCGGGTCCCGACAGGGCCGCGAGCGCGAGGGCGCAGGCGGCCACCCACCGACGATCAGGCAAGGTCGCAGACCAGCGAGTTGCGCGTTGCATCGGCCACTTCCTCGAGCGTCGCCTGGTACACCGGGTGGTCGATGCCCATCGCGATCGCAGCCCCGGCCTTCGCCGCGCTCACCATCGCCGCATCGAGCTCGAACCGCAGGAAGTGCACGGACGAAGTCTTCTGCTCGTTCTCGCGGTCGAGGTCCTCGTCGGCAATCGCGTACACGCGGGCGGAACCCTCCACCTGCACCCAGACCCGATCCTCGACGCCCTTCAGGCGCGCGAGTTCGCGGGCGCGCTCGGCGGGATCGGGGTACTCGATCAGCATCGTCGCCTTCCAGTTCGAGCCATCGGGGATCAGCGGATTGTAGGCCGACAGTTCGTCGAGGATGCCCTCCTCCTCGAAGATGCGCTCGGTGCGGAGCATCTCCTGGATCTGGTAGCGGATGGTGAGTTCATCCTCGAACAGCAACGTCACGTTCGGCCCCAGGGTGACGGAGCGCGGTTTCTTGTGGGCGATGACCTTCGCGCGGAAGTCCTTGCGCGAGCGCGCGTAGGTCTCGAGACTCATCAGATCGTCGATGCTCAGTTGCGGCATGGGAATTCCTCGTGAGAGAACGTCGGGGACCCCACGGTCCCGACCGACCGGATGGCTGCGTGCGCGGACGATCCCGCACGCGGCCCGGATTCAGATCCCGTAGGCGATGCGGATCAGGGAAATCGGGTGCGCGACCCGCGCCGGCGCGCTGCCGGGCGCCGGCGCGCCGGTGTCCAGTTCGGCAATGCCCTGCGCGATGTGGTGCCCGGCGAGCTGGCAATCGGAACTCAGCCAGTCGGGCGCGTCCTTGGCCATCGCGCGAAACACCGGCTTGCCGATCTTCATCGCCTGCGCGTGGTACTCCTTCTTCACGCCCCAGGTACCCGAATGACCGGAGCAGCGCTCGACGGTATTGAGCTGCGTGCCCGGCACCAGCTTCAGGAACTCCTCGGTCTTGCGGCCGATGTTCTGCACCCGTCCGTGGCAGGGGACGTGGTAGGACACCTTGCCCAGCGGCACCTTGAAACCGGTGTCCAGCAGCCCGTCCTTGTGACGGGCCACGAGGTATTCGAACGGATCCCACATCGCCTCGCGCACCGCCTGGACGTCCGCGTCGTCGGGAAACATCAGCGGCAGCTCCTGCTTGAACATCAGCGTGCAGGACGGGATCGCCGACAGGATCGCCCAGCCGTCGCGGGCCAGCCGCGCCAGCGGGGGGATGTTGACCTCCTTCAGGGCAGCCACGGCATCCAGGTCGCCCAGCTCGAGCTTGGGCATGCCGCAACAGGCCTCCTTCTCGACGACCTGCCAGGGCACGCCGTTGTGGGCAAGGACCGCCAGGAGGTCATGGCCGATGCCAGGCTCGTTGTAGTTGACGTAGCAGGTCGAGAAGATCGCCACCTTGCCCGGCGTACGCTCGCCCGCGCGTGCGGTGGCGAGGTCGGCCGAGGCAGCCGCCGAGGAGCGGAAGGTCTGCGTGGCGTACTGCGGGCGCCAGGCCTTGGCATCCACGCCGAGGGTTTTTTCCATGGCCGCACGCACCGGGGCCGTGTCGTTCAGCGCGTTGACCGCCCGGGTGACGATCGGGATGCCCGCGAAGCGCCCCAGCGTGTCGGTCGAGGACAGCAGGCGGTCGCGGAACGTCGCACCCTTCTCCTTGAAGCTGACCGCCTTCGCACGCAGCATGAGATGGGGGAAGTCGAGGTTCCAGGGGTGCGGGGGCACGTACGGACACTTGGTCATGTAGCACATGTCGCACAGGTAGCACTGGTCCACGACCTCCTGGTACTTCGCCTTCGGGATTCCGTCGACTTCCAGCGTCGGGCTCTCGTCGACGAGGTCGAACAGCTTCGGGAAGGCCCCGCACAGGCTCACGCAGCGCCGACAGCCGTGGCAGATGTCGAACACCCGCTCGAGTTCGTGGTCGAGCGCGGCGCGATCCCAGAACTCGGGATTCTTCCAGTCGATCGGGTGGCGGGTGGGCGCCTCGAGGCTGCCTTCGCGTACGGTCATGTCGGACACCTGCGGATGGACGGGGCGGGCCTCGCGGATGCCGCGGCCGCCAAAAGAACAAGCCACGCGCGTTCCCGCGCGTGGCCTGCGATCACCACGGGCAGGCTCCGGCGGAGCCTGCCCTGCCTGAGCGAACTCAGTCGGCCAGCGCGTCGAGCGACTTCTGGAACCGGTTGGCGTGCGAGCGCTCGGCCTTGGCCAGCGTCTCGAACCAGTCGGCGATCTCGTCGAAGCCCTCGGACCGGGCGGTCTTGGCCATGCCCGGGTACATGTCGGTGTACTCGTGCGTCTCGCCGGCGATGGCCGCCTTCAGGTTGTCGCGCGAGGAGCCGATCGGCAGGCCGGTGGCCGGATCGCCGCACTGCTCGAGGTACTCGAGGTGCCCGTGGGCGTGGCCGGTCTCGCCTTCAGCGGTCGAACGGAACACGGCGGCCACGTCGTTCTGACCCTCGACGTCGGCCTTGGCCGCGAAGTACAGGTAGCGGCGGTTCGCCTGGGACTCGCCCGCGAACGCAGCCTTCAGGTTTTCTTCGGTCTTGGAGCCTTTGAGCGCCATCTTGTCTCTCCTGGGTGGAACCGTCGTTGAGCGTGGAGGGCGAGCCCATCGCACGCCCGTCCTCACAGGCGTATTGGATCACGCCATCCCTTCCCGCGCGCGGCTCGATCGACTTGTCCGCGCGGCCGGCCGATGTTACCGGCGGGGCTCGCTCACCGTTCGGGCGTGGGGACCCGGGTGCTGGCCGCGGGGCCTCCGCGGATGCCCGTGGTGTGCACCACCCGGAGATGCCGGATCCGTCCGGCCTCGGTCGGCCGCGGAAGGTAGCGTGACAGTTCGGTGAGCGCGCTGTGGTACACCTCGCGCTTGAACTCGACCACCGACTGGGCCGGCACCCAGTAGTCGCTCCACCGCCAGGCGTCGAACTCGGGCTTGTCATTGGCGCGCAGGCGTACGTCGCTGTCGCGACCGACCAGCCGCAGCAGGAACCAGATCTGCTTCTGCCCGCGGTAGAGCCCCCGCGTATCGCGCCGCACCCACTGCTCGGGGACGTCGTAGCGCAACCACTCCCGCGTCCGCCCGAGGATGCGCACGTGGGTGGCCTGGAGGCCGACCTCCTCCTCGAGTTCGCGATACATCGCCTGCTCCGGCGTCTCCCCGCGCTTCATGCCCCCCTGGGGAAACTGCCACGCGTCCTCCCGGACACGCTTTCCCCAGAACACCTGGTTGCGGGTGTTGCTCAGCACGATGCCGACGTTGAGCCGGTAACCGTCGCGGTCGATCATGCTGCCCCCCGCGGGGTTGCGCCCCCCGCCAACGGTCGAGGCGTCGGGGAGGCTGAGACGGGAAGGGGAACGGGGTCGATGGGCACGGGCCGGGGAAGCGGACGAGTCGTCGGTGGACATGGCGCACGCCCGGCCCCCGGGAGCCCGAGGCCGGCCGCACGCGTCCGGATCCGGCGCGGGTTCCGGACATGAACGTGCAACGATTTTTTCATGACTTGCGCACTGCAAACAAGGGGCCACCGTCGTCCGACGGTCACATCAGCAATCGATCCGCCGTATACGGATTGGCCGCGCGCAACCCGTCGACGAAATCGGGGAACTCGACTCCGTGGCGGGCGCGCAGCGCGCGAGCGCGGGCCGCCAGCGCGCTCCAGCGCCAGTCCCCGCCCGGCCGCGCCAGCCCGACGGCCACCAGGTTGCCCGGGCGCGGCGCCGGCAGCAGGATGCCGCGGCCGCGAAACGCATTCAGGAAGCGATCCCGGTAGGCCGGATACGAAGGCGCGTGGTTCCACAGGTTGGCCGCGCAGGCCCCCTCCGCGCTGAGCACGCGACCCGCATCGGCGAGGAAGGCGGTGCCGGCACAGGCCTCGACCTGCGCATGCGCGTCGAACGCGTCGACCAGCAGCAGGTCGACACTGCCCGAGGCGCAACCGGTCACGTACTCGGCGCCGTCCTGCTCGACGATCCGCAGCCGGGGGTCGTGGGGCAGGTGGAAGTGCCGGCGCGCCGCGTCGATGACCTCCGCGTCCGGCTCCACCGCCACCAGCCGGCAGGCGGGCAGCGCGCGCAGCAGGAACCTCGCCAGCGAACCGCCTCCGAGGCCGATCAGCACGATGCGACGGGGCTCGGGCCTGAACAGCAGCGGCACGAGCATCGCGCGGGTGTAGGCGAGTTCCAGCGCATCGGGGTCGGCCAGCCGCATCGCGCTCTGCACGACGTCGCTGCCGATGTAGAGCCGCCGGACGCCGTCCTCGTCCTCCACGCGCACCCGCGGGCGGACCGGTCGTGCGACCCAGCGCGACAGCCAGTTCGCGCGGCTCATGCCGCGTCCACCCGCACCACGCCTGCCCACCGGGCGCAAAGCCCCCTAGAATCCGGCCTATCCAAGTTCTCTCCCAGACCGGCGCCGCACCTTGCGCGACCGGCACCGGATGCCGCGATGCGAACCTCACGTTTCTATCTTGCCACGCTCAAGGAAGCCCCGGCCGAGGCCGAATTGCCCAGCCACCGCCTGATGCTGAGGGCGGGGCTGGTCAAGCCGCTGGCGCGCGGCATCTACACCTGGATGCCGCTGGGCCTGCGCGTGCTGCGGAAGGTCGAACGCATCGTGCGCGAGGAAATGGATGCCGCCGGCGCGGTCGAACTGCTGATGCCCGCGGTGCAACCCGCGGAACTCTGGCAGGAGTCCGGGCGCTGGCAGAAGTACGGCCCCGAACTCCTGCGCCTGCGCGATCGCCACGAGCGCGAGTTCTGCGTCGGCCCCACGCACGAGGAGGTGGTGGCGGACTGCGTGCGCCGCGACCTGCGCAGCTACCGCCAGCTGCCCGTGAACCTGTACCAGGTCCAGACCAAGTTCCGCGACGAGATCCGTCCCCGCTTCGGGGTGATGCGCGCGCGCGAATTCGTCATGAAGGACGCCTACTCCTTCCACGCCGACGCGGCCTGCCTCCAGCGCACCTATGAACGGATGCACGAGACCTACTGCCGGATCTTCACCCGGCTCGGGCTCGCGTTCCGCGCCGTCGCGGCCGATACCGGCCAGATCGGCGGGACCGGCTCCCACGAATTCCACGTGCTGGCCGACTCGGGCGAGGACGCGATCGCCTGGTGCCCGGACTCCGGGTATGCGGCCAACGTCGAGCTGGCCGAGGCGATCGCACCCGCCGCGGCCCGTCCTGCCCCCGGGGCGGCGATGCGCCGGGTGTCCACTCCCGGCCTCACCGCCTGCGAGGCCGTGGCCGTCGGCCTGGGCATCGGCCTCGATCGACTGGTCAAGACGATCGCCGTGGTCGCCGAAGGCCGCTTCGCGCTGCTGCTCCTGCGCGGCGACCACACGCTCAACGAGGTCAAGGCCGACAAGCTGCCCGGGCTGGCCGGAATGCGGCTGGCGACCGAGTCCGAGATCGTCGATGCGCTGGGCTGCGTGCCGGGCTACATCGGGCCCGTGGGCATCGATCCCGCGATCCCGGTCTACGCCGATCGCAGCGTGGCGGCGATGGGCGGGTTCGCGTGCGGCGCCAACACCGCAGGCGAGCACTGGGTCGACGTGGACTTCGGACGCGACCTGCCGGAACCCTCGGCCGGCGTGCACGACCTGCGCAACGTCGTGGCAGGCGACCCCAGCCCCGATGGCGCGGGGGTGCTGGACATCTGCCGCGGCATCGAGGTCGGCCACATCTTCCAGCTGCGCACCCGCTACTCCGCCGCGATGGGGGTGAGCTTCGTCGACGAGCAGGGCCAGAGCCGGCCGATGGAGATGGGGTGCTACGGCATCGGCGTCAGCCGCATCGTCGGGGCGGCCATCGAGCAGGGACACGACGAGCGCGGCATCGTCTTCCCCGAGGCCATCGCGCCCTTCCAGGTCGCCATCGCACCCATCGGCTACGCGAAGAGCGCGGCGGTCCGCGAGGCGGCCGACGGCCTGTACGCGCAGCTGCAGGCGCGCGGGGTCGACGTGCTGCTGGACGACCGCGACGAGCGCCCGGGCGCCATGTTCGCCGACCTCGAGCTGATCGGCGTGCCCCACCGCCTCGTGATCGGCGATCGCGGACTGGCTCGCGGCGAGTGCGAATACAAGGGGCGGCGCGACGCGCAGGCGACGGTGGTGCCGCTCGCCACCGCGGCCGACGAGCTGTGCGCCCGGCTGGCTGCGCGGTGAACCGCCGCGCCGTCCTCGGGGCGGCGGCGGCGCTCGCCAGCCTGCAGGCGGCGGGGGCCCGCGCGGGCGCCCAGCGCTACGAGCCGCTGGCCGCGACGGTCCGCGCCTCGCTGTCGCGCGCGGTGAGCGACGCGGCGGTTCCGGTGCATGCGTTCGCGAGCGATGCCGAGGCGACGCACTGGCTGGCCGACATGTCGGCCAGGCTCGCCCGGCGCATGCCCGACGAGGCACTGCGCCGGGAGTTCCTGCTCACGCTGCACTACGAGTCCACGCGCGCGGGACTGGACCCGCAACTCGTGCTGGGCCTGATCCAGGTCGAGAGCGCGTTTCGCAAGTACGCGGTCTCCAGCGCAGGTGCGCGCGGATTCATGCAGGTGATGCCTTTCTGGACGGACGTGATCGGCGGCCCCGAGCACAACCTGTTCCACCTTCGCACCAACCTGCGCTACGGATGCGTGATCCTGCGCCACTACCTCGACATCGAACAGGGCAACCTGTTCCGCGCGCTGGGTCGATACAACGGCAGCCTCGGACGGCCCGAGTATCCGAACCTCGTGGTGCGCGCCTGGGTATCCAGCTGGAAGTACGACCCGAGGGCGCCGCTGCAAGTCGCCGAATCGACGCGGCCGACCGTACCGGGCCTGCCGGCCGACTACTCGCCGCGACCGCGCTGATCCGGAACCGTGTCGCCGCTCGCGCGCGCCTGCGGCATCACGGCGACCATCGCCGCCCCGGCCAGTACCGCAAGCCAGGACAGGTAGATCCACACCAGGAAGATCGGGACGGTCGCGAACACGCCGTAGACCGCCTCGTAGCCGCCGATGTGGGCCACGTAGAACGCGAGCGCATGCCGGCCCAGTTCCAGCAGCAGCGCCGCGCACACGCCGCCTGCCATCGCGTCGGGGACTTCGACCCGTACCGGCGCGACGGTCGCATAGAGCAGCGCGAGGCCCGCCAGGGTGAACAGCCAGGGCAGCAGCGCACCGGCGAACGGCACCAGCCGGTCGAGCCATCCGAGCCCCCCCGGGTAGAGGCTGCCCAGCAGCGACACCAGCCACAGTCCCGCCCCCGCCAGCAGGGGGCCGAGGCTCACGGCCAGTCCTCGCAACGCAAGCCAGCGCAGGCGCAACCGGCGACGGGGCTGCTGCCACAGGTCGTCGAACGCCGACTCCACTGCCAGCACGAGCAGCAGCGCGGTCACCAGCAGCACGACCAGGCCGAGTGCCGAGACCTGCGCCGCCTTGCCCGCGAAGCCGGCCAGATAGACGGAGACCAGCCGCTCGGCGGCCTCGGGCACCAGGTTGGCTTCGACGAAACGGCTCCACTTCGCCTGGACCGTCTCGAAGGCCGGGAAGCGCGTGGCGATCGCGATGCCCAGTGCGAGCAGAGGGACGACCGACAGCAGCGTCGTGAAGGCAAGGCCGGAGGCCGCATCCAGGCAGCGCGCATCGCCGAATCGAGCCGACGCCAGGCGCAGCAGGCGCCGCGGAAACGACGCCCGCTGCGGCGGGACGGACACCGGCCGGTTGGAGGGTGCACTCATGCGCGCTATTGTCGGCCGATTGCGCACCGTCTGCCGAGTCCGCGATGCCCGGCAGCCCCCGGAATGCCGAGGCGAACGCGTGGCCACGCCCGACCGCGGCCGCGCACGAGGGATCCGCGGATTCGACGGGCGAGGCCGCCCGTGCCGTGCAGGGAGAGACGATCACCATGAGCGAGATACTGGTCCTGTACTACAGCCGCGAGGGCGCTGTCCGGCAACTCGCGCAGCGGGTCGCCCGCGGCGTGGAACGCGTCGCCGGCATGCGCGCCTGCCTGCGCACGCTGCCCCCGGTGGCGCCCGTCACCGAGGTGGCCGCGCCACCGGTGCCCGAGGACGGCGCGCCCTACGCAAGCGTCGAGGATCTCGCCCGCTGTGCCGGCCTGGTGCTGGGCTCGCCCACCCGGTTCGGGAACATGGCCGCGCCGGTCAAGCATTTCCTCGACGGGACCGGTGCCCTGTGGGCCAGCGGGGCGCTGGCCGGCAAGCCCGCCGGCGTCTTCACGTCCTCGGCATCCCAGCACGGAGGGCAGGAGAGCACGCTGCTGTCGATGATGATCCCGCTGCTCCACCACGGGATGCTGCTGGTCGGCTTGCCTTACACGGAGCCGGCACTGGCCGCCACCCGCGGGGGCGGCACGCCCTACGGCGCGAGCCATGTGGCCGGCGCGGACGGCACCGTGCCCCTGAGCCCGGAGGAGGCCGAACTCGCCACCGCGCTCGGGCGACGGGTCGCCGATGTCGCCCGCCGGATGGGCGCATGAGCCGTCGCGCGCTGCCCCCGGCCTCGGCCCGGAGCGTGGCGATCTGCCACTGGCTGGCGATCGCCACCCTGGTCGCCCTGATCGCACTCGGCGTCGCCTGGGAACTGTGGCTCGCTCCGCTGCGCCCCGGCGGTTCGCTGCTCGCGCTGAAGGTGCTGCCCCTGCTGCTCCCGCTGTTCGGCATCCTGCGGGGTCGGCGCTACACGTACCAGTGGGCGCCGATGCTCGCGTTCGCCTATTTCGTCGAAGGCGTGATGCGCGGCTACGCCGAGTCGGGCATCGGCTCGGCCTGCGGCTGGTCGCAGGCCCTGATCGCCTCGGCGTTCATCGCGTCGGCGGCGTACTACGCCCGCGATGCACACCGGCTTCCGGCCGCGCGGGTCGCGGCATCGCCCGGACGGAACTGATCGGGCACGCCCGCGGACCGGACATCGGATCCGCGTCGCCGGTCCCGCGGGGCGAGGGCCGCGTCCCCGCTGCGGTCCGGGGGTTGCCCGGACCCGGCGAGCCGGACTCCGCGGCCCGCATGCACGCCCGGCGGCGCCGGGCGTCCACGAGGACTACAGCTGCGGGTTGGTCCGCTCGATGCTCGCCTGCAGCCGGTTGAGCGCGTTGAGATAGGCCTTGGCCGAGGCGACCACGATATCGGTGTCCGCGCCCACGCCGTTGACCACGCGTCCGCCCAGCTCCAGCCGCACGGTCACCTCGCCCTGGGCCTCGGTCCCGCTGGTGATGTTGTTCACCGAGTAGAGCAGGAGCGAGGCGCCACTGTTCACCAGCGATTCCACCGCCCTGAAAACGGCATCCACCGGGCCGCTCCCGGTCGTCTGTGCCCGCCCCTCGCGCCCGCCGATCGAGAGCGTCACGGAGGCCCGCGGCGGCTCGCCGGTTTCCGAGTGCGCCGACATCGACAACAGCTTGTAGTGCTCGGACTGGGGGGTGACCGTTTCGTCCGAGACCAGCGCGTGCAGGTCCTCGTCGAAGATCTCGCCCTTGCGATCGGCCAGTTCCTTGAAGCGGCTGAAGGCTGCGTTGAGCATTTCCTCGGAACCCACTTCGATCCCCAGCTCCTGGAGACGGGTGCGGAAGGCGTTGCGCCCGGAGAGCTTGCCCAGCGTGATCCGGTTGGTGTTCCAGCCCACGTCCTGCGCACGCATGATCTCGTAGGTCTCGCGGCTCTTGAGCACGCCGTCCTGGTGGATACCCGATTCGTGCGCGAAGGCGTTCGCGCCCACGACCGCCTTGTTGGGCTGCACCGCAAAGCCGGTGATGCCCGCCACGAGGCGGCTCGCAGGCACGATCTGGGTGGTGTCGATGCGGGTGTCGCAGCCGAACACGTCCTGGCGCGTGCGTACCGCCATCACGACCTCCTCGAGGGCCGCGTTGCCCGCGCGCTCGCCCAGGCCGTTGATCGTGCACTCGACCTGGCGTGCGCCGTTGAGCACGCCGGCGAGCGAGTTGGCCACCGCCAGCCCGAGGTCGTTGTGGCAGTGGGTGGACCAGACCACGCGGTCGCCGCCCGGCACGCGCTCGCGCAGGGTGCGGATGAGCGCGCCGAACTGCTCGGGCATCGTGTAGCCGACCGTATCGGGGATGTTGATGGTGGTCGCGCCGTTGCGGATCACCGCTTCGAGCACGCGGCAGAGGAAGTCGATGTCCGAGCGGCCGGCGTCCTCGGGCGAGAACTCGACGTCGTCGGTGAAGCCGCGGGCGAACCGAACCGCGCTGGCCGCCTGTTCGAGCACCTGCGAGGGCTCCATGCGGAGCTTCTTCTCCATGTGGATGCGCGAAGTGGCGAGGAAGGTATGGATG
>CAIKXV010000058.1 GCA_903831455.1 uncultured Pseudomonadota bacterium | reverse complement strand
TCGCGCGCGCGCTGAGCCTGCCGATGGCGGTGCTCGAACTCCGGCCCGAGGGGCTGTACTGCCCCGCGGGTGATTTCCACATCGATCCCTGGCGGCCGGTCGAGCGCGCGGTGTTCACGCATGCGCACGCCGATCACGCCCGTCGCGGCCATGCCCGCGCGCTGGCGCAGCGCGATGCGCTGGGCGTGCTGCGCCAGCGGCTGGGCGAGATGCCGATCGACGGGGTCGACTACGGCGAGACGCGCCGCATCGGCGGGGCGTGCGTGTCGCTTCATCCGGCCGGCCATGTACTCGGGTCCGCCCAGGTGCGGGTGGAGGTGGCAGGCGAGGTCTGGGTGGTGACCGGCGACTACAAGCTCGATCCCGACCCGACCTGCGCGGCCTTCGAACCTGTTCGTGCCCACACGCTGATCACCGAGTCGACCTTCGGCCTGCCGGTGTATCGATGGGCGCCCGCGCGCGTGCTCTTCGACGGGATCGACGCGTGGTGGCGAGCCAACGCCGAGGCGGGTCGCGCGAGCGTGGTCTACGCCTACGCGTTCGGCAAGGCGCAGCGCCTGCTCGCCGGCGTGGACGCCTCGATCGGGCCGATCGTCTGCCACGGCGCGGTCGAGACGCTCAACCGCTGCTATCGCGAGGCGGGCGTACCCCTGCCGCCCACGCGGCTCGCCAGCGCGATCGCCGATCGGGGTGCGCTGTCGCGCGCACTGGTGATCGCGCCGCCCTCGGCGCAGGGTTCGACCTGGCTGCGGCGCTTCGGCGAGTACTCGGATGCGTTCGCCTCCGGCTGGATGCAGTTGCGCGGGGCAAGGCGCCGCCGCGGGACCGACCGCGGGTTCGTCGTGTCCGATCACGCCGACTGGCCGGGGCTGCTGCGCGCGGTCCGCGAGAGCGGCGCCCAGCAGGTGTACGTCACCCACGGACAGGCCGCGAGTCTCGCCCGGCATCTGTGCGAACTCGGCCTCGATGCACGCCTCTTCGAGACGCGGGACTTCGATGCACACTTCTCGGGCGAGGGCGAGGAACCTGCCGAGGGGGTCGCACCCGCCGAGGTCGACGCCGATCCACCGCGCGAGCTCGATCCGGCACCCCCGGTGCGGATCGATGCGGCTCCGGCGGGCGGCGCCGATCCGGCATCCCCGATGCGGGTCGACGCCGGTCCAACGGTCGGGGTCGATCCGGATCCACCGGCCGTGGACGGGTCGGCGCCCCCCGGACCGCTCGACCCCGACGCACGCGCGGCCGCAGGCAGGAGCGAGTCGGTGCGACGGGTATCGGTGCACGACGCCGGGCTGGAGGCGGGCGATGCGTGAGTTCGCCGCGCTCTACGCAGCGCTCGACTCCACCACCTCCACCCGTACCCGCCGCGAGGTGCTGGCCACGCACCTCGCCCGCGCGAGCGCCGAGGACGCCGCGTGGACGGTGTGGTTCCTGTGCGGCGGCAAGTCTCGGCAGGCCGTGCCTGCGCGCGTGCTGCGCGAGGTTGCCGCACGCCGGGCCGGCTTGCCCGACTGGCTGTTCGAGGAAAGCTACCAGGCGGTGGGCGATCTCGCCGAGACCCTCGCGCTGCTGCTGCCGCCGCCCTCGCGCACCCTGTCCACGCTCACGCTCGCGCAGTGGGTGGAACAGCGGGTGTTGTCGCTGCGCGCAACGCCCGCCGATCGCGTGCCGGCGCTGCTGGAGGCGTGGTGGGACGAACTCGACACCGCGTCGCGCTTCGTGCTGAACAAGCTGATCACCGGTGGCTTTCGCGTCGGCGTGTCGCGCCAGACCGTCGTGCAGGCGGTGGCGGCGGTCGCCGGCGTCGCGCCGCAGGTCATCGCCGAGCGGCTGGCCGGCGACTGGCAACCCAGTCCGCTGGCGTGGCAGGCGTTGATCGACCCGCACGCCACCGCGGTGCCGCCCGCGCGGCCGTACCCGTTCTTCCTCGCGCAGTCGCTCGTTGCGGCCACGCCCGATGCGCTGGGCGATCGCGCGCGCTGGATCGCGGAATGGAAATGGGACGGCATCCGCGCCCAGCTGGTCTGCCGCGCCGGCGAGGTACACCTGTGGTCGCGCGGAGAGGAGTCGATCACGGTGCGCTATCCCGAGGTGGTGGCGGCCGCGCGTGCGCTGCCCTCGGGCAGCGTGCTCGACGGCGAACTGGTGGCCTGGCGCGACGGCGCGGTCGCGCCCTTCGCGCTGCTGCAGCGGCGGATCGGCCTTGCGCGGCCGGGGGCGACTGCGCTGGCCCGAGCGCCGGTGGTGTTCATCGCATGGGATCTGCTCGAACAGGGCGGCGTCGACCTGCGCGCGCAGCCCTGGACGCGGCGTCGCGCGGCCCTCGAAGGGCTGCTCGCGGGCACCGACGAAGGCGTGCGCGACGTGCTGAGGCTCTCGCCGCAGGTCGAGGGCGGGGACTGGGCTGCACTCGCTCGCGCGCGCGAGTCCGCCCGCGGGCGGCGCGTCGAGGGCCTGATGCTCAAGCGCGTGGACAGCGCCTACGGGATCGGCCGCACGAAGTCCGCACCCGAGGGCGAGTGGTGGAAGTGGAAGCTCGACCCGCTGTCGGTGGACGCGGTGCTGGTCTACGCGCAGCGCGGCCACGGCCGCCGGGCGAGCCTGTACACCGACTACACCTTCGCGGTCTGGCACGAGGGTGCGCTGGTGCCCTTCGCGAAGGCCTACTCGGGACTCGCCGATGCCGAGATCCGCGAGGTCGACGCGTTCATCCGGGGCAACACGATCGAGCGCTTCGGTCCGGTACGCAGCGTGACGCCGCGACTGGTCTGCGAGATCGGCTTCGAGGGCATCGGCGAGAGTCCACGGCACAAGTCGGGTATCGCCGTGCGCTTCCCGCGCATCCTGCGGCTGCGTGGGGACAAGTCGCCGCAGGACGCGGACACGCTCGCGCGGCTGCGCGAACTGGCCGGGATCGCACCATGAGGCGAGGCCCCGTGACCGGGACGCGGTCGTCTTCCCCCGAGGGTGCGGCCGGTGCAGCCACCACGCGCTCGCCGCGGGGTACCGCGGTGTGCGGCCAGGCTTCGCAGGGCACGCCGTCCGGGCGCGTCCCGGAGCGTCCGCGCGGGTCGAACCCGTTCGCCGATCCGGGGGCTCCCGGACGCAGGCCGGCCACCGGATCGGCGCAGCCGCCCGCGCCCCGCCGATCGCGCGAGGGTGCGCGCAGCCGCGCGGGCCTGCGGCTGCTCGGCGTGGATTTCACCAGCGCTCCGCGTGCCGCCAAGCCGATCACGGTGGCGCATGCGCGGCTATGGTCGCCCTCGCGCGCGGACGAGCCCGCTCGCTTCGAACTCGAGGCGCTGCAGTCGATCGCCGGGTTCGAAGGGTTCGAGTCACTGCTCGCCTCGCCCGGGCCCTGGGTCGGGGGCTTCGACTTCCCGTTCGGGCTGCCGCGCGAGGCGGTCGTCGCGCTGGGATGGCCCTGCGAGTGGCGCGCGCTGGTGGGGCACTGCGAGGCGATCGGTCGCGAGGCGTTTCGCACCGCACTCGATCGCCACCGCGAGACCCGTCCCTGGGGCGCCCGGTACGAGCATCGGGCCGGCGACCGCGCCGCCGGCTCGCACAGCCCGCTCAAGCTGGTGAACCCGCCGGTGGGCCTGATGTTCCTCGAGGGCGCGCCACGGCTCGCGCGCGCCGGGGTGCATCTGCCGGGTCTCGCCGGAGGCGATCCTTCGCGCGTCGCACTCGAGGCGTACCCGGGCCACTGGGTTCGCCAGCAGGAGCGCGAGTCGTACAAGAGCGACACGCCGGCGAAGCAGACCCCTGCGCGAGCCGCCGCGCGCGGACGCATCGTGGCCGCATTGCTCGCCGGGGCCTCGGCCCCGGGGCTTCGCGTCGAGTTGCCGGCGCCGCTCGCGCGGACCGCCGTCGAGGATGCGAGCGGGGACACGCTCGACGCGATCGTCTGCGCGCTGCAGGCGGCGCTCGCTGCCCTGCAGGCCGGGCAAGGCTGGGGGCTGCCCGCGGAGGTCGATCCGATCGAGGGCTGGATCACCGGCGTGCGACCGCTGTCGCCGGAGGCGGCATGAGCGATCCGGTCCGGCGCAGGGCCACGCGCGAAGACACCCGGGCGGACGGCTCGTCGGGTGCGACCGCGAGAGCGCCCGGCGCCGCACGCGATCGCGCGCACGCGAGGCCGCGGCCCGCCTGTGCCGAGCCTTCGACGGCGAGCCCGCGCGGACTCCCGGACGTGGTCGGGCAGTGGTTCGAGGCCCGTGGCTGGACGCCGTTCCCGTTCCAGCGCGAGGTCTGGGAGGCCTATGCCGAGGGCCGCAGCGGTCTGCTGCATGCGACCACCGGCGCCGGCAAGACCCACGCGGTGTGGTTCGCCGCGCTGATCGAGGCGCTGCGCGAATCCGGCGCGGGGGAGACCGCGTCCGCTGCCGCGCAGGACACTGCGCGTCGAGGCAGGTCGCGCGCGCGGACTGCGGTGATCGCGGCCGGGGCCGGGGTGGGCACCGTGGACGGGAGCGAGGGTGGCGAGTCGCCCGGTGGTGGGGCAGGCTTCCCGGGTGGCGCGAGGTCGCAGGCCCCCGATCGCGCCCGTGCGACCGCTCCTGGTCCTCGCGTGCTCTGGATCACGCCGATGCGCGCCCTCGCCACCGACACCGCGCGCGCGCTGGCCGAGCCGCTGGCCGAACTGGGCCTCGACTGGCGGGTCGCGTTGCGCACCGGCGACACGCCGTCGAGCGAGCGTGCCCGGCAGCAGCGGCGCCCGCCCCAGGCGCTGGTCACCACGCCCGAGTCGCTCTCGCTGATGCTCGCCCAGGCCGATGCCCGGGAGCGACTGTCGGGCGTGCGGCTGCTGGTCGTCGACGAGTGGCACGAACTGGTCGGCAACAAGCGCGGCGTGCAGGTGCAGCTTGCCCATTCGCGGCTCGCCGCATGGAACCCGGCGCTGCGCGCCTGGGCGCTCTCGGCGACGCTGGGCAACCTCGAGCAGGCGTGCGCCGCGCTGCTCGGCGCGCGCGAGGCGGGCAGCGTGCTGGTGCGCGGACAGCTGCCGCGCACGCTGGTGGTCGACACCGTGCTGCCGGAGGCGCCCGAGCGCTTTCCATGGGCCGGGCACCTCGGCCTGCGCATGGTCGAGCCGGTCGCGCGCGAGATCGAGCGCTCCGGCACCACGCTGGTCTTCACCAACGTGCGATCGCAGGCCGAGCTCTGGTACCAGGCGCTGCTGGAGGCGCGGCCCGACTGGGCCGGGCAGATCGCGCTGCATCACGGCTCGCTCGATCGCCGCCTTCGCGACTGGGTGGAAGCCGGGCTGCGCGAGGGCAGCCTGCGCGCGGTGGTCTGTACCTCCTCGCTCGACCTGGGCGTGGATTTCCTGCCGGTCGAGCGCGTGCTGCAGGTGGGCAGCCCGAAGGGCATCGCGCGGCTGCTGCAGCGTGCCGGCCGCTCGGGACATGCGCCGGGCCGGATCTCGCGGGTGTCCTGCGTGCCCACGCACAGCTTCGAACTGGTGGAGGCGGCGGCCGCGCGCCGGGCAGTGGAGGCCGGTCGCGTGGAGCCGCGCCACCCGCCCGAGGCGCCGGTCGACGTGCTCGTGCAGCATCTGGTCACCGTGGCGCTCGGCGGCGGCTTCACCCCCGAGGCCCTCCATGCCGAAGTGCGGACCACGCATGCCTATCGTGCGCTGTCGAAGGACACCTTCGACTGGGCGCTCGCCTTCGTGACGACCGGCGGATCGCTCGCGGCCTACCCGGAGTATCGACGGGTGCAGGTGGACGAGGATGGCGTGTACCGAGTGCCGGATCGCGCGATCGCGCGCCGTCATCGGATGTCGATCGGCACCATCGTCGGCGAGGCGGCGATGCAGGTGCGCTACCTGCGCGGCGGATCGCTCGGCACGATCGAGGAGTCCTTCGTGAGCCGCCTACAGCCGGGCCAGGCTTTCCTGTTCGGCGGGCGCGTGCTGGCGCTGCGCCGGGTGCGGGACATGACCGCGTTCGTCGAGCGGGCGAAGCCCGGGTCTGCCGTGGTGCCGCGCTGGCAGGGTGGCCGCAGCCCGCTCTCCACCGAGCTGGCCGACGCGGTCGTCGCCCTGATCGCCGAGGCCGGTGCCGGGCGCACGGGCGACCTGCCGGAGATGGCCTGCGTCTCGCGGCTGCTGGAACTGCAGGCCCGCTGGTCGGTGGTGCCCTCGGCCGACGAACTCCTGGTCGAGACCACGCGCACGCGCGAGGGATACCACCTGTTCTGCTTTCCGTTCGCCGGCCGCCTGGTGCACACCGGGCTCGCCTCGCTGCTGGGCTGGCGGGTGGCCCGCCACGACCCGAACACGTTCAGCCTGGCGGTGAACGACTACGGCTTCGAACTGCTGTCCGCGCGCCCGGTCGACTGGGCGGCGGCCTTTGCGGGCGATCTGCTCGCGCCGCACTCGCTGCGCGAGGATCTGCTCGCGAGCCTCAATGCCGGCGAACTCGCACGCCGGCGGTTCCGCGAGATCGCACGGGTGGCCGGACTGGTGGACACCGGCCTGCCGGGTGCGCCACGCCGGGCGCGCGACCTGCAGGCGAGCGCCGGGCTGCTGCACGACGTGTTCGAGCGTCATGATCCAGGCAACCTCCTGCTCGAGCAGGCGCGCGCCGAGGTGTTGCGCGACGAACTCGAGTTCGAGCGCCTGTCGGGCGCGCTCGCGCGCATGCGCGTGCAGCGCCTGCGCGCGGTGGCCACCGCGCACCCGACGCCGTTCGCGTTCCCGCTGCTCGCCGCACGCATCCGCGAACGGCTCTCCACCGAGCGCGCGGGGGATCGCATCGCGCGCATGGTGGCCGAACTCGAGCGCGTCGCGGGGGATGCCGAGCCGCTGTCCGTGCACGCGCAGGCGGGCGATATCGTCCCGGCGGCCGCGCCCGTGCGCGGGGCGAACCCCGCGCCCGCGCGCACCCTGCGTCCACGCCGACACGGCCGCGCCCGATGAGCACGCGCGGCGGCAGCCCGGCGGGGGCCGGCATCGCGCGCACCGCGGTGCCGGTGGATGCGGCGGGAGGGCACGGGATCGAACTCGCCGGCGAGGCGATGGTCGCCCTTGCCGAGCGGGCCCTGCTATGGCCTGCGCGGCGCACCCTGTTCGTGGCGGACGTGCACTTCGGCAAGGCTGCGCGTTTTCGTGCCCAGGGGGTACCGGTGCCTGCCGGCACGACGGCCCAGGACCTCGCACGCCTCGACCGGATGATCGCCCGGCACGCGCTCGAGCGCATCGTGGTGCTGGGCGACCTCTGGCACGGGCGGCTCGATCCCGACAGCCCGACCCTCGACACGCTCGCGCGGTGGCGGGCCGACCGCCGCGCGCTGGCCCTCGAACGGGTACCGGGCAACCACGACCGCGCGACCGGGGCGATGGCCGCGTCGCTCGACATCACCCTTCGGCCGGAGGCGGATGTCGAGGGCCCTTTCGTGCTGCGCCACCACCCCGAACCGCACGCGGACGGCTACGTGCTCGCCGGACACGTGCACCCGGTCGTGAGGCTTGCGGGGCCGGGGCGGGATCGGCTGCGCACGCCCTGCTTCGTGCTGGGCGATCGGGTCGGGCTGCTGCCGGCCTTCGGCGCGTTCACCGGGGGATTCGTCGTCACGCCGTCCGGGCGGGACCGCGTGCTGGTGGTTGCCGGCGATCGCGTGCTGCCGCTGCCTGCGCGCTCGCGGTGATCCTCGCTCGGGCGAGCGTGCGCCCGGGGCGCGGGTGACGCCCGACCCGGATCAGCCGCTGCGCCCTCGCATGCGGCAGGCGTCGGAGCAGTACTTCACCTCGTCCCACGTGGCGCGCCAGCGCTTGCGCCAGGTCATCGGTCGCCCGCAGGCGATGCAGGGCTTGCTGGGCAGCGACTGCTTGTTGCCGCGGAACTCCCCACCCGCCGGGCGATCGGAGCGCTGGCTCATCGCGA
>CAIKXV010000057.1 GCA_903831455.1 uncultured Pseudomonadota bacterium | reverse complement strand
CCCGCCGACCGCGCGCCGGACGCCACGCCTGCCGGCGGGCCGGCGCCCCGGGCGTCGGCGCGGAGGCGCCGGCTCAGCCCTTGAGGTGGGCGTCGCGGCGCTGGTACAGCTTGTCGTCCGCGTACCCCATGGTCTCGGGGCGGGCACGCCCGAGCATCACCTGGAAGTACACCGGCTCGAGGCTGTTGTTGTCGTAGCCATGGATCACCCCGGGCGGACAGGCCGCGCATTCCCACTTGCCCAGCCGGGTGGTCAGGCGGCGTCCGCTCTCGTCCTCGACGAACACGTCGAGGAATCCGTCGAGCACGAAGAACACCTCCTCCACCTCGTGGGTGTGGGCCGCGTTGCCCTGGCCGGGTTCGACGTACATGATCGACAGCGTGAAGTTGCGGGCGGGGATGACCGAGGGATCATCGTGCTTGCCCGAGCCTCCCGCACCGATGAAGCGGTGCTGCGCACGCTTCCAGCCCTCGATCTTCGCGTCCTCGAAGGCGGCCCAGTCCGGGGTCTTGTCGCGGAAGCGGCCGACGAACTTCTGCATGACCTCCTCGAGCGACAGGCTGGCGATGTCGGGGGGCATGGGGTGGCGCGCTGCGGACATGGTGATTCTCCTCTTGGATCCGATGGTCGATGCAGGCTCGCTGCGCGCGCATGGTAGGCCGCGCCGCGCACCGCTGGCAACCGAACGCCCGCATCGGCGGCCGGTCTCGGGCAGGGGTGTCGCCAGCCTCGTGCAGGCTCGCAACCGACCGGTGCATGCCTTAAGATCCCCAGTCCGACCTGCGACCGGAATTTCTCACATGCGCACACGACGTTCCAACCTTGCGGTACTCGCCGCCGGCCTCGCCACCGCAGCGGCCGGCCTTCCCGCCGCAGCCCAGCAGCCGGCCTTCCCGGTCAAGTCGATGCGCATGGTGGCCCCGTTCGCCCCGGGCGGCGCCCTCGACCTGGTGGCCCGCGTCGCGGCGCAGGTGCTCACCGAGCAGCTCGGCCAGCCGGTGATCGTCGACAACCGTGCCGGCGCCGCGGGCGCGATCGGCTCCGAACTCGTCGCCCGTGCAGCTCCCGACGGGTACAGCCTGCTGCTCGGGGCGACCACCACCCACGGCATCAACCCGGTGCTGCAGAAGCTCTCCTACGACCCGGTGCGCGACTTCGCGCCGGTATCCCTGGTCGCCACCATTCCGCACGTGCTGGTGGTCAACCCTTCGCTCCCGGTCACCTCCCTGCCGGAATTCATCAAGTACGCGCGCGCGAAACCGGGCCTCAACTACGGCTCCGCAGGCACCGGCTCGCCCCACCATCTCGCCGGCGAGATGCTCCGCATCGCCTCCGGCCTGAACCTCACGCACGTGCCCTACAAGGGCTCCGCGCCCGCGATGAGCGACGTGATCGCCGGACAGCTGCAGTTCATGTCGATCGAACTCACCGCCGCGGTGTCCCAGATCAAGGCCGGCAAGCTGCGCCCGATCGCGATCGCCACCGCCCGGCGGGTGCCGGGCGTCGACCTGCCCACCTTCGCCGAAGGCGGCGTGCCGGGCTTCGAGGTGACCGCCTGGTACGCGGTCTATGCGCCGGCAGGAACGCCGACGACGATCGTCGACACCCTGTCGCGGGCCATCGCGCGCGGGCTCGGTTCGGGCGATGCGCGCGACAAGCTCGCCGCCCTCAACGCCGTGGCCATCGGCAGCACGCCCGCGGAACTGGCCTCGCACCAGGCCGCAGAACTCGCCCGCTGGTCGAAGGTCATCAAGACCGCCGGGGTCAAGCCGGAGTGAGGCGATCCTCGCCGCAGCAAGCAGGAGGCTGTTCATGAAACCACCCAAGTTCGACTATGCGTCGCCGGACTCCCTCGCGGAGGCGCTTGAACTGCTCGCCCGGGGCCAGGGCGAAGCGCGCCCGCTCGCCGGGGGGCAGAGCCTGATGCCGGTGCTCGCCTTCCGGCTCGCCGCACCGGCGCTGCTCGTCGACCTGCGCCAGGTCCCCGGGCTCGACCGCATCGACATCGGCCCCGACGGCGTGCGCCTGGGTGCCCGTGTCCGCTGGCGCGACATCGAGCGCGACGCACGCCTCTGCACGGCGGCCCCCCTGCTCGCGGAGGCGATCGGCCATGTCGCCCATTACCAGATCCGCAACCGCGGAACGGTCGGGGGCAGCCTGGCCCACGCCGACCCTGCCGCCGAACTCCCGGGCATCGCAGTGGCCTCCGACGCCCTCGTGGAGGTGGCGAGCGTGCGCGGGCAGCGCACCATCGCCGCCGGCGACTTCTTCCTGGGCGCGCTCAGTACCGCGCTCGAGCCCGACGAGTTGATCACCGCTCTCGTGCTGCCCCCCTGGCCCGCCCGGCGGCATGCGGCGTTCGAGGAACTCTCCCGGCGGCGCGGCGACTTCGCGATGGCGGGGGTCGCGGTCGGCTTCGAACTCGACGGGAACGCGCGCGCCACGGGTACCCGCATCGCCGCCATCGGCGCGGCCGACCGGCCGCTGCGCCTGCGCACGGCCGAGTCCGCCCTGGACGGGCGGACCGTCGACGCCCGCGCAATCGCCGAGGCGGCCGCGGCTGCCTCGGCCGAGGTGGATCCGGCCGACGACCTGCATGCCTCCGCGGCCTACCGCCGCAACCTCGTCGGCGTGCTGGTCGAGCGCGCGATCGCGCGGGCCTGCCCTCCCCCATTCAACCGTCGCGAGGCTGCGTGATGAAGGTCCGGTTCACCGTCAACGACAAGCCGGTCTCGGCCGAAGTCGAGCCACGCACCACCCTGTCGCTCTGCCTGCGCGATCACCTGCGCCTCACCGGCACCCACGTCGGCTGCGAGCACGGGGTCTGCGGAGCCTGCACCGTGATCATCGACGGCGAGGCCGTCCGCTCCTGCCTCACGCTCGCGGTGCAGGTCGAGGGTCGCAGCATCACCACCGTGGAAGGACTCGCGCACGGCGAAGACCTCTCCCCGCTGCAGGCCTCGTTCCGCCGGCACAACGCCCTGCAGTGCGGCTTCTGCACGCCGGGCATGCTCACCACCGCGCACGCGCTGCTCACCGAGGAGCCCCACGCCGACGAGGCGCGAGTGCGCGAGGTCCTCTCGGGCAACCTGTGCCGCTGCACCGGCTATATCCCGATCGTCCATGCGGTGCTCGACGCGCGCGTGGCCTACGGTGGTCCCGCATGGACCGGGGAGGCTCACGCCCACCACGGCGACGGGGAGCAGCGCTGATGGGCGAACGAGCACCCGACCTCCTGCCGGAGAGCGCGGCGGACGGACGCCCCTTCGTCGGCCGACCCGTCCAGCGGGTCGAGGACCTGAGGCTGCTGCGCGGCCGCGGGCGCTATGCCGACGACGTCGCGCTGCCCGGCATGCTGCATGCCGCCATGCTGCGCAGTTCGGTCGCGCACGCCCGGCTGCGCGGCATCGACGCCTCGGCGGCCCTCGCGCTGCCCGGCGTGCATGCGGTGATCACCGGGGCCGACGTCGCGCGCGCCTGCGGCGGCGCGGTACCCCGGGTGCCGCTCAGGCTGCAGCCGCTCGAGTGCATGGAGCCCTACCGGCAGCCGGCCATCGTGGCCGACCGCGTCCGCCATGTCGGCGAGGTGCTGGCGGTCGTGGTCGCCGATTCGCTGGCCATCGCGGAAGATGCGCTCGAACGCATCGAGGTCGACCTCGAGACCCTGCCGGCGGTGGCCGACTGGCGGAGCGCCGACTCCGGCGACTGCCTGCTCTTCGACGGCACGCAGACCAACCGCGGGGTCACCTTCCGCGCCACCCGGGGCGACGCCGCGGCGGCCTTCGCCTCGGCCGCGCACGTGCAGCGCGAGCGCTTCTCGATGCAACGCCAGGCGCCGGTCACGATGGAGGCGCGCGGCGTGGTGGCCGAATGGCTGGCCGACGGCGAGCGCATCGTCGTGCACGGCGCGGCCAAGGTGCCCTTCTTCAATCGCCGGGCCTGCGCCTCGATGCTCGGCATCGATGCCTCGAAGATGGACTTCCTCGAGGGCGACACCGGGGGCAGCTTCGGCGCGCGCGGGGAGTTCTACGTCGAGGACTTCCTCGTTCCCTTCGCCGCCCGGCACCTGGGCCGCACGATCAAGTGGATCAGCGACCGGCGCGAAGACCTGATGACCATGGCGCAGTCGCGCGAGTCCGAGGCCGAGCTCGAGATGGCTTTCGCGGCCGATGGCACCATCCTGGGCGTACGCGGCACCGCATGGTGCGACCTGGGCGCCTACCCGCGCACGAACGGCCTGATCCAGCCGCGCAACATCCCCCAGTTCCTGACCGGCCCGTACCGCATCGCCGCCGTCGACATCGCCTCGCACGTGCTGTTCACGAACAAGGGGCCCGCCGGCACCTACCGCGCCCCGGGGCGGTTCGAGACCGCGCTGTTCTGCGAGCGCCTGCTCGAGCGCGGCGCGCAGGCACTCGGCCTGGACCCGGTGCAGGTGCGCCGTCGCAACCTGCTCACCGCCGCCGACATGCCCTGGCATTTCGCCGACTGCTCGCCGTCCGCTCCGCCCTCGTCGGGACAGACCGAGACCGACAGCGGCGACTACCTCGAACTGTACGAGCGCTGCCTCGCGGAATTCGATTGGGTCGCCCGCCAGGCGCGGCAGGGTCGCCAGCCCGACGGGCGCTACCACGGCATCGGCAGCGCCTGCTTCATCGAGGGCGGAGCCGCCGGGCCGCGCGAGAACGCCCGCATCGAACTGGCCGGCGATGGTCGCATCCGCCTCATCGTCGGCTCGACCTCCGTCGGACAGGGGCTGGAGACCTCTCTCGGGCAGATCGCCGCCGACGCGCTCGGCGTCCCGATGTCGGCGATCGACATGCTCCACGGCTCCACCAACCTTCTGGCCGAAGGCTTCGGGTCCTACCACTCGCGCTCGACGGTGATGGGCGGCTCGGCGATCGTCGATGCGGCCGGAAAATTCAAGGCCGCGCTGCGCGAACTGGCGGCCACCTACCTCGAGTGCCTGCCCGAACAGGTCGAACTGGCGGGTACCGAGGCGCGATCGCCGCGCGGACGGGCGATGAGCTTCGCCGAACTCGCACGCCACGAGAGCATCGGCGTGGACGGCAGCTTCGCGAACCACCACCACACCTACGCCTACGGCGCCGCCTGCGCCCACGTGGCGGTGGACCCCCGCACCGGCCATGTCGAGCTGCTCGACTACCTGGTGGTCGAGGACGTCGGCCGCGCGATCAACCCGCTGCTGGTGCACGGGCAACTGATCGGGGGAACGGTGCAGGGCATGGGCGGGGTCTGCCTCGAGCAGATGGTGTACGACGGCGACGGGCAGATGCTTACCGGAACGCTTGCGGACTACCTCCTGCCCACCTCCACCGACTATCCGCGCATCCGTGGGCTCACGTTCGAAGCCTATCCGTCGCCGATCAACCCGATCGGCGCCAAGGGGGCGGGCGAGGGCGGGACCATCGTCGTCGGAGCGGTGATGGTGAACGCGATCGCCGCCGCGCTGCGCGAGTTCGGCGTGAACCCGGTATCCCTGCCCCTCTCGCCCTCGCGCCTGTGGGAGACGATCGAGGCGGCCCGCAGCACAGTGAAGTAAGCTCTGGGCGGTTCGCGGGCACGCGCCGGCGAATCCGCCCAGTCCCGCAGGCGCCCGCCGCCGGCGGAATCACCCACCCGCGCCGCCCCCCGTCGGCGCATCCGCTCGGTGGCGACCGCGCCGGTACCCGCGCCCGCGGGGCGGCGCAGCCGTCGATCCCGAAACCGCGTCGGCACGCAGTCGGCCACACGGACGAGGGTTGTCGCCGCCATTGGCCGCAGGAGAACCCCGATGCCCGTCGAGCACCCCCGCACGCACCTCGCCCGGCGTGCCGCCCTCCGTCTGGCGGCTGCCGGTGCCCTCGCCCCCCTGCTTCCCGCCACCGGCCTCGCCCAGGGCGCGAAGTTCCCCTCGCGCACCGTGCGCATGGTCGCCGCCTTCGCGCCAGGGGGGGCACTCGACCTCAACGCCCGGATCGCCGCCCAGGCCATCCAGGAGCAGCTCGGGCAACCGGCCGTGGTGGAGAACCGCGCCGGTGCCTCCGGGGTGATCGGCACCGAGTTCGTCGCGCGTGCGGCCGCCGATGGACACACCCTGCTGCTCGGGGCAGCCGGCACGCACGGGATCAACCCGGTGCTGCAGAAACTGCCCTACGACCCGATCCGCGACTTCGCGCCGGTCTCGGTGGTGTCCTTCGTGCCGCATGTCCTGGTGGTCAATCCGGCGCTTCCGGTCTCGACCCTGCAGGAGTTCCTGCAGTACTCCCGCTCCCGTCCCGGCCTCACCTACGCATCCTCGGGTACCGGCACCATCCACCACCTGGCCGCGGAGATGCTGCGCTCGATGACCGGCACGCAGTTCGTCCACGTCCCCTACAAGGGGGCGGGCCCGGCGATGGCCGACGTCGTCTCGGGCCAGGTGCAGTGGATGTCGATCGAGTACGCACCCGCGCTGCCGATGATCAAGGCGGGCAAGCTGCGGCCGTTGGCCCTGGCCACCGCGAAACGCGTGCCCGGCATCGAACTGCCCACGGCAGCCGAGGCCGGACTGCCCGGGTGGGAAGTCACCAACTGGTACGCGGTGTTCGCACCGGCGGGCACGCCTGCCGACGTGGTCGACACGCTCTCGCGCGCCGTCGCGCGCGGGATCACGACCGCCGAGGCACGCGAGCGCTTCGCCTCGCTGGGCGCCATCCCCGTCGGCGGCTCGCCCGAGGATCTGGCCAGCCTCGTGAAGTCCGAGCTGGCGCGATGGTCGAAGATCGTCAAGTCGGCGAACGTGAAGGTCGACTGATGGCTGCCCCCGATGCACGACGCCGCCTGCGCGCGCGGCTCACGTCCGGTCCCCTCGTCATCGCCCCGGGCATCTACGACGCCTACGGCGCCCGACTCACCGAGATGGCCGGCTTCGAAGCCGTCTACATGACCGGCAACGGGGTATCGGCCTCGCTGCTGGGACGGGCCGATGTCGGCCTCATCGACCTCACCCTGTTCGCCCAACATGCCCACCGGGCGGCGGCAGCGGTCGACATTCCGCTCATCTGCGATGCCGATACCGGCTACGGCAACGCGGTCAACGTCCGCCGCACGGTCGAGGAATTCGAATCCGCGGGCGTGGCGGCCATCCATCTCGAAGACCAGGTCATGCCGAAGAAGTGCGGGCACATCCCCGGTGCCCGCCCCGTGGTCTCGCTGCTCGAGCATGCACGCAAGATCGAGGCTGCAGTCGCCGCGCGGCGCGACCCGGACTTCCTGATCATCGCGCGCACCGATGCAGCCGCGGGTCACGGGCTCGACGAGGCCATCGCCCGCGTGCGCGCCTACCGCGCGGCGGGTGCCGACGTGATCTTCGTGGAGACCAAGACCAGCCCGACGCTGCTCGACGACGCCCGTCGCATCACCGCCTCCGTCGATGCACCCGCGCTGGTCAACGTCGAGGAGTTCGGACCGCTGGGCAAGCTCACCACCGCGCAGCTCGAGGAACTGGGCTTCCGCCTCGCGATCTACCCCGGGCTCGCCCGCTACGCGGCCGGCTTCGGTATCCGCGCCGCGCTCGAGGCGCTGCGCACCGAGGGCAGCACGATGCCGGTGCGAGACCGGATGCTCTCGTTCCAGGAATACAACGACGCGATCAGGCTCGGCGAGATCGTCGAATGGGAGCGTCGTTACCTGCCACCGGCCGACCAGGCCTGACACCGGAGCCCTCCATGCCCACGATCATGCTCTCGCCCGGCTTCATCCAGGACCACGGGTCGCGCCTGCACGCGATCGCCGCCGCCGCCGGCACCACGTTCGAACTGCTGCCCATCAGCACGAAGGTCGAGTACCTGCCCGACGAGGCTGCGGCGCGTGTCGATGCGGCCTTCCTCTCGCGCGACATCCGCTTCGGTTCGATGTCCCACGCGGGCCACTACGAGCCGGTGCCCGAAGCCTGTCCGCATTTCTTCTCGGCGATCGACAAGGCGAGCGCCTTCCGTTGGCTGCAGATCCCCAGCGCGGGCATCGACCGGCCGATCTACAACGAACTGCTCGCACGCGGCATCCGGCTGTCCACCGGCGCCGGCACCCACGCCGAGCCGATCGCGCAGACGGTGATCGGCGCGATCCTGATGCTCTCGCGCGGCTTCCTGCGCTGGCAGCAGGCGCAGCGGGAGCACCGCTGGCATGCGCTGCGCGACGCCGAGGCTCCGCACGACCTTCGCGGCCAGACGATGGTGATGGTCGGCGTCGGGGCGATCGGGGGCTACACCGCCCCCATCGCCCGCGCGCTCGGGCTGCGAGTGATCGGCGTGCGTCGCTCGCCGCGGCGCGACGGCGACGTCGTCGACGAGATCGTCCACCCGTCCCGTCTCGACGACCTGCTGCCCACCGCCGACTGGGTGATGCTCTGCTGTCCGCTCACGCCCGAGACCCGCGGGCTCATGAATGCCCGAAGGTTCGGCCTGATGCGGCGTGGCGCCTGCCTGGTGAACGTCGCTCGCGGCCCGGTGGTGGTCGAGACCGACCTCATCGAGGCCCTGCGCTCCGGGCACCTCGGAGGCGCCTACCTCGACGTGTACGAGCAGGAGCCCCTGCCGGGCAGCTCGCCGCTGTGGGACATGCCCAACGTGATCTGCACCCCGCACAATTCCTCGGCCTCCGACGGCAACGAGCGCCGCGCGGCCGAGATCTTCCTGGGCAACGTCGAGCGCTGGCTCAAGGGCGAGCGCTTCGTCAACGAGGTGACCGCCTGATGAGTACCGTCCACATCATCAGTGCCGGGGCGATGCAGGCGGTGATCACCGCGCTCGTGCCGGCCATCGAACGCGCAACCGGCGCGAAGGTCGCCGCCACCTTCGGCGCGGTCGGGCAGCAGCGCGCGCGCGTGCTCGCGGACGAGAGCGCCGATGCGATCCTGCTGACGCCCGCGATGCTCGACGAACTGGCCGGCTCGGGGTGGATCGTGCCCGGCTCGCAACGCACGCTGGGCGAGGTCGGCATGGGCGTGGTGGTACCGCTCGGCCATCCTGCGCCGGACGTCTCCACCGAGCAGGCCTTCGCCGCCGCGATGAGGGCCGCGAGCCTGGTCGTCTATCCCGACCCGCAGATCGCCTCCGCCGGGCGCCATTGCGACGACGCGCTGCGTCGACTGGGTCTGCGCGACGAACTCGCCGACCGGATCCGCCACTTTCCCAACGGCAACGTCTCGATGACCTGGCTGGGCGAGCAACGGCTGGCCGGCTCGATCGGGGTGACCCAGATCAGCGAGATCCGGCCGATCCCGACCATCACGCTGATCGCCGAGATGCCCGGCTCGTTGCAGGTCATCACCGCGTACGGCGCCGGGCTGGCGGCGAAGGGCAATCGCGCCTTCGGCCAGGCGGTGCTCGACGTGCTGGCCTCGCCGGAGGGTCGCGCAGAGATCGAGCGGGCAGGCTTCACGCCGCGCTGAACGCGTCTCGCGGCCGCGGCGCGGCGCCGGCGCGTGGGCGGGCGGCCCCGCGGAGTTCGCCCGCTCCCCTCCGGGCCGCAGGCGCGCTACAGTGCGCGGCGACCGGGCTGCACGAAGCCCGACCCTGTCCGGAGGAGTGTCGACATGCCCCTGCCCATGCCCCTGTCCCGGGTCCGTCCCTCGGCCCTTGCCCGCGTCGGCGTGCTGGTCGCGCTGGCCGCCGCGCCAACCGTGCTGCTGGCCCAGCCGGCCTGGCCGATCAAGCCCGTGCGGTTCATCGTGCCCTTCGCGCCCGGAGGCCCGACCGACCAGACCGCTCGCCTGCTCGCCCAGAAGATCACCGAGTCGTGGGGACAGCAGATCGTCATCGAGAACCGCGCGGGTGCCAACGGCAACATCGGCATGGAGCAGGCGGTCAAGGCGCCCGCCGACGGTTACACCTGGGTGATCGCCACCGTGGGCACGATCGCGGTCAACCCGACCCTCTACCGGCTGCCGTTCGACATGGTGCGCGACTTCGCGCCCGTGATGCACCTCACCAACTCGCCGGCCGTACTGGTGGTTCACCCTTCGCTGCCGGTGAAGTCGGTGCGCGAACTGATCGCGCTCGCACGCAAGCGCCCCGGCGAGCTGACCTTCGGATCCTCGGGCTCCGGCGGCCTCGGGCACATCTCGGGCGAGATGTTCCGCCAGATGGCCGGGCTGGACATGGTGCACGTGCCCTACAAGAGCGCGGCCCCGGCGCTGGCCGACCTGCTCGGGGGCCAGATCTCGATGCTGTTCGAGAACACGATCAGCGCGACCCCGCACGTGCGCAGCGGTCGGCTGAGGGCGCTGGCGGTCAGCACGGCCACCCGCACGCCCGTGCTGCCCGACGTGCCGACGGTGGCCGAGTCCGGCCTGCCCGGCTACTCCAACAATTCCTGGAACGGCATGCTGATGCCGGCAGGCACGCCGCGCGACCTGGTGATGCGCCTGAACGGCGAACTCGCGCGCATCCTCCAGCTCGCGGACACGCGCGAGCGCTTGGGCGCGGTGGGGGCGGAAATCGTCGCGAGCAGCCCGGAGCAGTTCGGCACGCTCATCCGGAACGAGATCGACAAGCTCGCCAAGGTCGTGCGCGCCGCCCGCATCAAGGTCGATTGAGCCGCGGCCCGCACGGGAGTAGAGTGCACGGGTCCGGCTTCGACGCCATCAGGCGCACGCCACATCGACAGGGGAGGCAGACGTGGAGAGTCCCGGCAACAATCGCGCAGTCAACATCCACCACATCAACTTCGGCTGCCGCGAGTCCGACCTGCCGAAGATCGAGGAGTTCTACGGCCGGCTGTTCGGCTTCAAGATCGGCTACCGGCCGCCTTTCGCCTCGCGCGGCATCTGGCTCTACGACGGCGACCATCCGCTGATCCACGTGGTGGTGCGATTCCCCGAGGACTGGGCGGGCATCGATCACTCCCGCTGCGGCTACGACCACACCGCCTACTGGGTCTCCAACGTCAACGAGTACCGACGTCGCTTCAAGGAGATGGGCGTTCCCTACGAGGAGCAGAACGTCAAGAACGCCGGCTACCAGCTGTTCGCGGTCGACCCGGTCGGCAACAAGATCGAACTGAACTTCCCGCCCGGCGAATCGGTCGAGGACGGCGTGCCCGAGGGCACGATGTCCGTGTCCCAGTTCCCGGACCAGGCGAAGGCGAAGGCCAAGGCCGCGGCCTGAAGCGGCGCTGCCCGCGGATCGCGACGGTTCGCGCGCAGCCCTCGCGCCCGGGCGCGGAGGCGGTGACTCACCCCGGAGCCGCGGTTCGGTAGAATCGCGGCTTTTTTGCGCCCCGCGACCTGCGCGGCGCTCCGGCCGCGCCGGCCGGAAACGTCCCTGGAGACCGCGATGAGCAACGCCGCGCAGCCCGCCGAAGTCACCCGCACCCTCGCCCGCTTCGTCACCGCCTCCCAGCCCTCGGACGTTCCAGGGCCGACCCGCCACCACGCGACGCGCACCTTCGTGAACTGGCTCGGCTGCGCGGTCGGAGGCGCCCGTCACGAGGCCATGGACATCGCGATCGCCGCCCTCTCGCCGATGGCGGGCCCCGCGCAGGCCACGGTGCTCGGACGAAGCGAGCGGCTCGACATCCTGCACGCCGCGCTGCTCAACGGCATCAGTTCGCACATGTTCGACTTCGACGACACGCACCTGAAGACGATCATTCACCCCGCGGGGCCGGTGTGCTCGGCCATCCTCGCCCTCGCGGAGCACCGGCCGGTGACCGGCGAGCAGTTCATCCATGCGCTCACGCTGGGGGTCGAGGTCGAGTGCCGCATCGGGAACTCGGTCTACCCGGACCACTACGACCGCGGCTGGCACATCACCGGCACCGCCGGCGTCTTCGGCGCGGCCGCGGCCTGCGGCCGACTGCTCGGCCTGGACGAGCAGCGCATGACCTGGGCGCTGGGCATCGCGGCCACCCAGTCCTCCGGACTTCGCGAGATGTTCGGCACGATGTGCAAGCCCTTCCATCCGGGCAACGCCGCGCGCAACGGCCTCATGGCGGCGCTGCTGGGCGCACAGGGATTCACCAGCTCGGATCGCGGCATCGAGGCCCCGCGCGGCTTCGCGCACGTGATGTCCACCCGCTTCGACCCGACCCAGATCACCTCGGGACTGGGCGAGAGCTGGGAGATCGACATCAACACCTACAAGCCGTTCGCCTGCGGCATCGTGATCCACCCGATCATCGATGCCTGCGTCCAGTTGCGCGAGGCCCACGGCCTCACGGGCGAGGAGATCGAATCGATCGAGGCACGCGTCCATCCGCTGGTGATCGAACTGACCGGCAAGAAGACGCCGCGCACCGGCCTCGAAGGCAAGTTCAGCGTCTACCACTCCGCGGCCGTGGGCATCATCCACGGGGCGGCCGGCGAGCGCGAATACAGCGATTCCGTGGTCCGCGACCCGAAGGTGGTCGCGCTGCGCGACCGGGTCACCGCGACGATCGACGACTCGATGCACGAGGACCAGACCGAGGTGGATATCCGCCTGCGCGACGGTCGCGTGCTCACCTGTCGCGTCGACAACGCGATCGGCAGCCTGGCTCGTCCGCTCTCGGATGCGGACATCGAGCGCAAGTTCCGGGGCCTCGCCCAGGACATCCTCCCGTCCGCCCAGATCGACCGACTGGTCGGCCTGGCGTGGAAGGTGGGCGAGCTCGCTCGCGCCGACGAGGTCGCCAGGGCCGCCGCGGCGACCTGATCGCCCTCGGAGCCGTTCGTGTGCGCCGATCGACCGGGCCGATCAGCGCACCGTGACCTCGCGGACCGCGCGGACCGGCGAAGGCTCGGCTGCGCGCGGTCGGAAGGCCGAGCGGCGGTCCATGCGCAGCCGCACGCAGTGCCCCGTCTCGCTGCCCGGACGCGACCCGACCCACAGCAGGCCCGCGCCGGGCAGCGCGGCCTCGCTGCGCAGCAGTTCGCTGATCGCCCCGTCGCCGGCCACCAGCCAGCTGCCGTTCACGCTGCGATCGATCACGTGGAAGCGCAGCCGTCGCAGCACGACCAGCGCGTGCTCGCGCGACACGTTCGGTCGATCGATCACCAGGTCGTTGCCCGGGGCACGCCCGATCCGCACCACCGGGCGCGCCGCATCGACCACCCGGATGTTTCCTCCCCACTCGAGCAGCAGCGCGCCCGGATCGGGGTCCACGCGCACCGGCGCCAGCGGGCGCGGGTGGGTGACCAGCGCGTCGGCCTCCGACCACTGGATGCGGTAGATCGTGGTCTCCCCCGGCGTGCCCTTCAGGACGACCCGCGACAGGGGGCCGGCGAGGCTGCGCATCGCCGGCGCCATCGCATCCACGACCCCCTGGCTCGCAACGATCTCGCCGACGTCGGCCACCGCCGTGAGGTAGCTGGCCGCATTCACGGTGTCCCCGAACAGGTCGATCCCGTCGGCGGTCACCGGTCCGTGGTGGATGCCGATGTGAAGACCGAGGCGCGGGTCGTCGGGATCGGCCGCCTGGGCCTGCATCCGGCCGGCAGCCAGCGCGGCCGAGCCGGGCTCGGCGAACACGCACATCAGCGCGTCGCCGGTGGCGCGTACGATCCGACCGCCAAAGCGGGGCGGGACACGCGTGACCTGCGAGAGGCAGCGGGCAATCGCGGCCTTGGCCTTCTGGTCGCCGAGTTGCGCGAACAGCGCGGACCGGTCGCTCACGTCCGCCACCAGCACGGTCAACCACGGGCGCGTGTCGGGCACGTTCTTCGGCTCGACCGGGAGTCGGGGGAGCGGGATGTCGGGCATGGCGGAGACTCGGCGGAGAGCGAGGGTGCCGCACGGACTGCTGCGGCAGGCGTGCGGCCCCGCCCGGGCGAACGGAGCGCAGGCCGTGCCCCGCGGGTGCGGACCGGGGGCGGCGCAGGCCCGCGCGAGCGGATCCTCGCCTGCATCCGGCTGGCCCCGCGGGTCGGCCTGCGGGCAGCACTCGCCGCCCGACAGGAGTAACGGCTGTCCGGTCGGGTTCTGTAGGGTCGATGACCGGCGCGAACGGCCTGCAGGACGGGATCTGTTGCCCGGGTGACACGGGGCGGACGCCGATCGCCCGTGCGGACGGCCTGCGACCGGGCACCCGACCGAAATCCCGCGGCGCCCTGCGCCGCGAACCGAAGCGCCTCAGGCGCCGGGCGGGTCGCCCGCAGGCCGCCTGGGCACGAGCACGTTGGCCACGAGTTCCTGCATCACCTCGCGCCGCTGGTTGTAGGTCAGGGTGCGCAACTTGACGATGCCCCGGTCGGGACGCGAGGCGGACGGCCTGGCCTCCAGTACCTCGGTCACCGCGGTCAGGACGTCCCCCGGGCGGGTGGGCGTGGGCCAGCGCAGCAGTTCGATGCCAAGACCGACGCGGCCGCGCTCGTCCGGCTTCATTTCGCCACCGATGACCAGGCGCATGGTCAGCGCAGCGGTGTACCAGCCGCTGCCGATCAGCCCCCCGAAGATCGATCGCCCGGCCGCCTCGGGATCGGTGTGCATGGGTTGCGGATCGAACTCGCGGGCGAATTCGATCATCCGGGCTTCCTCGAGGACGATGCTGCCCGTGTTGAAGTGGCGACCGACCTGCATGTCCTCGAAATACAACGGCTCCGCCGCCGCCACGTCCGTGCGCTCCGACACGCTGTTCCCTCCCGTTCAGGCCCGCGCCGCGACCGGCACGGACTCGCGCCGTGCACCGGCCGCCAGGCCTCGTCGAATGAAGCGGCCGGGACGTTCCCCGGTGGGTGCGCCGTCGCGCCACACCGGTCGCCCGTTGACCACCACCATGCGGATGCCCGCCGCGGGCTCGGTCGGTCGGTCCCAGGTGGCCCGGTCGATGATCGACCCGGGATCGAACACCGTCAGGTCCGCCCATGCGCCCACGTCCAGCCTCCCGCGCCCCTGCAGCCCGAAGCGCTCGGCCGGCAGCCCGGTCATCTTCCGAACGGCTTCCTCCAGCGCGAACAGCCCCACGTCGCGCGCGTAGTGTCCCAGCACCCTCGGGAAGGTACCCCAGAGTCGGGGGTGGGGACTCGCGTCGTGCGGCAACCCGTCGGAGCCGATCATGGTGTGCGGAAAGGAGAGCACGCGCCGGACATCCGCCTCGCTCATCATGAAGTAGATCGCGCCGGCCGGCTGCAGCCTCCGCACGGCCTCCTGGACGTCCACTCCCCAGGCCTCGGCCACGGCGTCCAGATCCCGACCGGCCACCTCCGGGTGCGGTGCGGACCACGCGATGCGCACCCGGCTCGCCAGGCCGACCCGTCCTGCATCGAGCATCGTCGAGGACGCGCTGTAGGGATAGCAGTCCAGTCCCACCGGCTGGCAGGCCATGGCCGCGGCAAGGGTCGCAAGGGTCTGCTCGGTGCGCCCGTGGTTGCGGGTGCCGGCGACCTTGTGGTGCGAGACCACCACCGGCATCGCACACGCCCGCCCGATGTGCAGCGTCTCGGCGATCGCCGCGTCGATGCGGTCGCCCTCGTCGCGCATGTGGGTGACGTAGAGCCCGCCGCGATCGGCGACCCGCGACGACAGTTCGACCAGCTCTCCGGTGTCGGCCGCCGCAGCCGGCGGATAGAAGGTGCCGGTCGACAGCCCCAGCGCGCCGGCATCCATGGCCTCGTCCAGCGCCGCGATCATCCGGGCGCGATGCTCGGCGCTGGCGGGCCGATCGGTCTGCCCGCCCATCGCCGCCACGCGCAGCGTGCTGTGGCCGGCCAGCATCGCCACGTTCGTCGCCGCAGGGCGGGCGGCCAGCGCATCGACGTACTCCGCAAAGCGCTCGAATCGGAATCCGCCGCCGGCCGGATCCAGCAGGTCCAGCGGCGGGGGCGCGCGGCCGGCAGTGACCAGGCCCGCGAGCGAGAGCCCGCAGTTGCCGACGATCACCGTGGTGACGCCCTGGCTCACCTTCGGGGCCATGGCCGGCTCCGCGAGCAGCAGGCGGTCGTCGTGGGTATGCACGTCGATGAACCCGGGGGCGATGACGAGTCCCTCGATGTCGATCACGCGTGCGCCCGTCCCCCCGGATATCTCCCCCACCGCAGCGATCCGGTCGTCCTCGACCAGCACGTCGGCGAGCCGCGCACGTGCCCCGGTGCCGTCGATCAGCCGACCGCCGCGAAAGAGCAGGCAGCCCGAGGGCGGCGCGCTCACGCGTCGACCTCCGGCAGTACCTTGCCGGGGTTGAGGATGCCGTGCGGGTCGAGCGTGCACTTGAGCGCACGCATCAGCCCGACGGCCGTCGCGCCGTGCTCGCGCTCGAGGTAGCGCCGCTTGCCGATGCCGATGCCGTGCTCGCCGGTGCAGGTGCCGCCTGCGGCGATCGCGCGCTCGACCAGCGATGCATGCAGGCGTCCGACCGCCTCGCGCTCGCGCTCGTCGCGCATCAGGTAGAGCACATGGAAATTGCCATCGCCGACGTGTCCGACGATCGCCGCGAGCAGGCCCTCGCGCCGGGCGTCGGCCTGCGCGGCCAGCACGCACTCGGCCAGCCGCGAGATCGGCACGCACACGTCGGCGACCAGGCTGCCCGACCCCGGGGCCAGCGCCAGCGCCGCGTAGTAGGCTGCATGCCGCGCCTTCCACAGCCGGTTGCGCTCCTCGGTGCGGTGCGCCCAGGCGAACGCGCCACCCCCGTGGGCCTCGGCGATCGCGGCCACCGCGTTCGCCTGCTCCTCGACACCCGCCTCGCTGCCGTGGAATTCGTAGAAGAGGGTGGGCCGGGGCTGCAGCCCCTCGAGCTTCGAGTAGGCGATGCTCGCCTGCATCTGCAACTCGTCGAGCAGTTCGATGCGCGCGACCGGGATGCCCGCCTGGATGGTCTCGATGACGCTGCGCACGGCCCCCTCGAGGGTGTCGAACGCGCACACCGCGGCGGCGATCCGCTCGGGCATCCCGTACAGGCGCAGGTGCACCTCGGTGATCACGCCAAGCGTACCCTCGGAGCCGACGAACAGTCGCGTGAGGTCGTAGCCGGCCGACGACTTGCGCGCGCGTCCCCCGGTGCGAACGACCTCCCCCGCGGCGGTCACGACCGTGAGTCCGAGCACGTTCTCCCGCATGGTGCCGTAGCGGACCGCATTGGTACCCGAGGCTCGGGTGGCAGCCATGCCGCCCAGCGAGGCATCGGCCCCCGGATCGATCGGGAAGAACAGTCCGTGGCCGCGCACGGCCTCGTTCAGGGCCAGCCGGGTGACCCCCGCCTCGACGCGGGCATCGAGATCGTCGACATTGACCTCCAGCACGCGATTCATCCGCGACAGGTCGAGCGACAGGCCGCCCCGGACCGGAATCGCGGCGCCCTCGATCCCGGTGCCGGTACCGAAGGGCACTACCGGCAGCCGGCACCGGTTCGCCAGCCTCAGGATGGCCGCGACATCGTCGGTGGATTCGGCGTAGACGACCGCATCGGGCAGCGCGGAGGGATGGCCGGATTCGTCGCGGGCGTGATGCTCCCGAACCGACGCGGCGGTCTGCAGGCGCTCGCCCAGCAGCGAGCGCAGATGGTCGAGCGTATCGGCGGCAATCATCGGAGCCCCTCGGTGCGTGGGTAGGCGGTCGCGGTGCGGCAGTCGCGCCCGGGCACGGGCGCCACCCGCGCCATGGTAGCGCGTCGACCGCGGGGCGCGCGCAGGGCACGGCCAGGGGACGCGGTCGAACGCGAGGGTCGCCGTCGGTGGGATACTCGGCAGCCGGTCCGATGCCGCTTCGCGTCCGCGCGCCCCGCCGCTCTGCGGCATCGAGCGCGCCGCCCCCAGGAACCCCTCGTGCCCCTCGCCCCGCCCGTGCCCGCCGTCCCCAGCCCGCACCGCTTCTGCGTGGCGCCGATGATGGATCTCACCGACCGTCACGCGCGGCGCTTCCTGCGGCTGCTGTCGCGGCGGGCACGGCTGTACACCGAAATGATCACGACCGGCGCCCTGCTGCATGGCGATGCGGCACGACACCTGCGCCACGATCCGGCCGAGCATCCGCTGGCCGTCCAGCTGGGCGGCAGCGAGCCGGGCGAGCTGGCCGCGTGCGCGCGGATGGCAGAGGACGCAGGCTACGACGAGGTGAACCTGAACGTCGGCTGCCCCAGCGACCGCGTCCAGTCCGGTCGCTTCGGTGCCTGCCTGATGGCCGAGCCCGCGCGGGTCGCCGACGGCGTGGCCGCCATGATCGCCGAGGTCGACATCCCGGTGACCGTGAAGACGCGCATCGGCATCGACCGAGACGAATCGACCGAGCGGCTGGATCGCCTGGTCGAGGCGGTGGTGGCCGCGGGTTGCCGCACGCTGATCGTGCACGCGCGCAAGGCCTGGCTCGATGGGCTCAGCCCCCGCGAGAACCGGGAGATCCCGCCCCTGCGGCCGGAGGTGGTGCACGCGCTCAAGCGCACCTGGCCCGACCTCACGATCGTGATCAACGGCGGCCTCGCCTCGATCGCCGACTGCGAGCGCGAGCTGGCGCACGTGGACGGGGTGATGCTCGGGCGTGCCGCCTACTACGACCCGTGGCTGCTCGCCAGCGTCGACCCCGCGCTCTTCGGCGAGGCGGCCCCGGTGTCGGACCGGGCCGGCGCGATCGCGCAGTACCTGCCCTGCGTCGAGCGCGAGCTCGCGCAGGGCACCCCGCTGTCCGCGATGACCCGCCACCTGCTCGGTCTGTACCAGGCCGTGCCCGGGGCGCGTGGCTGGCGGCGCACGCTCAGCGAGCGCGCGCCGCGGCGCGGCGCCGGGCTCGAGGTCATCCATGCAGCGCTCGAGCACGTGACCCCGGGCAGGGCGGCGGCTTGACCGACGCGCCGGGCTCGACCGCGGCGCGCAGCGCGCGCGCCTCGCACCGGCTGGGCGTGCTGTCGATGTGCGCCGCAGCGCTGTTCCTGATGCTGGGCGACGCGATCTCCAAGCACCTGATGGAGACCTGGCCGATCGGGCAGGTCATCGGCGTGCGCCAGGCCATCGCGCTGGCGATCGTGCTGCCCTGGGCGCTGTCGCTGGGCGGGCCCCGCATGCTGCGGATCGGCCACGGGCGGCTGCAGGCGATGCGTGGCGCCCTGCTGCTCGCCGGCACCTGGACGATCATGACCGCCCTGCACCTGCTGCCGATCGCGACGGTGAGTTCGATCGTCTTCGCCAGCCCCCTGTTCGTCGCCCTGCTCTCGGCACCGCTGCTCGGGGAGCGGGTGCCGCTGCGGGTGTGGCTCGCGATCGTGGCGGGCTTCGTCGGCGTGCTGCTCATCGTGCGGCCGGGCAGCGGCGCCTTCAGCCTCGCGCTGCTGCTGCCGATCGGCGCAGCCCTGCTCAACGCGATGCGCGACATCGTGACGCGTCGCCTGTCGCGCACGGACCACTCGATCTCCACGCTGTTCTGGTCGACCGCCATCGTCGGAGCCGGCGGGCTGCTGGCCATGCCCTTCGAGTGGGTCCCGGTCACCGCCCCGGCCACGGTGTGGTTCCTGCTCGCCGGCGTGTTCTACGTCGCGGCCCAGTGGACGATGATCGAAGCCCTGCGGCTGGCGCCCGCCGCCCTGGTGTCGCCATTCAAGTACACGGGACTGGTCTGGGCCCTGCTCGTCGGCATCGTGGTGTGGGGCGACTGGCCCGACGCCTGGCTGCTCGCCGGCGCGGCGATCATCGTCGGCGTGGGGATCTACATGACCCGCCTGTCGCCGCGTTGAGGCCGCCTCACCGCAACCCGCTGCCCACCGCTTCGCTCACGCTCGAGAAGCCGTCCCTGCGCAGCCGTGCGGCCAGGTCGCGATTGATGGTCGCCACCAGCCCGGGCCCGCCGTAGACCAGGGCCGAGTAGAGCTGGACGAGGCTCGCGCCCGCGCGGATCTTGCCGTAGGCCTGCTCGCCCGTCGACACGCCGCCGCAACCGACGATGGGCAGGCGGCCGCGCAGCACGCGGGCGAAGGCCTCGAGGCACGCATCGGCCTTGCCCAGCAGCGGCGCGCCGGACAAGCCCCCCGCCTCGGCGGCGTGGCGGCTGCGCAGCGTCGCGGGCCGATCGATCGTGGTGTTGCCGACGATCAGGCCGTCCACCCCGGTGGCGAGCGCCACCTCCGCGATGTCCTCGACCATGGAGGCGGAGAGGTCGGGGCCGACCTTCGCGAGCAGCGGCGGACGCCGTGCGCCGGGTGGCGTCGCCTCGTCGCGGGCCGCGATCACGCGCGCGAGCAGTTCGGCGATCACCTCCCGCTGCTGCATTGCACGCAGGCCGGGCGTGTTCGGCGAGGAGATGTTGCACACCAGGTAGTCGGCGAGACCGGCCAGTACCCGCACCCCCGCCACGTAGTCGGCCACGCCATCGGCCGAGTCGCGATTGCGCCCGACATTGGCCCCGACGATTCCGCCGGCGGGCCCGCGTACCCGTCGCGCGCGAAGACGCGCGGCGTAGGGCGCGAGGCCACGGCTGTTGAAGCCGAAGCGGTTGATGACTCCGCGGTCCTCGGCAAGGCGGAACAGTCGCGGCGCGGGATTGCCCGGCTGGGGGCGCGGCGTGACCGAGCCGGCCTCGACGAAACCGAAGCCCAGGCCGAGCATCGCGTCGACCACCTCGGCGTCCTTGTCGAATCCGGCGGCAAGCCCCACGGGGCTGCGGAATTCGAGGTCCCACACCCGGGCGTGCAGCACGGGATCGTCGAAGGGCTCGGGCCGCGGCACCAGCCCGAGTCGCAAGGCGAGGAGGGCGATCCGGTGGGCGGCCTCGGGATCGAACCGGTGCAGCAGGCGCTGCGACCAGGGCAGGGGCGTCTCGTTCTCGTTCATCGCGTCGGATTCTACCGCTGACCGGGCCGGCCATCTGTTACCCTCGCCGATCCCACAAACGACCGGGCCGCCGTGGCGCCGGAGGCCAGTCATGAAGCGGATCATCATCGGCATCACCGGCGCCTCGGGCGTCATCTACGGCGTCCGGGCGCTCGAGATCCTGCGCGGATTGCCGGACGTCGAGACGCACCTCGTGATGTCGCCTTCCGCGGCGCGCACGCTGGTCGAGGAAACCGACTACGACCTCGACCACGTGAAGTCCCTGGCGAGCGCGCAGCACAACTACCGCGACATCGGCGCCTCGATCTCCAGCGGCTCGTTCCGCACCGAAGGCATGCTGGTCGCGCCCTGCTCGATCAAGACGCTGTCGGGCATCGCGAATTCGTTCGACGACGAGCTGATCGTGCGCGCGGCCGACGTCTGCCTGAAGGAACGACGCCGGGTCGTCCTCCTGCTGCGCGAGACCCCGCTGCACGCAGGCCACATCGCACTCATGGAACAGGCCACCCGCAACGGGGCGATCATCATGCCGCCGGTGCCTGCCTTCTACCACCGCCCCCGTACGCTCGACGACATCGTCAACCAGACGGTGGGGCGCGCGCTGGATCTGTTCGGGATCGACACCCGCATGGTCAAGCGCTGGAAGGACACCCAGGAGGCGTCTTGAGCGAGTCGACCGGCGCGGAGTCGGCACCCTCCGCAGACGGCTTCTGGGAGTTCTCGCTGCGGATCTACGGACAGCCGGCCGTGCCGCCGGCGTGCCTCGCGCTCCAGGACGAGGGCGGCGCCGACGTGAACGTGGTGCTGTTCCTGCTCTACCTGGCCGACTGCGGCCGCCGGCTCGACGCCGGATCGATCGCCGCACTCGACGCGGCCGTGCGGCCGTGGCGCGAGACCGTCGTGCGCGCGCTGCGCGAGGTACGTCGCCAGCTGCGCTCGGACATCGGGGCATTCGCGGCGTCGACCACGCGAGCCCTGCGCGACCGCGTGAAGGGTGCAGAACTGGCCGCCGAGAAGCTGCAGCAGCATGCACTCGCCACGCTCTATCCGCCGCACAGTTGCGGACTCGCGGCATCGTCCTCGGGCGAGGCCGCTGCGGACCACCTCGCCTGCTATGCGGCGCTGTGTCCCGCGCCGTGGCCGGAGGATGCGCTGCATACCCTGATCGATGCCTGGGCCAACGACGCCAGGGCGCGCGGCGTGCTGACCTGACCGGGCCGTCCCCGGCCTCCTCCCGGGGGCCGACCTTCGCCCATCGCCGCGCAGCCGCCCGGCATGCGGCGCGTCCGAAGACCCTTTCGCCGGCGTGCCGTTGCCCGCCCCGGCCCCGACCCTGCGCCGCATGTTCCGATTCTTCGAATCCCGCGTCGACGCCACCGCAGCCCCGGACGCGCCGCCCCCGTCGGGCGGCCTGCTGGCGTTCTACTGGCACTTCGTTCGCCAGACGCGCGGCCTGTACCTTGCGCTGCTGGCCACCGGACTCGCCGTCGCCCTGATCGACACGCTGGTGCCGCTGTTCATCGGGAAGCTCGTGTCGCTGATGGAGACCTCCGAGCGCGGCGCGGCACTCGCGCAGGCCCTGCCGGCGCTCGTCGCGATGGCCCTCGTCGTCGTGCTGCTGCGCCCCGCGGTGATGGTGCTCGACGGCCTGCTGCGCAACAACGCGGTCCTGCCCGGCGTCACCAGCCTCGTGCGCTGGCAGAGCCACTGGCACGTGGTACGCCAGGGCTGGCCGTTCTTCCAGGAGGATTTCGCCGGGCGCATCGCCAACCGCGTCATGCAGACCGCCAATGCGCTGCGCGAGAGCGTGGTGAGCAGCATCCGCGCGGTCTGGTACATCGCGGTCTACGGATTGACCGCCATCGCGCTGCTGCTTGCGCTCGACTGGCGACTGGCCCTGCCGACGCTCGCGTGGTTCGCCGTCTACGTGGTCTTCCTCCGGCACTTCGTGCCCCGGCTGCGCGATCTCGCCCGCACGAGCTCCGAGGCACGTTCGATGCTGATGGGACGGGTGGTCGACAGCTACACCAACATCCTGTCGGTCAAGCTGTTCGCGCGGGCCCGCGACGAGGACGCCTTCGTGCGCGAAGCCGTCGACGCGCACACCGGCGCGATGGCCGCGCACATGCGGGTGATCACGCGCTTCATGGCGACGCTCGCCGCGATGAATGCCCTGCTGCTGGTGTCGACCGCGGTGATCGGACTGCTCCTCTGGCGCGAGGGCACCATCGGCGCCGGCGCGGTGGCCACCGCGCTGCCGCTGGTCTGGCAGATCGCGAACGTCGCCGGGTGGGTGAGCTGGGAGGTCACCGGCATCTTCGAGAACATCGGCGTGGTGCAGGAGGGAATGCAGACCATCGCGGTACCGCACTCCCACGTCGATCGACCCGGCGCCCGCGAACTGACGGTGCTGCCCGCCCCCCGCGGGGGCGAGATCCGCTTCGAGCACGTGGGCTTCAGCTACGGGCGAGGCGGCGGCCACCGCGTGATCGACGACCTGAACCTCCGCGTCCGGCCCGGGGAGCGGGTGGGGCTGGTCGGACGATCCGGCGCGGGCAAGTCGACGCTCGTCAACCTGCTGCTGCGGTTCCACGACCTCGAGCAGGGGCGCATCCTGATCGACGGCACCGACATCGCGGGCGTCACCCAGGAGAGCCTGCGCGCGGCCATCGGCATGGTGACGCAGGACACCTCGCTGCTGCACCGCTCGATCGACGCGAACATCCGCTACGGCCGACCGGCAGCGAGCGACGACGAGGTCCGCCGGGCCGCGAGCCGCGCGCAGGCCGAGGCGTTCATCCTCGCGCTGTGCGATCGCGACGGTCGCGAGGGCTATGCCGCGCATGTCGGCGAACGCGGCGTCAAGCTCTCGGGGGGGCAGCGGCAGCGGATCGCGATCGCGCGGGTGATCCTGAAGGACGCGCCGGTGCTCGTGCTCGACGAGGCCACCTCGGCACTGGACAGCGAGGTCGAGCGGGCGATCCAGGAGCAGTTGCTCGGGCTGATGGAGGGCAAGACCGTGATCGCGATCGCGCACCGCCTGTCGACGATCGCACGCATGGATCGCCTGGTCGTGCTCGACGGCGGCCGCATCGTCGAGCAGGGCACGCATGCGCAACTGCTCGACCTCGATGGCCACTACGCGCGGCTGTGGCGCCATCAGTCGGGCGGCTTCCTGCCCGAGACCCTGCCCGCGAGCGAGTCGCCCGCCTGAGGCGGTGGGGCGAGGACACCCGAGGCAGGGAGCCTCTGTCGTCCCCCTGCCGGTGGCGGTAGGATGCGGCTGCGCGTGGCGACCGTCGGCCGCGCCACCGTCCGGAGGACCGAATGGATACACCCGTCAACCCATCCGCCGTGCGCGAGCGCGTCTCGCGCGAGGAGTGGGACCTGCGCATCGAGCTGGCCGCCTGCTACCGCCTGCTCGCCCACTACGGCGCGAACGACCTCGCACTCAACCACCTGTCCGCGCGCGTCCCCGGGGAACCGCAGCACCTGCTGATCAAGCCGCCCAACATGATGTTCGAGGAAGTGACCGCGTCCTCGCTGCTCAAGTTCGACTTCGACGGCCATCCGCAGCAGGACAGCCCGCGCCTGCGGGGCGGAGGCCTGGTGATCCACGCCGGGGTGCTCGGGGCGCGGCCCGATCTCCACGCGGTATTCCATACCCACACGCCCGCCAACATGGGCGTGTCCTCGCAGAAGCACGGGCTGCTGATGATCAACCAGCACGCCGCCACCTTCTACGGGCGCATCGCGTACCACACCTTCGGCGGCTTCGAGTTCGACATGGCGCAGCGGGCGCCGCTCCTGGAGAGCCTGGGCAGCCAGTCGATCATGCTGCTGCGCAACCACGGCGTGCTCGTCTGCGGGGAGTCGGTGGCCGACGCGTTCTTCGAGCACCACTACATGGAGATGGCCTGCAAGGGGCAGATCAACGCGCTGGCGGGCGGATCCGAGGTCACGCTGATCGACGAGGAGGTCTGCCGGCACGCGCTCATCCAGGCGCAGTCCCCGGATCGCCTGGCCAACCGCGCCCGCAGCTGGGCCGCCTGCATCCGGCAGGCCGACCGCCTCGACCCGTCGTATCGCGACTGATCCCGCGCGTGCGGGCTCGCTGCTGCGACCCGCCCGGCGAGCCATCGACTGCCCGGGCGGCGGCGGCACGGCGTCTGCCGGAGCGAGCCGCCGTTCGCCCGCGCGCGGGCGCCGTCGAGAATCCCGGGCAGCCCGCCGAGCCGGCGAGCCGGCCGGCCGGAGCCCCGCCGGGTTTCAATCCACCTGTGCCTTGGCCTCGCGCACCACGCGAGCCCACTGCGCGGCCTCGGTCTTCATGAAGGCCGCGAACGCCGAAGGCGCGCTGCCGATCGCCTCGGCCCCTTCCGATGCGAGCCGGTCACGAAGATCGGCGGCGCCCAGCGCACGGACGATCGCCGCGTGGATCTGCGCGACGCGCTCGCGCGGCATGCCGGCCGGGCCGACGATGCCCGCCCAGGAACTCACCTCGAACTTCGGCACGCCCGCCTCGGCGATCGTCGGCACGTCGGGCATCGCCGGCGAGCGGCGCGCCGTGGTCATGCCCATGCCGACCAGCTTCCCGCTTTTCACGAAGCCGATCATCGCCGGCAGCGTCGCGAAGATGAGTTGCGCTTCGTTGGACAGCACCGCCGCCGTGGCCGGCGAGCCGCCCTTGTAGGGCACGTGGGTCATCTGCACCCCGCCGAGCATCTTGAACAGTTCGCCAGCCAGATGGCCCGGCGAACCGTTGCCCGACGAGGAAAAATTGAGCGCTCCCGGCTTGGCCCGCGCCACCGCCAGCAGTTCCTTCACCGTCCTGGCGCCGACGGCGGGATTCACCGCGAGGATCAGCGGATACGAGGCAACCTGCGACACCGGGGTGAAATCGCGGATCGGATCGAAGGCGAGCTTGCGATAGATCGCCGGGTTGATCGCATGGCTGCTCACGGTGGCCATCAGCAGCGTGTAGCCATCCGGATTCGCGCGGGCCGTGAGTTCGGACGCGAGGTTGCCGGCCGCGCCGGCGCGGTTGTCGATCAGCACCTGGGCTCCGGTCTGCTCCGACAGCTTGGCCGCGAGGTTGCGCGAGAGCAGGTCGGTGGACCCGCCGGGCGGGAAACCCACGAGCAGCCGCAGCGGACGATTGGGGGCAGGCCAGTCCTGCGACCACGCGCACGCCGGCAACAGCAGGGCGGGCAGGAGCCCGGCGACGGACGCGACACGTAGACATGGCTGCAGGCGGCTGGCTCTCACGCGGGATCTCCCTGGTCGGCAATGCACGATCGCCCGCTCATCAGCGGGCGTGGTTGAGCACGACATCGAAGATGTCGAAGTTGCGATGGCGCTCGCGACCGGGAATCGCCCCGCCCGGCGCATTCACGAGCAGCGGGACCTCCTGCTCCGTGATCCCGCCATGGGACCGCAGCGGCTCATCGAGGCCGGACAGGTCGTGACGGCTGCGGCTGGTGCCGATGACGACATGGCGGGCCGAGACCACGACGACATCGCCGACGCGGTCGGGCGGCAGTTCGAATCGGGCGCAGGCGGTGTCGCGATCGAGGGCGGAGTCGACGCCGGGCAGGCGCTCGATGAAACCGAGCACCTCGCGGGCGGCGTCGGGCGTCCGGGTGTAGACGGTCGCGAACGAGCCGAGCGCTCCGTGGTGCACCACGTACGGATCGGTGATCGGCAGGATCACGCGGGTGGACTGCGACCCGAAGGCCTCGTCGAGGCGGTCCTGCAGGTAGATGACGTCCGGCTCGCCATCCGGCCGGGTCTTGGCGTTCATGCCGTGGTCGGCCGTCACCGCGATGCGCGCCCCTGCGGCCTCCAGTTCTCCGAGGTAGCGGTCCATCATCGCGTAGAAGGCGTTGGCGGTCGCGCTTCCGGGGGCGGCCTTGTGCTGGATGTAGTCGGTCGTGGACAGGTACATGATGTCGGGTCGCATCCGTTTCATCAGGCCGACGCCCGCCGCGAACACGAACTCGCTCAGTTCGGCGCTGTAGACCGACGGCACCGCCATGCCGGCGAGCGACAGCGCGTCGTCGATCCCGTTCTCCTCGGGTGTCACCCGGTCGGCACGCTCGGCCGAGAAGCACACCCCCTTCATGCGATGCCCCAGCAGGCCGCGCAACTTGTCCTTGGCCGTGACCACCGCCACGCGCCCGCCGGCATCGGCGAAGGCCGCGAGGATCGTCCCGCACCGGAGGAACCGCGGGTCGTTCATCATCGTCTCGACACCCGCCTCGCGGTCGAGGAAGTAGTTCCCGCAGATGCCGTGGACCGCCGGCGGCACGCCGGTGACGATGGACAGGTTGTTCGGGTTGGTGAAGGTGGGAACCACGCTGTCGGCACGCAGTGCCGTCCCCGTGGCCAGCACGCGCGCGAACCAGGGCGCGACCCCGGCCTGCGCCGCGTGCGTGATGTAGTCGAACTCGCATCCGTCGATGCACACCACGACGGTGGGTCGGTCCGGGGCGCGATAGCGCCGCCCGTTCACTTCGATCTGCGTATCCATGTGTATGACCCGAGCATGAGGCGGCCGGGTGACACCCTCATGACGGCCCCTGCCGACCCTGTCCCCGACCCGCGCATGGTAGCCTTTTTCCCCGCTTGGCCTCCGGGGGGAGCGCCCCCCGGGGCCGAGCCGCCCGGGTGCACCGGCAACCCTCGTCTCCACCGGCCGTGACCCCTGCTTCCCGCCCCCCGACCGCAGCCCCCGCCGGCCCGCCCCGTCGTCGCTGGCGGCGACGCGCCGCGATCCTGCTCGCGCTGACCGGCGGGCTGCTGGCGTTCGCCTGGACCGGCCTGTCGTTCGACGCGGGGTTACTGCGCGAGCCGCTGGCCGCATCCATCGCCCGGACCCTGGGGCGGCCGGTCAGCATCGACGGCGATGCACGGCTCCACCTGTCGCTGCGTCCGTCCGCCGAGTTGTCGCGCCTGCGCATCGGCAATCCGCCCGGCTTCGACGGCCCGGATCTCGCGGTGCTGGGCGCCGCTCGCCTCGAACTCGACCTGCTGCCGCTGCTGCGCCGGGTGCTGGTCGTCCGCGACTTCAGTGCCCGAGACCTGCAGGTCCGGCTGGTGCGGCGCGCCGATGGCCTCGGCAACTGGCAACGGACCGACATCCGCGCCACCCCCGCCCCTGCGAGTCCCCCCTCGCGGGCGGCCGCAAGCGCGCCGGGCACAGCGCCCGGCGCACCGGACGATGCAGCCGCGGTCGGCTCGGCCGTCGCTGCCCTTCGGCTCGAGCGCGTCCTGCTCGAGAGGATCGAACTGCGCATGGTCGACCCGCGGGGCCACGAGCGCTCGTTCGACCTCGACCGGCTGGAGGCCACCGGAAGCGGCGAGAGCCCGCTGTCGATCCGTGTCGTCGGACGGGTCGACGAGAGCTTTCCCTACTCGATGCGGATCGACGGCGGTCCGCTCGCCCGACTCTCGAGCCCGGATGCCCAGTGGCCCTTCGCCCTCGCGCTGTCTTTCGCCGGCACCGACCTGCGACTGGACGGCGCCGTGCGGGGCCTGCTCGCCCCGGGCGAGACCGGGATGCACACCGACCTGTCCGTATCGCTTCGGACGGCAGACCTGTCGCAACTCGAGCGCCTGCTGCAGACCCGATTCCCGCCCGTCGGCGCCACTCGCCTCGCCTTCCGGCTGCGGCAGGCCCCGGGCACGGTCGCCATCGAGGCGATCAGCGGCGCGATGGGTGCGACCACCCTCGACGGGCAACTGCACGTGGACACCCGGGGGGCAAGGCCGCGGATCAGCGGCGAGTTGACGCTACCCACGCTCGACCTGCGTCCCTTCCTCGGCCGCCCCGAGACCACGCAGGCGCCGCGCTCCCTGCTCGACACCTGGCGCGAACTCTCCCGGACAACGGTCGACCTCGCGCGGCTGCGCGACCTGGACGCCGACGTCACCCTCGCGGTCGGGCAATGGCTGAGCCTGCCGGGAGAGGCGCGCGACGCGAAGCTGGGGCTGCGCCTGGGCGGCGGTCGACTCCACACGCCGGTGGAGGCCACGCTGGCGGGAGCACGACTGACCGGCGAGTTCCTCGCGGACGCGTCGGGCACGCGCCCGCACATGCGCCTGCGACTCGGCACGGTGGACAGCCCGCTGGGCGCGCTCGGTGCGCTGCTGACCGGCATCGAAGGGCTGGACGGTCGGGTCGGCCGACTGGCCGTCCAGCTGGAGGGACGCGGGGCGACCGTAGGCGATATCGCCCGCGACCTCTCGGCACGGCTCGAGGTCGAGGCGGCAGAACTCACCTACGGCAACCTCGAGGGCGGTCGCCCGGTCCAGTTGCGGCTCGACCGCCTCGAGGTGGCGAAGCCCTCCGGCCGCGGCGTGAGCGGGCAGGCGCGCGGCGCGCTGCTGTCCGAGCCCTTCACCGCGCGCCTGGAGGGCAGCGACCTCGGGACCCTCGCGCACGAAGGACGCGCGCGGTTCGACCTGCAGGCCGACGCTTCGGGCGCGCGCGCCTCGCTGGTGGGCGAGTGGTCGGGACTGGGTGCCGGGGAGGCGAAGAACCACGCGCTGTCGCTGCGCTTCGCGCTGGGCGCGCCGCGGGCCGGTCGCGTCGGTCGCTGGCTCGGCCTGTCGCCGGACGCGTCGGTGCCGCTCGACCTCCGGGGCCGTGTCGACACCCGGGCGGACCGGACAGACCTGCACGACCTGCTGCTGACGCTGGGATCCCTGCACGCCACGGGCGAGGCGAGCCGCGAAGGCGCTCCGGGCTCCCCCCACCACCGGCTGCAGGCGCGCCTGAAGGTGCAGTCGCTCGACGTGGACGAACTGCGCTCGCTGCTGCCGCCCAGCCCCCCGCGTGCACCGGGCGCCGGCTTCGAGGCCGCACTGAGGCTGCCCCTGCTCCCGCGCGAGGTACCGCTGGTCGACGCCGAGGTGGACCTCGCACTCGCCCGCGCACGGGTCGGGCCGGTACAGGTCGACGACCTGCACCTGCGCGCACGCCTGCACGATGGCCGGATCGCACCGACCCCGCTGGCCTTCACGCTCGCGAGCGTTCCGTTCACGGGCCAGCTGTCGGCAAACCTCCGGGGCCCGCTCCCGGACCTGCGCCTGCAGCTCTCGACCCGGCAGCTGGACGCAGGGGCGCTGCTCGCACGCCTGGGCGTGGCGGAGGGGCAGCACGCCCGCATCGACGACGTCGAGGCCGAAGCTTCCCTGCGCGGCTCGACGCTGTCCGAGCTGCTCGCACACTCCTCCGTGCACGCGCAGCTGCGCGGCGGCGAGTGGGCGCCGCGATCGCACACCGGTGCCGTGCTCGCCCGGCTGGCGCTCGAGCGTGGCACCCTTGCCGTCGCGCCGGGCGCGCCGCTGCTGGTGCGGCTCGCAGCGGCGATCGACCGCACGCCGGTCGAGGTGCAGATGCGCAGCGCCACCCTCGAGCAGTTCGCGCGCCCCGGCGCAGCGCTTCCGTTCGCACTGTCGGCCACCGCGCTCGACTCCCGCCTCGACCTCGAGGGTCTCGCGCAGGCCCCCATGGGTCGCGGCGCGGCCCGCCTGACCCTGCGTGCCTCCGGTCCTCGCCTCGATCGCCTCGACCCGCTCGCCCGGGTAGCGCTGCCGCCCTGGGGCCCATGGTCGCTGGACGCGCAGCTGTCGGCCGCAGCCGGGGGCTACCGGCTCGATTCGCTCGCGGTGACCCGGGGGTCGACCCGACTGCAGGGTTCCGGCGAACTGGATCTCGCGGCGGCGCGCCCGCGCATCCGGTTCGAGCTTCGCGCCCCGGTCCTGGATCTCGACGATTTCCCGATCGGCAAGTGGCAGGCCACGCACCGCAGTCCTCGGGCGCCCGCGGGCGCGACGAAGGTCACCGCCCGACCCGACGAGAAGACCGCCACGCACGCGCTCGAGGAGGCCGCCGCGGCGGCTCGCGAAGGCCAGCGCCTGCTCTCCAGGTCGGCACTGATGCGCCAGGACGCACGCGTGCGCGTGAGCGTCGACGAGGTGCGTTCCGGCTCCGATCGCCTGGGTCGCGGCGAGGTCTCGATCCACCTCGACTCGGCACGACTGCGGGTCGATCCCGTGCGCGTGGCCCTTCCGGGCGGCGAGGCCCGCATCGCCGTGGACTACGAGCCGTTGCCCGGCGACGTGGATGCCCGGGTCGACGCGCGGGTGCGGATCGATCGCTTCGACTACGGCGTGCTGGCGCGGCGACTTCGGCCCGACGCCCATGCGCACGGGCGCTTCAGCGTCCATGCCGACCTCGTATCCACCGCGCCCCTCGACCGGCTGCTCGCGCAGGGCGACGGCCGCATCGACGTGGCGGTGTGGCCGGTCGACCTCATGGCGGGCCTCTTCGACCTCTGGGCCGTCAACGTCTTCGTCGCGATGCTCCCGGCGCTGGACCCGGCCGCCGCCTCGAGGATCAACTGTGCGGTCGGACACTTCGACCTGCGCGCGGGACGGCTGCGCGAGGAACTGATGGTCGTCGACAGCACGCGGCTGCGCGCCCGCGGTCGCGCGAGCGTTGACCTGCGCAACGGATCACTGGCCCTGCGCATGCAGCCCAGGCCCAAGCAGGCGCAGTTCTTCAGCCTGCAGACCCCGGTGGAAGTCTCCGGCCGCGTCGACGACTTCCGGATCGGGCTGCCCGACGGCTCGATTCCCGCGACCGTCGCGCGCTTCCTGGGCTCGCTCGTCACCACGCCGATCGAGTGGCTGCTGCGCGACCCACTGCCCGCCGACGGAGCTGACGTCTGCACCGGCGCGATGCGTCCGACAGCGCCTTCGGTCACCTCGTTCCGCTAATCTCCGGGCTTCGCCCTCGAGGCCTCTGCCATGAAAGACGACGATCCGCCGCACGCATCGACATCCGAGACCGCCGCCCCGATGGGGTTGGGCCTCACGGGCCGCGAGCGGCTGATCGCCGCCGGAATCTTCGCGATCGCCGGGCTGCTGGTGATCGCCCTGATCGCAGCCTTCTGGCAGCCGGGTCCACCGTCGAGGGTGATCATGAGCACGGGGGCCGAGGACGGGGCCTACCACGCCTTCGCGCAGCGCTACCGCGCGGCCCTCGCGCGCGCCGGGGTCGAACTCGTGCTGCAGCCCTCGGCCGGTGCCGTGCAGAACCTGGAGCGGCTGCGCGACCCCGCCAGCGGGGTGTCGGTCGCGCTGGTGCAGGGTGGCCTGGCGGACCCCGAGGCGATCGGGGGACTGGTATCGCTGGGCGCCGTTGCCTACGAGCCGGTCTGGGTGTTCCACCGCGCAGGTATCCGGCTCGAGCGCTTCGGCGACCTGGCCCGCCTGCGCGTGGCCGCCGGTGCCCCGGGCAGCGGCACGCGGCTGCTGGCCGAGCAGTTCTACCAGCGGCACGGCATCGATCCCGCCGGCACCTCCCTGCTTCCCCTGTCGGGGCTCAAGGCCGCCGATGCCCTCGAACGCGGCGAGGTCGACGCGGCGTTCATCGTCTCCGCGCCCGAGGGGGCCGCCGTGCGCAGGCTGCTCGCGGCGGAGGGGGTCGACCTGTGGAGCATGCGCCACGCGGACGCCTACGTGCGCCAGTTCCCGGTGCTCACCCGGATCGAGATCCCCGAAGGCGCAGCCGATCTGCGCTCGAACCTGCCGCGGCGCTCGGCGACCCTGGTCTCGGTCAAGGCCAATCTCGTCGCCCGCGAGCAGTTGCATCCGGTGCTGGTCGACCTGCTGCTCGACGCGGCACGCGAGGTGCACTCCGGCGGCGGCGTCATCCAGAGGCCCGGGGAGTTTCCCTCGCTCGACGCCTCCGAGTACCCCGCCTCCGCCGAGGCGGAGCGCTACTACAAGCGCGGCCCCTCGGCCCTGCGCCGCTACCTGCCCTTCTGGGCGGTGGTGTGGATCGAGCGGTTCATCTTCTTCGGCCTGCCGTTGCTGGCCGTCGGCATCCCGCTCGCGCGCCTGACCCCCGCGGTCTACCGCTGGGCGATCCGGCGGAGGATCTATCGCTGGTACGACCAGCTCGTACTGGTCGAGCGTGCGGTCGCCGCGGGCCACGGCAGCCGCGACGCGCTGCTCGCCCGGCTCGCGCAGATCGAGGCACGCATCAATCGCCAGCGCATTCCTCCTGCCTACGGCAGCGAGGCCTACACGCTGCGTACGCACATCGAGCTGGTGCGGAGACGACTGGAAGATCGCTGACCGATCCGTCCCGCAGTCGCGCCCAAGCCTGCGACCTGCGCCCGCGCACGACGGCCGGCATCGATCAGGAACGGGCCAGCCTCAGGGCGCGCGCGGACTCCAGCGACTTGCGCGAGGCAATCAGCCGGGACAGCTCCGAGGTGAACCGCTCGGTGATCGACGCCCAGTCCGATTCCTCCGCCTTGAGCCGCGCCCGTGCGCCGATGGCCTGCCGGCGCGGCGGCTCGCCCGCCAGCAGGACGGCTGCATCGACGAACGCCTGCTCGTCGCCTCGCGCCACCCTCAGGCCGTTGACCCCCGAGCTGATCAGCGCCTGGGCCGCGGCGCCGTCGAACGCCACCACCGGCAGGCCGCAGGCCATCGCCTCGAGGGTGACGTTGCCGAAGGTCTCGGTCAGGCTGGGAAACAGGAACAGGTCGGACGACGCATAGTGCGCGGCGAGATCCTCGCCCGAGCGCTGCCCGGCGAACATCGCGTCCGGGCATTCGGCCTGCAGGGCCTGCCGCTGCGGCCCGTCGCCGACCAGCAGCAACCGCGCCCGGGGTTGCACGCGCTGGATGGCTCGCCAGGACCTGATCACCAGTTGCAGGTTCTTTTCGGCCGCCAGGCGTCCCACGCAGCAGACGACGAGGTCATCCCCGGACACCCCCCACCCGGCGCGAAGCTGCTCGCTGCGCGCACTCGGCGAGAACAGGGCGGTGTCCACCCCGCGGGCGACGACCCGCAGCCCGCGGAAGCCCGCATCCTCCAGCGTCTCGCGCAACGCCTCGGTCGGCACCAGCGTCAGGTGGGCGAGTGCATGGAAGCGCCTGAGATAGGCCATGATCGGCCGATGCAGGAACCCGATGCCGTAGTAGCCGCTGTAGGCGTGGAAGTTGGTCCGGAAATCCGACGACACCGGCAGCTGCAACTGCAGTGCCGCCTTGAGCGCCGACCACCCCAGCGGACCTTCGGTCGCGATGTGGACGACATCCGGGCGATCCACGCGCCACAACCGGGTGAGGGCCCGGCGGGCCGGCATGCCCATCCTCAGGCTCGGATACCGAGGGATCGGGATCCCGCGCATCAGGATTTCCCGGCTGTCGTCGGGATCGGACTGGTCGCTCGCATCGCGGCGCACCCGGATCAGCTGGACGTCGTGGTTCGCGCTCCTCACCCCCTCGACCAGTCGCGCGAGGGTGAGCGCCACGCCGTTCACCTCGGGCGGGTAGGTCTCGGTGACGACCGCGATGCGGAGGGTCCTGTTCCGGGCAGGCAACGACTGCACTTCGATCGATGCGGCGGCAGACGCAGTATCCATGGCGGCGATGGTGCCGCCGCGACGCGACAGGCCGATGACGACTGCGTGACACCCCTGTCACGGGAACGTCACCACCGAGTCACCTTGCATCTGCATGATCGCCACGAGCCTGTCGACGGACAGCAGTCAAACCCGGTGCGTCTGGAGACCCGTACCATGAATCGATTCCTCGCCGAACTTCGCCTGCAGCGCTGGGACGACCATCGGCTGTACCACCACAGTCGCATCAACCAGTCCCTTCACGCGCTGAGCGCCTCGAGCTTCATCGCGGCCTACGTGCTGCTGTTCATCGACCCCGCCGCCGCCGCCATCCTCGCCTGGTGCGTCTCGATGACCAGCCGCCAGGCCGGGCACTTCTTCTTCGAACCGCGCGGCTACGACCATGTGAACGACATGAGCGATGCCCTGAAGGAAGAGGTCAAGGTCGGCTACAACATCCGCCGCAAGGTCGTGCTGATGGCCGCCTGGGCGCTGGCGCCGGTCGCGCTCTGGCTCTCGCCCGATCTCGCCGGTCTCATCGTGCCGGCCACCACCGCGCGCGAATACATCGACGACGTGGGCATGGCATGGCTCGCCCTGGGCGTGTCGGGGCTGCTGGTCCGCGTGATCCAGTTGTGCTTCACGCGCGGCGCACTCACCGGCCTTGCGTGGGCGGCCAAGATCCTCACCGATCCGTTCCACGACCTCGCGCTCTACTACCGCGCACCCCTCGCACTGATGCGGGGCGAGCTGATCGACCCGATGTCCCACGTGCGGCGGCACTGAGTCACCGACCCACGTCAGTCGCGCTCGCCGCTGGCGTGGTTGCGAAGGAAACGCGCGCCAGGTCGCCTGCTCAGGCAGCCTGGCGCCCCAGCAGACGCGCGGAGAGTTCCTCCAGGACCCGGCGCCGGATCCGTCGGTTGGTGGGGAGCGGACAGTCCCACCATCCGTCCTCCTCCATGCGTCGGGCCGCCTCCACGAAGCGCCCGGCAAACTCCTCGAACAGCGGGTCGTCGAAGTCGAAGCTGAAGATCATCCGGCCGCTTCCGACCCAGCTGAGCGACAGTCCCTGCTCGCGCAGATAGAACTGGAACATCCAGTGGTAGCGCGACGGCCGACCGTAGAGCACCGTCCAGACGGTGGACATGCCCGCCACGCTGACGGGCAGCCCGGCCTCGGAGAGCCTCCGGTTCAGGAGGTCCTGCCGGCCGGTCCAGCGCGAGTCGAGGTCGCGGTAGAGCGACTGCACCTCGGGAGTGGACCACTCGTGCAGCCAGGCGTTCATCGCGGCCATCACCAGCGGATGGCTGTTGAAGGTGCCCCGGGCGAAGCAGATGTCCGCGGGCCGATCCTCGCGGTATCGCTTCATCAGGTCCGCTCGCCCGCAGAGCACGCCCACGGGAAGGCCGCCACCGAGCGTCTTGCCGTAGGTCACCAGATCCGCCCTGACGCCGAAGTACTCCTGGGCCCCTCGCGGCGCGAGCCGGAACCCGAGGAACACCTCGTCCATGATCAGCACGATGCCGCGCTCGGTGCATACCTCGCGCAACGCCTGCAACCAGCGGGCGTACGCCTGCCGGTCGAATCCCGCCTGCCGCGAGCCGTCCACCAGCGAGGAGTCGCCCGGCGCCTGGCGGTTCGGATGCAGCGCCTGCAACGGGTTGACGAGCACGCAGGCGATGTCGCGGCGGCTGCGCAGCACCTCCAGCGTGCGCTCGTCCATGTCGCGCAGCGTGTAGGTATAGGCGGGGGCGATCGGAGTCCCGGGACCCGGCTGCACGTCGTCCCACCACCCGTGGTACGCGCCGCAGAATCGGACCAGATGGCTGCGACCGGTGTGATAGCGGGCCAGGCGGACGGCCTGCATCACCGCCTCGGTGCCCGACATGTGGAAGGACACCTCGTCCAGCCCGGAGATCTCCCGCAGCCGGCGCACGTTGTCCAGCACGCAAGGGTGATAGCTGCCGAGCAGCGTGCCCATCGCCGCCGCCTGCTCGTGGCCGCGCGCGATGCAGCGCTTGTAGAACTCGTGCCCGAGCAGGTTGACGCCGTAGGAGCCGGACACGTCGAGCAGCCGATTGCCGTCGACGTCGGTGATCCACGCCCCGTCGGTGCCGGTGGCGAACGCGCTGCCGGGCAGGAGGGCCTCCAGTTCGGCCGAGTACTGGAAGGGCACCCGGTAGCGCCGGGTGAAGCGCAGGTCGGAGATCAGCGCATGGGCCTCCTCGGTGAGCGCGATGCCCTTGGGCGATCGTGCGTGCAGCCCCGCGGAGAGCCGCGCGAGACCGCTCCTGCGCCGGTGCGCGAGCGCGTCGTCCGCGCCGTCGCTGGCGTAGAAGGCGTCGCCGCGAAACTCGTAACCCGGCAGGAGCCGTGCGAGTCGACGCGCCATGCGCGAATGACCCGCCAGCGACGGGTGCTTGGCGCGCGAGAGCATCAGGCGCCTGCGGGCGGCGGGAATCACGGCGCCCGCCGCACCTGCCGCCGCGAGACCGAGTACGAGTGCTGCATCCATGTGTGACCTCACCGGAACATGTCGAAACATCCGTGACCGATGTACGCCTCCCGCTTGACACCCATATGAACAGACGCCTGCTCAGGCAGCTCCTGCTGCGCGAGGACCTCAACTTCCTGCTGACCAATCGACTGCCGCGGGTGACGATGACGCGGCTGTTCGGACGACTGAGCCGCATCCGCAGTCCCATGTTCACGCGCGCGGGCCTCGCGCTGTGGCGCCTGTTCACCGATCTCGACCTGTCCGATGCCAGGGCCACCGCGTTCGCGAGCCTGCATGAATGCTTTACCCGCGAACTGCGGCCCGGCGCCCGTCCGTTCGACCGAACCGCCGGCATCCTGCCCAGCCCCTGCGATGCGATCGTGGGGGCATGCGGCCCGATCGAGCACGACACGCTGCTGCAGGCGAAGGGCATGCCCTACACGCTGGCCGAGCTCTGCACCCGCGAGGAGCCCTCGCGCTGGCTGGCGGGCGGCTTCTACGCGACGCTGCGCCTGACCTCCGCGATGTACCACCGCTTCCACTCGCCGCTCGCAGGCGAACTGCGCCGGATCGACTGGATCGACGGCGATGCCTGGAACGTCAATCCACCGGCGCTTGCCCGGGTCGATCGGCTCTTCTGCCGCAACGAGCGGGCCGTGCTCGAACTCGCGCCGGCCGACGGCTCCCCCCCGCTGCTGCTGGTGCCGGTCGCGGCGATCCTGGTGGCGAGCCTGCGACTGAGTTGCCTGCCCGGGCAGCCCGCGCTGCGCGGCGCGCGTCCGCCCCGGGTCCACTGCCGCGTGCCCCTGGAACTCGGCCAGGAGATGGGCTGGTTCGAGCACGGCTCCACGATCATCGTGCTGGCGCCGCCCGGATACTCGCTGGCGCAGTCGGCGCGGCCGGGGGATCGGCTTCGCGCCGGCGAGCCGCTGCTGGTCCGCACCCCGCCCGCTTCGGCGCGCGGGTCGCCGGACTAGCGTTCGGGCAGCCGGGTGCGCGTCACGGGCAGCAGCACGCCGGGCGCGGGCAGGTGCACCGGATCCGGGTGCCGCTCCGGCATCGACGGCGCGGCTGCCGGCTCGCGCACCGGGGCACCCGCCCCGCGGCGGCTGTAGGCGCGATCGATGATCTCCAGGCGCCCGTCCGGGTGCTCGACGAGCGCGCTGAGGCTCTCCACCCAGTCGCCGTCGTTGCAGTAGAGCACGCCTTCGACCTCGCGCATCTCGGCATGGTGG
>CAIKXV010000056.1 GCA_903831455.1 uncultured Pseudomonadota bacterium | reverse complement strand
GCTCGCCGACCGCATCTTCCTGATGAGCAACGGTCCGCAGGCGGCGATCGCCGAGATCGTGGAAAACACCCTGCCTCGCAACCGTACCCGGGCGACTCTTCACCACGACCCGCGTTTCTATGCGATCCGCAATCACCTGCTCGATTTCCTGGTGAATCGCGCGAGCGCGATCGCTGCGGGTCGCGAGTCCCGGCCCGCTTCGCCGCGCGTGGTGAGGCCTGCCGACCTGCCGCAGGCGGCCTGATGGGCACCGCATCGACGACCGTGGTGGCTCGACGCCGGTCCGACGCGCGGGACGGCTGACGCGCGGGCGCGGTCGGGCATGCGTGGCTGCACATTGGCGAACGACGACCCGGCCGGAAGTTCCTTCCAGCCCTGACGAACGAGGAGAGTTTTACATGGCCACTGCTCGCAACACCGGAAAACCGATGACCCGCGAGGATGTCACCGACCTGATCTATTCCGCCAAGGTACAGAAGGGCATCCAGTGGGCCGACGTCGCCCGCAAGCTCAAGTTGTCGAAGGAGTGGGTGACTGCAGCCTGCCTGGGGCAGATGACGCTCGATCGGGCGCAGGCGACTGCAATCGCGAAGATATTCGGCCTGCCCGCCGAGGCGATCGCGCTGCTGTGCACCGTTCCGTACAAGGGGTCGCTACGCACCGCCGTGCCGACCGATCCGCTGATCTACCGGTGGTACGAGATCGTCAACGTGTACGGCACGACGATCAAGGAACTGATCCACGAGGAGTTCGGCGACGGGATCATGAGCGCGATCGACTTTTCGATGGATATCACGCGCGAGCCCGACCCCAAGGGGGACCGTGTGAACGTCGTCCTGTCGGGCAAGTTCCTGCCCTACAAGACCTACTGAGCTACCGCTCGGACGATGCGCTGCCGGGGGCGGGGGAAGGCGCCTCCCCCAGCAGTTGCAGCGCCACGTCGAGGAACGACTGCTCGGCGTGCGTGGGGCTGCAGCCGAGCAGGTGGCAGTGCAGGTCGCGCAGTTGCCGCCAGGGTTCGAGCGCGTCGGGCAGCAGGCCGTCGGCCACCTGCGACCGGAGCCACTCCCACGCGTCAGGCGCGGCCATCAGCAGGCCCACGCGGTAGCAGGGGTTGAGCACCAGCGGCACGAGGATGTTGACCTCGGACTGGGGCGTGTCGGCGAGGGGCTCGTGGCCGAGGTCCGCGAGCGGCTGCGCCGGTCCGACCTGCGCATGGCGCAGCGCGAGCAGGGAGAGGTCGGGGTGCGCGGCGACATGGACGCGCTGCAGCTCGGCCAGTTCGGCGATCAGGTCGGTGATGCGCAAGGCCCGCGCGCCGCTGGCCGCGTCCACCGCGGCCGCCTGCCGCCAGCCCGGCAGACACTCGGGTAGCGCAACCTCGAGACGATGCAGGGCCGGCATCGAGTGCCCGGCGATCAGCCGGAAGGCGAGACCGGGTGTCGAGCCGCCTTCGGCAGCCGCGTTCGCGCGCCGGTCGGGGCGCTGGGAAGGGTAGGCACTCATCGGGCGCTCCTTGTCGAGTGGACCTGTAGCCTCGCAGGCAGGCGGCTCAGGAGATGAGCCAGCCCCCGGTGCGGCAGGCGCTCGACAAGCGCCGAGCCGTGGCGTTAGATTGCCGAGCGCGGGACCGCCCGGGATGAAACGGCGGCCCTCCGACATGCGAGGACAGACATGAAGATCGAGCCGACCGGCGCAGCCCTGGGCGCGCGCATCACCGACGTGGATCTTTCCGCACCGCTCGACGACGCGCAGTTCCGGCGAATAGAGCAGGCGTTGCACGAGCACGAGGTCATCGTGTTCGCCGACCAGCACCTCACGCCGGAGGCCCAGATCGATTTCAGCCGCCGCTTCGGCCCGCTCGAGCGGCATGTCCGGCAGGACCGCTGCCTCCCCGGATACCCCGAGGTCTTCATCGTCTCCAACATCATCGAGAACGGGCGGCCGATCGGCAGCCAGGACGCCGGCTTCTACTGGCACTCCGACCTCTGCTATGCCCGAGAGCCCAGCCGGGGGTCGCTGCTCTACGCGCGCGAGGTGCCGACGGACAACGGCGAGCCGCGCGGCGACACGCTGTTCGCCAGCATGACGCGCGCCTGGAGCGAACTGCCTGCCGACATCCGCGAAGTGCTAGCGGGGCGTCCCGCGGTGAACTCCTATTTCGCGGGCTACACGCGCGAGCGGACGGGCGAGGCCCGCCCGCCGCTCACCGCCGAGCAGAGGGCCCGTACGGCCGACGTGCAGCACCCCGCCGTCCGGACCCACCCGCAGACCGGGCGACCCTGCCTGTTCGTCTGCGAGGCCTACACCACCGAGCTCGTGGGCCTGCCCGAGGCGGAGAGCCGCGACCTGCTCGACCGGCTGTTCGAGCACCTGAAGGAAGACCGCTTCGTCTATCGCCACCAGTGGCAGGTGGGCG
>CAIKXV010000055.1 GCA_903831455.1 uncultured Pseudomonadota bacterium | reverse complement strand
TCGTCGGTCTGGTAATGACGTGCGCTATAGAGGTTGACCACGCGATCGGTCTGCGCGGCAGCCGGCGCGAGGGCCAGCGCCAGCGAGGCGATTGCCGCGTACAGCAACCGACGCAGACCCTCCGACCGGGGGGGCGCCGGTACCCGCGCCCGCTCTGCGGTGATCGGGCGGGAAGAGGCGGTACGGGCGGCGCGGGGCTGGCGGTTCATGGTGTCGGGAGCACTTCGAAGGGGAGTCGTGAACGTGACGACACGAGCGTGCGATCGTGCGACGGATCCGCGAAGCCGTCCGGATCCCGTCACCGAGCCAGATTAACAAGAACAGTTCTCGTTTGCAAATGAGAGTTATTCCTACAAGTTTCCTGCGTGACGCCGAGGGCGACCGGGCGCACCCGGAGTCCCCGCGCGAAGGGGTCGCCGTGAGTCGCCGTCGGTGGCTGGGCGCGGGCCTGCTGGCAGCGACGGGTTTCCTCGCCGGCTGCACGTCGACGCGCGGGCGCGGACCCGCGCCCGAAGGTCGACCGGTCACGGGTCCCCCCGTCGCGCCGTCTGCCGAGGCGCAGCCACGCGCCCGGGTCGGCCTCGCCCTGGGCGGCGGGGCCGCACGCGGGTTCGCGCATGTGGGCGTGATCCGGGCGCTGGAGCAGGCGGGCATCGTGCCCGATGTGATCGCCGGCACCTCGGCGGGGGCGGTGGTCGGAGCCCTCTACGCCGCCGGATATACCGCCGGCGACCTGCTGCGCATCGCCGGCCAGCTCGAGCAGTCGTCGGTGCGCGATCTCACGCTGCCCGATCGCGGGTTCATCCGGGGCGAGCGGCTCCAGGCGTTCGTCAATCGTGCCGTGCAGGACCGACCGATCGAGAGGCTTCGCATCCGCTTCGCTGCCGTCGCCACCGACCTGGCGACCGGGGAGGCCGTGACCTTTCGTTCCGGTGACACCGGACTGGCCGTGCGGGCGTCGAGCGCGGTCCCGGGTGTTTTCCAGCCGGTCGTCGTCGGCGGCCGCACGCTGGTCGACGGCGGGCTGACGCACCCGGTGCCGGTGGCCGCCGCGCGCGCTCTGGGCGCCGACGTGGTGATCGCGGTCGACATCTCCCGTCCGCCCGAAACGGGCCGATTCGCCGACTCGATCGACGTGATCCTGCAGACCTTCTCGATCATGGGCAAGGCGATCGCCGCGCAGGCGCTTCGCGAGGCCGACGTGGTCATCCGCCCGCCCATCGGTGCGGTCGGTTCGACCGACTTCGACAGTCGCCAGTTCGCGATCGCCGAGGGCGAGCGCGCCACTCGCGCGCTGCTCCCCGAGATCCGCCGGCGGATCGATGCGGCGAGCCAGCGGCTGGGGTGACGGACCCGCTGCCGGGCCGCAGGCGCGCGCGGTCGCGCGAGGTCAGGTGGTGGTGAGGCGACGCGCCCCGTTGAAACGCGTGACCCAGTAGCGCTCGGTCATGTTGGCGATATGCACCCGTCCGCCGCGACTGGGCGCGTGGATGAACCGCCCATCCCCGATGTAGATGCCGACATGCGAGTTGCGCTTGCCCCGCGTGTTGTAGAACACGAGGTCACCGGGTTGCAGGTCGGTCGACGAGACCTGCATCCCGAGCCCGGCCATCTCGTAGGAGGTGTGGGGCAGCGAACGCCCGGTGACCCGGTCGAAGACGTAGCGCACCAGCCCGCTGCAGTCGAAGCCGGTCTCGGGCGAGCGGCCGCCGAACACGTAACGGATGCCGATCAGGCCCATCGAGTACAGCACCAGTTCCTGGGCCGTGCTGGTCGCGCGGTCGGCCAGCGACGAGGCGCGGTCGGCCAGCGTGTTGGCACGCTCGGCGAGGTTCTGGGCGAACTGGGCCACGTCCGTGCCGGCGGGCTCGGGGCGCGATTCCTGGGCGACGGCCGCGCCCGACAGGGACAAGGCGAGCAGCGCGGCGGCGAGTCGAACGGTCGGATTCATCGTGCGAGGCGTTCCAGGCAGGCGGGTTCGGGGCGGCGGGGCCGCCGGCGCAGGGGCGCGGCGGGGGCCGTCCGGACCGGATACCCGATGCGGGGTTGGCGGCAGGCCGGACGAAAACGGGCGGAGGTTGCCACAGGGCGGCGCCGGTTGGCAACCGGCGCCCCGCGTTGTAGCGTCGCCCTGCGGCTGCGGCCCGGGCACTCGGGGGCAAAGGGTCTTTCGGGTGACGTGAAGCGCACCACAACGTTCCGAGGGTGAAGGTGAAGCCCGATCCTGCAGCCTGTTCGTCGAGCGGTTCCATTCGTGGACCCCTGGTCAAATCCGACGGGTCCGCGGACAAGCAGGATTCCTGCCTGCAGGCCGCCACTGCGCACCCGACGGCACCGGCCGTCCCCGAGCGATCGGGGCGCTCCCCGCGGGACCGTGCGTCCGGGACGGCGGGCGTGCGTCGGTTCGCGGTCGCGCGGGTCGCCTGGGGCCTGCTTGCCCTGTGGACCGTCGCGCAGGTCCACGCCCAGCCACTGGTCCTCGAGATACACGCGCTGAAGTACCGGACGGTCGAGCAGGTGCTCCCCGTGGTCGCGCCGCTGGTGCCGCCTCCGGGCACCGTGGGCGGGCTGCAGAACCAGTTGGTGGTGCGTGCCACCGCGCAGACCCAGGCCGACATCCGGGCGGTACTGGACCGCCTCGACGCGCCCCCGCGTCGCCTGCTGATCAGCGTGCGGCACGACGACCAGTCGCACTCGCGCGAGACCGCGACGGCCGCCCAGGGACAGGTGGTACTGGGCCAGACCCGCGGCGTGGGGGTCGACCTGCGGCTGCAGGACGGTCGGTCGAGCGCCGCCGGCCAGGGCATCCAGCAGATCCAGGTGCTGGAGGGGCAGCCCGCGCTGATCCGCAGCGGCCAGTCCTCGCCGGTCCCGATGCGCCAGACGGTACGCGGCCCGGACGGTTCGATCCGCGTGATCGAGACCGTCGATTACCGGGAGACCGGGTCGAGCCTCCAGGTGCTGCCGCGGCTGGCGGGCGAGCAGGTGATCCTCGACATCCTGCCCGAGCGCGGCGAGCCGGGCCCGGGCGGCAGCGTGTCGGTGCAGCGGCTCGCCACCCAGGTCTCCGGTCGCCTCGGCGAATGGATCGAACTGGGCGGGGTCACGCAGGACTCGTCCGTGCGGCAGTCCACGCTGCTGGGCTCGACCTCGCGGGCAGGACGCGAGGCTCGCCGGACGTGGGTGAGGGTGGAGGAGATTCGCTAGCGCGCGGCCTGCGTCGGCTCGCCGTCCGCCTGTGCCGGGCGCGCCGGCGCGGGTATCCTCGCGCCTGTCCGAGGAGATCCACGATGGGCCGACACCGACTGCAGGCCGTGTTCATGCGCGGGGGCACCAGCAAGGCGCTGATGCTGCATCGCGAGCATCTGCCGCCGCAACGCGAGGACTGGGCTCCGATCTTCCTGCGCGCGATCGGGTCGCCCGATCCGAACGGGCGCCAGCTGGACGGCATGGGGGGAGGGGTGTCCTCCCTGTCGAAGGTGTGCGTGCTGTCGCGCTCGGCTCGTCCCGATGCCGACATCGACTACACCTTCGCGCAGGTGCTGGTGAAGGACGCGCATGTCGACTACGGTGGCAACTGCGGCAACATGTCCTCCGCCGTCGGACCGTTCGCGGTCGACGAGGGCCTCGTCCGGGTGGCCGATGGGATGGCCACGTTACGCATCTACAACACCAACACCGACCGGATCATCCACTCGACCTTCGAAGTGCGCGACGGGCAGCCGGTGGAGCGGGGCGCACTGGCCATCCCCGGCGTCGCGGGGACCGGAGCCCCGATCCGCCTCGACTTCCTGAGTCCGGGCGGCGCGAGCACGGGTCGCCTGCTGCCCACCGGCCGGGCGCTCGACACGGTCGATGTGCCCGGACTCGGTCCGGTCGCGGTATCGATGGTCGACGCCGCCAACGCCGTCGTGCTGGTCGAGGCCTCGGCGATCGGCCTCACGGGCACCGAGCTGCCCGACGCGCTCGAGCGCGATGCAGTCGCGATGGAGCGCCTGGCTGCCATCCGGCTGCAGGCCTCGGTCGCGATGGGCATCGCGCGCTCGATCGACGAGGCGCGGTCGCGGACCGTGGTGCCCTTCGTCGGATTCGTGTCCCCGCCCTGCGATGCACGCACGTTGTCGGGCGACACCGTCCGCGGGGAGGAGGTCGATCTCACCGCGCGGGTCGTCTCCAACGGCCAGCCGCACCGGGCACTGCCCCTGACCGCGTCGCTGTGCATCGCCGTGGCGGCCTGCATCGACGGCACCGTGGCCGCCCGGGTGCGTCGGCCAGCGACCGACGGGGGCGATGGAGCCCTGAGACTCGCGATGCCCTCGGGCGTGCTGCAGGTCGGCGCGCAGGTCGCCTGCGAGGGCGACCAGTGGGTCGCCCGGCGCGGTTCGTTCTATCGCACCGCCCGCCGCCTGTTCGACGGCCACGTCTACGCGTAGCCCGCGTCCGGTCCGCCGAGGGCGGGTCAGGCAGGCCGCAGGGCCGACAGGTCGATCGCGTCGGCGTCGAACATCCGCTCGATCGCGGCGAGCAGTCGCTCGCCCTGCGCGCGATCCCAGCCCGCGTAGGCGAGATTGCCGTGGAACTTGCCGACGAGTTCCTCGCGCGAGAGGGGCGCGTGGCGGCCACCGCGGATGTGGGGCTGGCGCTCCTCGAAGATACGGCCGTCGTCGAGCGTCATGCGGATGTGGCCGGTGAAGGCACGCGGGTAGGGGTTGTCCGGGTCGACCACGTAGCGCACGCGGGAGGCCAGGGCCAGGATGTCCGGATCGCGCACCGTCCGTGGCGTGAAGGCGTCCAGTCCGGCCGCCCCCGTGAGGAAGGCGACGGCGATGTTGAACGGCGTGCTGAATTTCGCGCCATATTCGGTGGCCGGGCGATGCTTGGCCGCGAGCGGCTCCCAGAGGCGATGCACGTAGCCTTCCGCCGTCTCGCACAGGATGTCGCGCACCTGCGTCGCATCGACCCCCGCCTCGCGCGCGCGGGCCGCGAGGCGAAGCGCGCAGTCGATGTAAGGCTGGTTCATCGTGCCGGTTGCGTACGGCTTGAAGGTGATGTCGAGCATCGTCCACTGCTCGCCATAGCCCTCGAGCAGGGCCGGATAGTCCCCGTCCGCGCTGTGCGCGAAGGCCTGGTAGAGGCCATGCACTCCCTCGAAGACCGTGCGCGGGCCGAGGAAGCCGCCGCTCGCGATGCGCGCGGCCCGCAGGCCGTTGTGCGCGGCCCACCCGGCGTGCAGGCGCTTGGTCCACGCGCCCTCGGCGAGGTATTCGATGATGCCCGAGGCCAGGCTGCCGGCGATGCCCAGCGCATCGACCGCCTGCTGCCGCGGCAGGCGCAAGGTCACCGCGACGGCCAGCGCCGAGGCCATCGTGCCGAGGATGGCGGTGGGATGGAATCCCGCCTTGTGGATGGCCTTGGGTACCACGCGGCTCATCCGGCACAGCGCCTCGGTGCCGGCGACGATGCCGGCGAGCGCGTCGGGTCCGCTGCGGCCGAAGCGCTCGCAGGCGGCGAGCACTGCGGGGATCACGACGGCCGCGCTGTGCACCGGGCCGCCTTCGTAGGTGTCGTCGAAATCCTCGCCGTGCGCGGCCGTGCCGTTGATCAGCGCGGCATCCTCCGCGCCGTGTCCCCCCGCATGCCCGTAGGCGGTGCAATGCCCGTGTCCGTCCGAGGCCTGGAGCAGGGCGCGCACGTAGTCGGTCTCGCGCGCGGCCACGCACAGGCCCACGACGTCGAGCAGCAGGGCTTCGGCCTGGGCGCGCACCGCGCCGGGCAGGCGTGCGGGATCGACGGCCAGAGCGGCATCGACCAGGCGTTCGGCGACCGAGACGGCCGGCAGGGAGGGTGCTGTTCCGGGCATGGGGGACTCGCGAGGCAGGGGGGGCTGCGGGGGGCGGGCGCGACTCGCGCACGGCGCGGCGGGATGCTACCTCGGAAGACCCGCCGCCGCAGCGACCGGTCGTGGGGGTCGCAGGATCCGGCGCCAGCCACGCACGCCGGCACGCGATGGTCCCCCGCCCCTGAACCACCGACTACTTGAACGTCGGCGGGCGATCCCGCACCATCCGGGGCCTTGACGCGATGCAAGGGTGGCACGGTCTCGGCGCGCCGCCGAGCGGTGCGAAGGGTGCTCGCGTGATCACGGACGACAACGAGGGGGAGTCATGGATCCGGTTCAACTGTGGGATACGGCACGGCCGATCCTGGTCAACGGGGCGTTGCAGGTGGCGGCGGCCATCGCGCTGTGGGTGGCGGGCACCTGGCTGATCAACCTCGCGGTACGCCTGCTCAGCGCTGCACTGGAGCGGCAGAAGGTCGAGCCGACCATCATCCGCTACCTGCGCTCCTTCGTGGAGGTGGTGCTCAAGATCGCCCTGGTGGTCGCGATCCTCGGCTACTTCGGGATCGAGACGACCACCTTTGCCGCCTTGCTGGCCGGCGTGGGCGTGGCCATCGGTGCGGCATGGGGCGGGCTGCTGTCGAACTTCGCGGCGGGCGCGTTCCTGGTGGTGCTGCGCCCGTTCAAGGTCGGTGACTTCATCTGCGCGGGGGGCATCACCGGCACGGTCAAGGAGATCGGCCTGTTCGCCACCGCGATCACGACGCCGGACAACGTGCTCACGCTGGTGGGCAACAGCAAGATCTTCGGCGACAGCATCCAGAATTTCTCCGCGAATGCCTACCGTCGAGTGGATCTCAAGGCCCAGCTCGCCCAGGGGGCCGACCATGCGGCCGCGATCGCGCTGCTGCGCGAGCGGGTGGCGAAGGTCGAGAACGCGCTGGTCGACCCCGCGCCGGATGTCGAGATCCTGGAATTCACGGCGAGCGGGCCGGTACTGGCGGTTCGTCCGTACTGCCACACGGACCACTACTGGCAGGTCTATTTCGACACCAACCGCGTGATTCGCGACGCGCTGGGCGAGGCTGGCTTCCCGGTGCCCGAGATGCCGGTGGCCGTGCGCAGTGTCGGCGCGAAGTAAAGACAGGGGACGGGAGCGCTCGTGGACGGATCGTGGGGGGGTGGCGGAGGCTCGAGTCAGCTCAACGTGCTGGGCGGGCCGCTGGCCAGCTGCTCCGTGCAGCCGCTGACCGGCTGGTTCCGCTCCGGGTGCTGCGAGACCTCGGCCGATGATGCGGGCAGCCATACGGTCTGCGCCCAGGTGACCGAGGCCTTCCTCGAATTCTCCCGCTCGCGGGGCAACGATCTCGTCACGCCGATACCCGCCTACGGGTTTCCCGGTCTCAAGCCGGGGGATCGGTGGTGCCTGTGCGTGTCGCGCTGGAAGGAGGCCCTCGCCGCGGGCAAGGCGCCACCGGTCGTGCTGGCCGCCACCCATCGCGCGGCGCTGGCGGTGGTGACGCTGGAGGAACTGCGTGCGCATGCGGTCGACGGCTGACGGGGCCATGCACGCTGGTCGGACGCGGGTAGCCCGTCTCGTGCGAACGGGTGGGAGACGACGTGATGACTGAACCGGCCCGACTGGCACTGGCGGTCTTCGACATGGCGGGCACGACCGTCCGCGACACCGGCGTGGTACCGGAGGCGTTCTCGGCTGCGCTGGCGGCCTTCGGGCTGTCGGCCAGTCCCGAGCGACTGGCGGCCGTGCGCGGGGTATCCAAGCGTGATGCGATCGGTCGGCTGGTGCGTGACCAGTCGGCGGGTGGACCCGATGACGATGCGACCGCCGACGCGGTCTACGCGGCCTTTCGTGCCGAACTCGCGCGCGCCTTCGGGGCCGGCGGCGTGAGTGCAGTACCGGGCGCGCAGCCGCTGTTTGCGTGGTTGCGGGCGCGTGGCGTGAAGGTGGCCCTGAACACCGGCTTCGATCGCGAGACCCAGGCCCTGGTGCTCGATGCGCTGGGCTGGAGAAGCGGTGTCGTCGATGCGATCGTCTGCGGGGACGACGTCGCGCTCGGGCGGCCTGCGCCGTACATGATCTTTCGCGCGATGGAACTGTCGCACACCGCGGCGGTGGCCAGCGTGCTCAACGTCGGCGATACCACCGTGGATCTCGAGGCCGGGTTCAACGCGGGCTGCAGCTTCAACGTCGGGGTGTGTACAGGTGCGCATCCACGCGAGCGACTGCTCGGTGCACCGCACACCCACCTGGTCGAGAGCGTCGCCGACCTGCCCACGCTGCTGGTGTCGCTGGGCCTGACCCGGGGGTGACCCGGCGGGTAGCCGGAACGCACGGCCCGCATCCCGCGGCGGCTGGGTTTCCGGCGGCAGGCAGCACCGAGCGAGCACCGATCGGCGCTGCCGAGGCGGTCGGTCCTCGCGGCCGCGAATCGGTCGAACCGCTCGCGCAGGATCGCGGCGGGTCAGGGCCAGCGGGGATGGGCCGGCGGGGATGGGCCGGCGGGGATGGCCGCGGGATCAGTCCTCGCGGCGCATCTGCGGGAAGAGGATCACGTCGCGGATGTTGCTGCGATCGGTGAGCAGCATCACCAGCCGGTCGATCCCGATACCCTCGCCGCCGCACGGGGGCAACCCGTACTCCAGCGCGCGTACGTAATCGGCATCGTAGTGCATCGCCTCGGCATCGCCGGCGTCCTTGCGGCTGGCCTGTTCGCGGAACACCCGGGCCTGCACCTCGGGGTCGTTCAGCTCGGAGAAGCCGTTGGCGATCTCGCGGCCGGCGATGAACAGCTCGAAGCGATCGGTGATCGAGGCATCGCGGTCGCTACGGCGGGCCAGGGGCGAGACCTCGGCCGGATAGTCGATGATGAAGGTCGGGTCGAACAGCTGGCTCTCCACCGTGGCTTCGAACAGCGAGAGCTGCAAGCCGCCGATTCCGTCCTCGGGATGGACGGTTTCGCCCAGCCGGGCGAGTTCCGCGAGCAGCCACTGGCGGTCGCCCAGCTGGGCCGGGGTGTAGCGGGGCGCGTAGCGGGCAATGGCCTCGACGATCGTCAGGCGGTCGAACGGACGCGCGAAATCGAGGGTGCGGCCCTGGTAGCTGACCGTGCTGCTGCCGGTCACCCGGCGCGCGACGTCCGCGAGCATCCGCTCGGTGAAGGTCATCAGGTGCCGGTAGTCGGTGTAGGCGGCATAGAACTCCAGCATCGTGAATTCGGGGTTGTGGCGCGTGGAGATGCCTTCGTTGCGGAAGTTGCGGTTGATCTCGAAGACCCGCTCGAACCCTCCGACGACCAGTCGCTTGAGATAGAGCTCCGGTGCGATCCGCAGGTAGAGCTGCATGTCGAGCGCGTTGTGGTGGGTGACGAACGGCCGTGCATTGGCACCCCCGGGGATGGGGTGCATCATCGGCGTCTCCACCTCGAGGTAGTCGTGCTCGATCAGGAACTCGCGGACCGCCTGCACGGTGCGGGAGCGGGCGAGGAAGACCTGGCGCGACTCCTCGTTCACCATCAGGTCGAGGTAGCGCTGGCGGTAGCGCTGTTCCTGGTCGGTGAGCCCGTGATACTTCTCGGGCATCGGGCGCAGCGACTTGGTGAGCAGGCGCACGTCCGTCACGTCGACCGTGAGTTCCCCGGTGCGGGTCCGGAACAGCGTGCCGGTGGCCCCGACGATGTCGCCGAGGTCGTAGTGCTTGAAGGCCTCGTGGGCCTG
>CAIKXV010000054.1 GCA_903831455.1 uncultured Pseudomonadota bacterium | reverse complement strand
CAGCACCCTGGTGCAAATGGGCTGGTTTTTCACCAAGGCCGCACTCCTGACCTTTGGCGGCGCCTATGCAGTGCTGCCCTATGTCTACCAGGGCGCGGTGGAGCATTTCGGTTGGCTCACCGGAACCCAGATGATCGACGGCCTGGCTCTGGGCGAGACCACGCCGGGGCCACTGATCATGGTGGTGGCCTTCGTGGCCTTCGTCGGCGGCTACATGCAGGCGATGTTCGGTGGCGAGGCGCTGTTTCTCGCAGGTGCAGTGGCAGCCACGCTGGTGACCTGGTTCACCTTCCTGCCCTCGTTCGTCTTCATCCTCGCGGGAGGGCCGCTGGTCGAGTCCACCCACGACCGGCTGGATTTCACCGCGCCGCTGACCGCCATCACCGCCGCGGTAGTGGGCGTGATCGTCAACCTGGCGCTGTTCTTCGGCTACCACGTGCTGTGGCCACGGGGTTTCTCCGGCCCCTTCGAGTGGCCGGCTACGATGATCGCGCTCGGCGCTGCAGTGGCGCTGTTCCGCTATCGCTGCGACGTGATGAAGGTCATCGGGGCCTGTGCGCTGGCGGGCCTTGCGCTGCGGCTCGCGGCGGGCTGAGGCGCCTCCGTCCATCGGCGACCCGGTGCGCGACCGTGTGACCCCTGCAGGCTACCGGGCGGCGCAGTCCGTGGCCCGGCGCTCGTCGCCGATCGCGCGCGGTCCGAGCGGTGGAGGCCGTGCGGTCGTCGTCCTCCGGCGGCGCAGCGCCGTCGGCATCAGCCCGAAAGAGAGGGCGGGCGCATGTACGGGACACGCCGCTCAGGCGAGCGCGCGCATCTCGGCGATGAGATCGGACTTGCCTTCGAAGCCGATGCCCGGCAGCGGGGGCAGGGTGACATGGCCGTCGACCACGCGCACGCCGTCGGGAAAGCCCCCGTAGGGCTGGAACAGGTCGGGATAGCTCTCGTTGCCACCCAGGCCCAGCCCCGCCGCGATCGCGAGCGACATCTGGTGCCCGCCGTGGGGAATGCAGCGACGCGGCGACCATCCGTGCTGGCGCAACATGTCCAGGATGCGCAGGTATTCGACGAGGCCGTAGGACAGCGCGCAGTCGAACTGCAGCCAGTCGCGGTCCGGACGCATGCCGCCGTGGCGGATCAGGTTGCGCGCGTCCTGCACCGAGAACAGGTTCTCCCCGGTGGCCATCGGCCCGGCGTAGACCTCGCCGAGCCGCGCCTGCAGCGCGTAGTCGAGCGGATCGCCCGGCTCCTCGTACCAGAACAACGGGTACTGCGCGAGCGCCCGACCGTAAGCGACGGCCGTGTCGAGGTCGAACCGCCCGTTGGCGTCCACCGCCAGCTGCTGGCCTGGCCCCAGCAGCGAGAGCACGGCCTCGATGCGGGCACAGTCCTCGGCCAGCGACGCGCCGCCGATCTTCATCTTCACCACCGAGTAGCCGCGATCGAGATAGCCGGCCATCTCGCGGCGCAGCGCGTCGAGATCCTTGCCCGGGTAGTAGTAGCCGCCCGCGGCGTAGACGAACACCCGCGGGTTCGCCTGTCCGGTGCCGTAGTGCCGCGCGAGATACTCGTGCAGCGGCAGGCCGGCGATCTTGGCCACGGCATCCCAGACCGCCATGTCGATCGTGCCGACGGCCACCGACCGCTCCCCGTGGCCACCGGGCTTCTCGTTGGCCATCATCGTTGACCAGACGCGATGCGGGTCGAGGTTGTCGCCCGCGTCGTTGAGCAGCCGCGCCGGATCGGCCTGCAGCACCCGAGGCGCGAAGCGCTCGCGGATCAGTCCGCCCTGACCGTAGCGCCCGTTGGAGTTGAAGCCGTAGCCGACCACCGGACGCCCGTCACGGATCACGTCGGTGACCACTGCGACCAGGCTCAGCGTCATCTTCGAGAAGTCGATGAACGCATTGCGGATGTCCGACTGGATCGGACGGGTGGATTCGCGGATGTCGACGATCTTCATCGGGGAACGATCCTGAGGGGCGGTGGAGGGGCTTCGCTCGACGCGGCCGCGCGGGTGCATCGCCGGGCGTCGTCGTGCCGTCTCGCGGCACGGTACAGCGGGCGCCGGAGGCTGCAACGGAGGCCTGCAGGCAGGGCTCGCGGTGCGAGTCCCGGGGAACGGGACCTCGAACCGGCAACCGCGACCGCAACGTGCAGGCGGGCGTGGTCGAACGGTGGAGCGAGTGTATCCGGCACGCGGTCATCCGGCCGATGGCCATGGGCATGACATCTGCCTGATGCGGCGGATCGTCGAGGAAATCCGGCATCGCTTCGGGCGGTGTCACGGGATGGTCATCGACGCGAAACACGCGCGGCCTAGCCTCGCAACTCTCCACCCTCGCACAGGTCGATTGCCATGTCCGCTGCCCAGGTCCCGCCCGCCTCGACGCCCGCCACCTCTGCCAACGTGACCCCTGCGGTGTCCTCCCTGCCCGAGGCGGTCGCCCGCGTCCGTCGGCCCGCTGCACCCGGCGCCGAGCGCGTGGTTGCGCCGGAGATGCTCGCCGCTGGCAAGGCCTCCCGGGCGGTGGCGCCTGCCGGCAGCAACTGGAAGGGGCTGGAGCAGCCGGAGGATGCGCTCGATGCGGAAGGGCTCGCCCGCGGCGAGCGCGTGGTCGCCGAGGCCGCGCGCGAGCACGCGGGGGATGTCGTCGCGAGCAGCGGCGGGTTCGAAATCGCACAGGTGGCGATGGCGAGCGGGACGACCGACGCACCGATGCTGATGGCGCAGGCGGCTGGGCCCGCCGGAGCGGGAAGCGCCGCGGGCGGTGCCGGTACGGCTGCAGCCGCCACCACGACGACCGGCACGGTCTTCGGCTCGATGGGCTGGCTGGCGGTCCTGGGCACCGTCGGCATCGCGGCCGCGGCCAACAGCGGCAACAGCAGCACGCCGCCGGCGACGACCGCGCCCGCCCAGGGCACGGTGATCGACGGCTACCTGAGTGGCGCCACGGTGTTCATCGACGTCAATGGCAACGGCCAGCTGGACACCGGCGAGCCCAGCACCACCACCGATGCCCAGGGCAACTACACCCTGCCGGGGGGCGTCGCGGGCACGATCATCGCGTTCGGCGGTACCGACATCTCGACCGGGCTCGAGTTCAAGGGCGCGCTCAAGGCACCGTCCGGCTCCACGGTGGTAACCCCCCTCACCACGCTGGTGACCGATCTCGTCGCCCGCGAGGGCTCGGTCGCCAACGCCGAGGCGGCGGTGTTCCGCGCGATGGGCCTCGCCAGCCTGGACTCCGGCATCAACCTGCTTACCTTCGACCCGGTGGCAGCAGCCCAGTCCACCGACGCGGCACGCCAGAGCGCGGGCCTGCAACTGCAGAAGGGCGCGGTTCTGGTCGCCAACATGGTGACCGACCTCGTCGCGAAGATCCAGCAGTCATCGGGCGCGAGCGATGCGCAGCGCGACGACATCGCGCGAGACGTGTTCTCGACCCTGGCCGATCGCATCGGCGACAACGCGCTGACTGCCGCCGGCATCGCCACGCTGGCCACCGGCCTGATCGACCAGGTCGCGGCGCGGTCCACGGTGGGCGGCGTCGAGGCCTCGGCATTCCGCGCCGATCTCGAAGCCGGGCGTACCGCCTTCGCCACCAACCACACCGAGTTCCGCCAGGCGATCGAAGCCGCCACCACGGTCGGCGGCATCGGCAACGCCCAGCGCGAAAACCAGAACGCCGTGCGCCTGCTCAACGCCAGCGTCGATGGGCTGGGTGACGTG
>CAIKXV010000053.1 GCA_903831455.1 uncultured Pseudomonadota bacterium | reverse complement strand
CGGGCGAGGGCGAGGGCACGGCTCGGCGTCCTCCGGCGGCCGGCCCCCTGCAGGCAGGCCACAGGCACACGCCAAGGGTTCGGGTCCGCGGCATGACGGCCAGGGACATCGCGCGCGCGACGGTGAAGCCGCCCGCCCGGGTCACGCGCCATCGCCCCACCGCTCGCCTCGACCCGCCGCCGCGCAGCCCCGGCAGTCGACATCCGACCCGCGAGGCGGCACTCCGGCCGCTGCGCCGTCCTCGACCCCCGCGCCCCGCCCCTCGGGCCTGTTCGCCGATCGCGGCAGCGGCCGTACCCGTCGCCGCTGATCGCATCGCCCCCGCCGCCGCGCGTGCCATCGGGCGTCGTGTCGCGCCGATCGGCGATCCGATCGGATCTGCCTCGGGCCCGGGCGTCTCCCCGGCGCATGCGACCGGCAACCGGCCCCGGACGCGAGGGCGGACGGCGGATGGCTGACGCCTGACGGCGGAAGCCGGTCGACGGACGCCGACCGCGGGACGGCATGCGGCACCTGGCGCACCCCTGGCCCCCGATCCCGACGCGAGAGCCGCGCCCCGCGCCTGGCGCCGTCGCGTGTCGACGTCGGGCGAGCGGTGCCCCGGCAGTCCGTCCAGCCGCGGGGCGTATGATCGTCGCCCCGCCCCTGCCACCCGCCCCACCCGGTCGAGGATGACGCCATGAAGCTCGACGAAGCCGCACTCGCACTGCCTGCCCAGCAGGTCAGCCTCGACGTCCTGCTCGAGAAGTACGCCAAGGGCGGCGAACAGACGATCGAGGATGTCCGTCGCCGCGTGGCGCATGCGCTGGCCGCGATCGAGTCCGATCCGGCGAAGTGGGCGCCGATCTTCCTCGCCGCGCTGGAGGGCGGATTCATTCCCGGCGGGCGCGTCAATTCGGCCGCGGGTACCGAACTGCAGGCGACGCTGATCAACTGCTTCGTGCAACCGGTCGGCGACTCGGTGTCCGAAACCGTCGATGGCCGGCCGGGCATCTACGTCGCGCTGATGGAAGCGGCCGAAACCATGCGCCGCGGCGGCGGGGTCGGCTACGACTTCTCGGCGATCCGGCCCAAGGGCGCGCACGTCAAGGGCACCGATTCCCATGCGAGCGGGCCGGTGTCCTACATGCGCGTGTTCGACCGGTCGTGCGAGACGGTGGAGTCGGCCGGGTCGCGCCGCGGGGCGCAGATGGGCATCCTGCGCTGCGACCACCCCGACATCGAGGAGTTCATCCACGCGAAGGATGGCGGCGACCTGCGCAACTTCAACGTCAGCGTGGCGGTCACCGATGCGTTCATGCGGGCCGTCGAGTCCGACGGTGCGTGGGATCTCGTCCACAAGGCCCCGCCCGCGCGTGCGCCGCTCGCCGAGCTTCCCCGGTCGGACGACGGGCGCTACGTCTACCGGACCGTCCGCGCACGCGACCTGTGGCAGCAGGTGATGCAGTCGACCTACGACCACGCCGAACCCGGCGTGGTGTTCATCGACCGCATGAATGCCGACAACAACCTCGCCTACTGCGAGACCATCCAGGCGACCAATCCATGCGTGACCGGCGACACCTGGACGCTGACGGTCGACGGCCCGAGGCAGGTGGCGGAGTGTGTCGGTACCGCGCAGACGCTGGTGATCGACGGACGCCCCTTCCGCACCACGGCGCACGGCTTCTTCCCGACCGGAGTCAGGCCGGTGCTGTCGCTCCGTACGCGCGAGGGCTTCTCGTTGCGTCTGACCGAAGACCACCCGGTGCTGCGGATCACGCGGATGACCCGCCACCAGCGCACGACCGAATGGGTGCGCGCAGGAAGTCTGGAGCCGGGTGATCGCATCGCGCTCCAGGAGCATCGTGCGCTGTCCGGATGGCCGGGCCAGGGCACGGCCGACGAGGGATTCCTGCTCGGATTCCTGCTCGGGGACGGAACGCTCAAGGCCGATGGCGCCGTGCTGGAAGTATGGGGTACCGAGGCGGCGTTGGCCGTCGGCGCTCCCCCAGTGGCCGATCTTGCCGCGCGCAGTCTCATGAACGCAGTCACCGAGGCGGCGACAACGCTACGGATGCGCGCCGACCATCAGGGCTGGATGCGGGTGAGCGACCGCAACGGCTGGCGCTTCAAGTCCGCGGCGCTGCGCGACCTGGCAGCTCGCTACGGGATGCACCCTGGCAGGAAGGCGATCACGCCCGAGATCGAGCGGGCCTCCTCTTCGTTCTACCGCGCCTTTCTCCGGGGTCTCTTCGACGCGGACGGCTCCGTACAGGGCGGGCAGGAGAAGGGGGTCAGCATCCGGCTTGCACAGTCGAACGCCAGTACGCTGGAAGCCGCGCAACGCATGCTCGCCCGCCTGGGGATCATCAGTACGCTCTATCGAAATCGTCGGCCTGAAGGTCTGCGCCTGCTGCCCGACGGTCTGGGCGGACGCAAACCGTATCTGACGCAACCGCAGCACGAACTGGCGATCGCCCGGGACAGCGTGATTCGCTTCGCGGATCTGGTCGGTTTTTCCGACTCCGGCAAGCAGGCGGCCCTGGCTAGAGTCATCGCCGCTTACCGGCGGCGCGCCAATCGCGAGAGGTTCTTTGCCACGGTCGAGTCGATCGCGCCGGACGGCGAGGAGCAGGTGTACGACGTGAAGGTCCCCGGGCCGCACGCCTTCGACGCGAACGGACTCACCGTACACAACTGCGGTGAACAGCCCCTGCCCTCCTATGGCTGCTGCTGCCTCGGAAGCGTCGACCTCACGCGGTTCGTCCGCGAACCGTTCACGGCGTCGGCACACTTCGACTTCGCCGCCTTCGCGGGTGTGGTGCACCCGGCCGTGCGCATGCTCGACGACGTGCTCGAGGCGACCGTATGGCCGCTGCCCCAGCAGCACGCGGAATCGCGCGCGAAGCGGCGCGTAGGCCTGGGTTTCACGGGCATGGGCGACGCACTGGTGATGCTCGGGTTGCCCTACGACACGCCGGCCGCGCGCGACATGGCCGCGCGCATCAGTTGCGCGATGCGCGACGAGGCCTACCGCGCCTCGGTGGATATCGCCCGCGAAAAGGGCTCGTTCGGCCTGTTCGACGCCGAGCGCTACCTCGCGCCGCCCTCGTTCGCCTCGCGCCTGCCCGAGGACCTGAAGGCGCTGATCCGCCGCCACGGCATCCGCAACAGCCACCTGCTGTCGATCGCCCCCACCGGCACGATCTCGCTCGCCTTCGCGGACAACGCCTCGAATGGCGTCGAGCCGCCGTTCTCCTGGACCTACCAGCGCCGCAAGCGGATGCCGGACGACACGTTCCGGACCTACGACGTCGAGGACCACGCGTGGCGACTGTTCCGCCACCTGGGCGGCGACGTGGCCCACCTGCCCCCTGCGTTCCGGACGGCGCTGGAGATCTCGGCACTCGACCACATGCGCATGGTGGCGGCCGTGGCTCCGTATGTCGACTCGGCGATCAGCAAGACGGTCAACGTGCCGGCCGACTACCCCTACGAGGACTTCAAGGACCTGTACCTCGAGGCCTGGCGCAGTGGCCTCAAGGGCATCACCACCTACCGGCCCAACGCGGTGCTGGGCAGCGTGCTGTCGGTCACGCCCGCGCCGGAGCCGGCAAAGTCGGCTCCCGACGACCTCGACACCACGGACGCCGACCGCCGCATACGCCTGGATGCCGCGCCCGAGCCCGCGCTGGCGAGCCTGCGCTGGCCGGGGCGACCGCGCCTGCCCGGGGGCAACCCGTCCTGGACCTACATGGTCGAGAGTCCCTACGGCGCCTTCGCGATCTTCGTCGGCCATGTCGAGGGGGACGTCGTGCACCCGTTCGAGGTGTGGGTCAACGGCGCCGAGCAGCCCCGCGGGCTGGGTGCGGTGGCCAAGACCCTGTCGATGGACATGCGCGCGCAGGACCCCCAGTGGCTGCGCAACAAGCTCGACATGCTCGCGCGGACGGCGGGCGACGACGCCTTCGACTGCGCGATGCCGCCCGACGGGCACCCCGAGCGGGTCCCGAGCATGGTGGGCGCGTTCGCGCGGATCGTGCGCTGGCGGGTGCAGCAACTCGATTCGCTGGCCGCGCGCACCGGCACGCGAGCGGAAGGCTCGCCGGTGCTCGACGCGCTGTTCGCCCGCAAGGAGCCCAAGACCGGCACCGACGGCACGCTGTCCTGGTGCGTCGACGTGCTCAATCCGGCAGCCGGGGACGACTTCGTGCTGATGCTGAAGGAGCTGTCGCTGCCCGGCGGGCAGCGACGACCGTACTCGATGTGGCTCGCGGGCACCTACCCGCGCGCGCTCGACGGCCTCTGCAAGCTGCTGTCGCTCGACATGCGGGTGATCGACCCGGCCTGGATCGGGATGAAGCTGCGCAAGCTGCTCACCTATTCCGAGCCCCTGGGCGACTTCATGGCCCGGGTGCCCGGCGAGGAGCGCCAGCGCAACTGGCCGAGCACCGTCGCCTACGTCGCGCAACTGATCATCCATCGCCATGCGATGCTCGGCCTGCTCGACGAGCGCGGCTATCCGGTCTCGGAGATGGGCGTGCTGCAGGTGCCCGACGAGGACCGCGCGCTGCCGCCCGACTCGCTGGCGAGCACGGGGCAGGTGATGCGCGGCCGGTTGTGCGGCGAATGCGCCAACGCCGCGGTCATCCGCAAGGACGGGTGCGATTTCTGCACCGCATGCGGGGCGGTGGGAGCCTGCGGCTGATGGAAGCGCCGGCTGCGGGCCCGTCGCCCACGACATCGCCGCTGCGCCGGGCGCTCGGGCGGCTGCGCGCCCGGGAGATCGGCATCCATGCCTTCGCCGGCGAGGCTCGCGCCCAGTCGGCGTTGCTCGACGCGCTGCCCGAGCGCTTCGGGCAGGCTCTCGAGCAGATCCTGCAGCGCATGGAGTCCGGCAGCCTGTTCGCCGAGGAGAGCTGCTCGTTCAGCCAGGCCGACCTGCATCGCCTGCTCGACCAGTGGCTCGAGCGAGCCGACGCGGAACTCGCCAGCCTGCAGCGCCCGACATGATCGCTCGAGACCCTGCGACATCGCCCCCCGCCGACCGATCCGCGCGCAGGCGTCCCGCGCCGCAGCCACCCGCCTTCTTCGACGACGCCGCCCTCGCGTTCGACCGCTGCTGGGACCTCCTCGAACGGGGCGCCACCGATCGCCGCAGCCCGTTCCATCAGCCTGCGGTGGCCACCCTGTCGCCCGACGGCCCGGAGGCGCGCACGGTCACGCTGCGCAGCGCGGATCGGGCGACCTGGACGCTCGGCTTCCACGCCGACGCACGCGCAGGGCTGGTCGCGCAGTTGCGGTCCGACCCGCGGACCAGCCTTCATTTCTACGATGCGGGCGAACACACCCAGTTGCGCGCACGTGGCCTTGCGCGGGTGCATGCGGGCGACGACCTCGCGCGCGCGCGCTGGGGGCGATCCAGCGGTTCAGCGCACCGCTGCTACTTCGTCCCCGCGCCCGGCACCCCGGCCGAGGGTCCGACCAGCGGGCTGCCCGGGGAACTGGCGCACCGTTCACCGACCCCGCGGGAGAGCGACGCGGTATTCGACCGTTTCGCAGTCGTGCTGGTCTGCATCCACGAGCTGGAATGGTTCCAGGTCCACTCGGTCGAGCGCAGGCGCGCCCGCTTCCGTCCGGCCGCCGATCGCTGGACGGTGCAATGGCTCACGCCCTGAGGGGTGGGCCACGCGCGGATCAGCCGATCGGCTTGTAGCGGATGCGCTGCGGCTTGGCGGCCTCCTCGCCCAGGCGCCGACGCTTGTCCGCTTCGTACTCCTGGTAGTTGCCGGCGAAGAAGGTCCACTGGGAATCGCCTTCGGCGGCCAGGATGTGGGTCGCGATGCGATCGAGGAACCAGCGATCGTGCGAGATGCACAGCACGCAGCCGGCGAACTCGAGCAGCGCTTCCTCGAGGGCCCGGAGGGTCTCGACGTCGAGGTCGTTGGAAGGCTCGTCGAGCAGCAGCACGTTGCCGCCCTCCATCAGCGTCTGGGCGAGGTGCAACCGGCCGCGCTCGCCCCCGGAGAGGCTGCCCACCTTCTTCTGCTGGTCCGGCCCCTTGAAGTTGAAGCGGCCGACGTAGGCCCGCGAGGGCATCTCGAATCGCCCGACGGTGATGATGTCCGAGCCGTGGGAGATCGCCTCCCAGACGGTCTTGTCGTTTTCCAGCGAATCGCGCGACTGGTCGACGTAGGCGAGCTGCACCGTGTGCCCGATCTTCACCGTGCCCGAGTCGGGTTGCTCGCGGCCGGTGATCATGCGAAACAGCGTGGACTTGCCCGCGCCGTTGGGTCCGATGATGCCGACGATCGCCCCCGGCGGGATCTTGAAGGACAGGCCGTCGATCAGCAGGCGATCGCCGTAGCCCTTGCTGACGCCGTCGAACTCGATCACCTCGTTGCCCAGCCGCTCGGCCACCGGGATGAAGATTTCCTGGGTCTCGTTGCGCTTCTGGTACTCGAAGGAGTTCAGTTCCTCGAACCGCTGCAGGCGCGCCTTGGACTTCGCCTGCCGGCCCTTCGCGTTCTGGCGCACCCACTCCAGTTCCTTCTTGATGGCCTTCTGCCGCGCCGACTCGCTCGCCTCCTCGACCTTGAGCCGGTTCTCCTTCTGCTCGAGCCAGGAGCTGTAGTTGCCCTTCCAGGGGATGCCGTGCCCGCGGTCGAGTTCGAGGATCCATTCGGCCGCGTTGTCGAGGAAGTAGCGGTCGTGGGTCACCGCCACCACCGTGCCCGAGAACTTGGCGAGGAACTGCTCGAGCCAGTCGACGCTCTCGGCATCGAGGTGGTTGGTCGGCTCGTCGAGCAGCAGCATGTCGGGCCTGGAGAGCAGCAGGCGGCACAGCGCCACGCGGCGCTTCTCGCCTCCGGAGAGGTTGGCGATCCTGGCGTCCCAGGGCGGCAGGCGCAGCGCGTCGGCCGCGATCTCCATCTGGTGCTCGGCACCGCCGGATCCGCCGCCCCCGGCGATCAGCGCCTCGAGCTGCGCCTGTTCCTCGGCGAGCTTGTCGAAGTCGGCATCGGGTTCGGCGTAGGCGGCGTACACCTCGTCGAGGCGCCGGCGCGCGGCGTCGAGGTCGCCGAGACCTTCCTCGACCGCCTCGCGGACCGTCTTGTCCGGATCGATCTTGGGTTCCTGCTCGAGGAAACCGATCTTCAGTCCGGCCATCGGCGTGGCCTCGCCCTCGATCTCGGTATCGGTCCCCGCCATGATCCGCAGCAAGGTGGACTTGCCCGAGCCGTTCAGGCCCAGCACGCCGATCTTCGCGCCGGGGAAGAACGACAGGGAAATGTTCTTGAGGATCTCGCGCTTGGGGGGGACGATCTTCCCCACGCCGTGCATGGTGTAGACGTACTGGGCCATTGGGTACTCGGGTTCGCAGGGTTGGACGCCGATTTTCGCACGCCCGCGCCGCGCGCAGTCTCGACGTGCGAACGACGCGGGACCATAAGCCGGGAAGGCCCGGCGGCGAGCGCCGCGCCCGACGGGCCGATCGCCCTGCCGCGCGCGGCATCGCCCGCGGCGGTCCCGCCGGCCGGCCGTGCCCGGTGCGGGGAGACGCGCGGGGCGCCTCAGGACGACTGCAGCTTGTCCTGTACCCGCTGGTCGAAGCGGCCCACGTTCACCACCACCCGGTCGTGCAGGCCATCGCCAATGAGTTCACGCTCGTCGCGTGCCTCCACCCGGAAGGTGATCAGCCGCCCCTGCACCTGCACGACCTCCGCGGTCGCCACCACCCGCATGCCCACCGGCGTGGCGGCCACGTGGCGGATGTCGAGCCGCGTGCCGAGGCTCTGGTGCCCCTCGGGCAGGAATCGCTCGGCTGCATCCAGTGCCGCCGCCTCCATCAGGTTGACCATCACCGGGGTGGCGAGCACCTCCACCTTGCCGCTGCCCACGTTGGGCGCGGTGTGCTCGTGGGCGACGACGACCTGGCTGCGACCCACGCTGCCGACTGGAACATGAAGCTCGAACGCCATCGGCCTGTCTCCTGAGCGGGCACCGCACCGTGAGGTGCCTCCGGGCGGGATGGTAGCGTTCGCCGTCCACCGACCGCCGGGCCATTGGCGCTGACGAGGCGACGCGACGGGCCGTCGGGAGTATCCTGCCCCGGATCGCCGACCGGAGCAGCGCGCCGCGGCGCCGCCGCCGCCCGCTCGCGCTGTTCCCCGCGACCGCATCGAACCGTCCCCCCGCGAGCCCCCGATGCCCGATACGACCGCCGACACCCCCGCTGCCCATCCCCCGCCGACCGGCACGGCCCGACTCACCCCGCGCGTGATCGTCCGGCAGCTCAACCAGCACGTCGTGGGACAGGACGACGCGAAAAAGGTGCTCGCGGTCGCGGCCTACAACCACCTGCGTCGTCGCCAGACCAGCGCGGAGAGCGGCGTCCGACTCGCCAAGAACAACGTGCTGCTGATCGGCCCCTCGGGAAGCGGCAAGACGCTGATGTGCGAGACACTGGGCCGAATCCTCGGCGTGCCCTTCGTGAGCGCCGACGCCACCGGACTCACCCAGACCCGCTTCATCGGCGAGGCACTGGAGGCCGTGCTGCAACGACTGGTGGATGCCGCCGATGGCGACTTCGCGCTGGCCGAGCGCGGCATCGTCTTCCTCGACGAGGTGGACAAGCTGAAAGCGGCGCCGGGCGAATCGCGCGCGTCCAATGGCGAGGCCGTGCAGCACGCGCTGCTGCGGGCGATGGAAGGTTCGCTGGTGCGGTTGCGGGCGCTCGACACCTCGCACTGGCTCGACACCACCGGCATCCTGTTCATCTGCGGTGGTGCCTTCGTCGGACTCGAGGAGGTGATGGAGTCCAATCGCAGCTATGGCTTCATCTCGGCAGGCGGCGGCGACGACCGCGCGATCCTCGATCGCCTGAATGCCCGCATCAAGCCGACCGACCTGTTCGCCTTCGGCCTGATCCCGGAGTTCACCGGCCGACTGCCGGTGGTCGCGCGGCTCGACGCCCTGGACCGCGACACGCTGATCCGGATCATGACCGAGCCCGCGGACGCCCTCTATCGCCAGTACCAGGCGATGTTCGCCGCCGAGGGCGTGCGGCTCGACATCGCCGAGCGGGTCTTCGAGGAGCTCGCCGACCTCGCCCTGGAGTACCGCACCGGCGCCCGCGGACTGCGAGGGCTGTTCGAGGAGCTCGTCACGCCGGTGCTCTACGTGATACCCGATCAGCCGGAAGTCCGGCAGGTCGCCTTCACGTCGGTCTACACCGGCCCGACGATCACCCGCGGACCGCCTCGCGGCGGCGCATGACCGTCCCGCGCCCCTCGCGCCGGCGCCTCCTCGCCGCGCTGGTCGCCCCCGCGCTGGGCGCTGCGCGGCCGGGGGCGTCGATCGCGAACCCGCCCCCGGCCACCGGCCCCGCACGGGTGCTGCGACTGCTCGTCGGCTTTCCGGCCGGCGGCGGCACCGATGCCATCGCACGCCTGCTGGCCGAGCCCCTGCGCGAGGGGCTGGGCGTGCCCGTGCTGGTCGAGAACCGGCCCGGCGCCGGCGGGCAGATCGCCGCGCAGCTGCTGCGAACGGCCGTACCCGACGGCAGCACGCTGCTGCTCTCGCACGACCACACGATCTCCATCCTGCCGCTGGTCACGCCCGATCCCGGCTACGACCCCGAGCGCGACTTCGTGCCGGTTGCAGGCTTCGCGACCTTCTTCAACGCAGTCGCGCTCGGTCCCGCAGCCCGGGCACCCGGCCTCACCGCGTTTTTCGATGCCGCACGGGCGTCGCGCAAGCCGGTGGCGGTCGGCGTCCCCGCCCCGGCCTCGGTGCCGGAACTGCTCGTGCAATCGATCGCGCGGCGGCAATCGCTCGACCTCGCGGCGATTCCGTACAAGGGCAGCGCGCCGCTGATCGCGGAACTCGCAGGCGGCCAGATTCCGGCCGCCATCGCCTCCGTGCCCGACCTGATCGAGCACCATCGCGCCGGGCGCCTTCGCATCGCGGCCGTGCTGGGCCCCGCCCGCCAGGGCCTGCTGCCCGAGGTCCCGACCCTCGACGAACTGGGGATCTCCGGCTTTGACGCGGTTCCCTACTACGGCCTGTTCGCGCCCGGCGCCAGTCCACCGGCCGCGCGGGCGCGCATCGCCTCGGCGCTCTCCGCCGTGCTGTCCCGCGCCACCGTCCGCGAACGGCTGGTCGCCTGGGGACTGGACGTGCAGTTCATGCCGGGGGCCGAGTTGGCCGCGCGCGAACGCCGCTATCGCGCCCACTGGGCCGAACGCATCCAGGCCGAGCGAGCGTCCCCGGCCGCGGACACGGCGTCCGCGCGGCGTCCGGGAGGACCCGCCGAGCCCCCGGCGTCCCCGGCCGGCACGCCCTCGGCCGCACGACCGCCGCTGCGTTGAGCGCGGAGGCGGATTCCACCGGGAACCGGGGGACGGTACGGTGCGTACCCGGATGCGGAACGATCCGTCACGTTCGCCACGTTCGCACCGCGGCCCTGCGGCCGACCTGACCGCGGGGCGGCGGTCAGGCACCGAGCACTGCGCCTCGATGCGGGCTGCGGTCTATCGCGGCGCGAACTCGCCGCGTGCGCCGCGCAGCCGGATCTGCGCCTCGGCCGCGGCCGACAGCAGTTCGACCCGGGCGAGGCGCTGCTCGTAGAGCGTTCGCGTGGCGTCGAGCCACTCGAGCAGGCTGGAGCGACCCAGGCGATAGGCGTCCTCGGCCATCGTCTCCAGCGAAGGCAGGCGCGCGAGCGCGTCGCGGTCGTACCGCTCGAGCGCGCCGCGGCGCTGGAGGGCGACCGCCTGATGGCGATCGAGCGACGCGGCCACCTGCGACTGCGCGAGCTCGCGACGCGCCTGTGCGGCACGGGCCTCGGACTGCGCCTCGGCCAGCGGGCCTCGACGCTGGTCGAACACCGGGATCTCGACCGAGAGACCCACCACGTTGGCCGCGCCGCTCGGGTCGGCCGTGAACGAGCGACCGATCCCGATGGCAGGGACCGGCCAGCGCTCGCGCCGCGCCACCTCGACCGCCGCCCCGGCCGCAGCCTCCTCGCGCCGGGCCGCCTCGATCGCCGGATGATCGGACGCGTCCCTCGCGGCACGGCTCGGCACCGCAGCCGGCATCGCCAGCGCGTCGAGGGTGCCGCGCACCTCGGCCGTCCAGCCCGGAAATCCCAGCAGCACCGACAGCGCGCCCATGGCGTCCCGCGCGTCGGCTTCCTCGCCGGCGCGTCGGGCTCGCAGCGCCGCACGCTCGACGTCCACCCGTGCGAGATCGTAGCGACTGGCGAGCCCGCTCGCCTCCCGCCCCGCCACCACCCCGGCGATGCGATCGACGCGCTCGAGCGCGGCATCGAGTACCGCGATCCGGGCGCGCACGCCCAACAGGGACACGAAAGCGGCGGCCGCCTCCTCGGCGAGCACGCTCTCCCCAAGGACCAGGCGCGCCCGAGCGGTCTCCAGCCAGCGCTCGGCCGCCTCGACCCGCGCGCCACGCTGGCCGGCGAGCGGAATCGGGAACTCGACTCGCGCATCCGTCGCGCTGCGGCCATCGAACAGCGTGGCGGCCGCGGTGGCGCGACGCGCCTGCGACAGCGACACCCGCGGGTTGGGCAGCACGTCGACCGTGAGCCGCCTCGCCTCCGCCGTGCGAACGGCCTCGCGCTCGACCGCGAGGCGGGGGCTGCGCTCGCGCGCGAGCCGAAGCACCTCGTCGAGATCGATCGTGGAGGGAAGGCCGTCGGTCGATCGCGCCGACGCGGCAGCCTGCAGCGCGGAGGGCGGATCGGCCGCGACCGGTGCGGCCGCAGACACCACGCCCGGCGCCAGCGCGAAGATCGCCAGGGCCCGGAGCAGGCCGGCGCCTCGCGCGGCCGCCCCCGGGATCGGCACCCGAGGGTTCAGTGCGACGACCGGTCCCATCCGTCCTCCTCCTCCGGAGATACCAGGCGCCGCGGGGTCAGCAGGCTGTAGAGCACCGGCAGAACGAACAGCGAGATGACCAGCGTCGTGGCCATGCCGCCCACCACGACCAGCGCGAACGGACGCTGCGTCTCGGAGCCCACGCCGGTGGCCAGCGCCATCGGAAGCAGCCCGAACATCGCCAGCATCGAGGCCATCAGCACCGGGCGCAGCCGATCCGCGCAGCCGCCCACCAGCGCCTTCTCGAGCGACTGGCCGGCCCGCCGTCGCTCCTCGGTCGCGCCCAGCAGCAGCAACCCCATCAGCGACACCTGGCCGAGCAGGGTGATGAAGCCGATCGCCGCGCTCACCGACAGCGGCACATCGGCCAGGAACAGCGCGAACGCCCCACCGCTCTGCGCGAAGGGCACCGTGAGCAGGATCGCGATCACGGTACGCCCGCTGCGCATCGCCATGTACAGCAGGGCCAGCACCAGCAGCACCGCCACGGGGACGATCAGTTGCAGCCGCGCCACGGCCCGCTGCTGGTTCTCGAACTCTCCGCCCCACACGAACCGGTGCCCGTCGGGCGGACGGACCTTCTCGCGCACCTCGCGAACCGCCTCGCGGACGGTCGAGCCGAGGTCCCGATCCTCGACGTTGAACTTGAGCGCGAGGAAGCGCGTGTTGCCTTCGCGGTTGATCTTGGCGAGCCCGGTCGTCGACTCGATGCGGGCCAGCTGGGCGAGCGGGATGCGCGCGCCGTCGGCCCCGGTGAGCGTGAGCGCCGCGATCCGCTCGGCGTCGTCGCGGGCCTGCAGCGGCAGGATCACGCGGATCGGCACCACCCGTTCGCCCTCGAAGTACTGGGTGACCACCCGGCCCGCCAGCGCAGTCTCGATCGTGGTCTGCGCCTCGGCCATGGCGATGCCGGCCCGCGCGAGTGCTGCGCGATCGAGGATGATCTGCAGCTGCGGCGTGGCCGAGTCCCGGAACAGGTCGAGTTCGACCACCCCTTCGATCCGGCCCAGCACCTGGATCGCCTCCACCAGCGAGGCGCGCATCGCGGCGAGATCGTCGCCGAAGATCTTCAGCACCACCTTGCCGCGAACGCCGCTCACCGCCTCCTCGACGTTGTCCTTGATCGGCTGCGAAAAGTTGAAGCGAACGCCCGGGATGCCGTTGAGCGAGGCGCGCATCTCGCGCATCAGCGCCGACTTGTCGACGCCCCCGCGCCACTCTTCCCGGGGCTTCAGGCGCACGAAGGTCTCCGACGTGTTCACGCCCTCGTTGTCGGTGCCGTCCTCGGGTCGCCCGTGTTCCGAGAGGGTCTCCTTCACCTCCGGGAACGCGAGGATCCGGCGACGCACCTCGCGCAGGATCTCCTGCCCGCGCTCCAGCGACACGCTGGCCGGCATCTCCACGAACACGAGGAAGTCGCCCTCGTCGAGTTCGGGCAGGAACTCCGTGCCCACGCTCTTGCCGGCCAGGGCCGCCACCACCAGCAGCAGCAACGCCGCGGCGATCACCTTCGCGCGCGCGCGAAGCAGGCGGGCGAGGGTTCGCCGGTACCCGTCCGCGAGGTGCGCCTGCCACGCGGGTTCGCGCGTGTCGCCATCGGCGGGGCGGAAGGCGAATGCACAGAGCGCGGGCACGATGGTGAGCGCGAACACCAGCGCGCCCAGCAGCGCGAAGGCGTAGGTGAGGGCCAGCGGACGGAAGATGCGGCCCTCCACCGACTCCAGCGTGAAGACCGGCAACAGCGCGACGATGATGATCAGCATCGCGTAGAACGTGGGCTTGCCGATGTCCACCGCCGACTGGATCACCACCCGGATCACCCCGGCGCGGTCGCGGGGCCTCTGGTGGCGGAGCGCGTGCTGGACGTTCTCCACCAAGACCACCGCGCCATCGACCAGGATGCCGAAGTCGATGGCACCCATGGAGATCAGGTTGGCCGGGAGCCCCAGCGCGTGCAGGCCCAGGAAGGCGGCGAGCAGCGACAGCGGGATCACGACGGCGACGATCGCCGACCCGTAGAGGCTGCGCAGGAACAGCCAGACCACCGCCACGACCAGCACGAACCCGTGCAGCAGGTTCTCGTGCACGGTGTGCAGCGTGCGCTCGATCAGGGTGCTTCGATCATAGAAGGGCTCGATGCGCATGCCCGAGGGCAGGATCTCCTCGTTGAGTTCGCGCACGCGCTCGTGGATGCCCGACAGCACGCGGGACGGGTTCTCGCCCCGGCGCATCAGCACGAAACCCTCGACGACCTCCGGCTGCTCGTTCCAGCCCACCGACCCGCGCCTGGGCGTGTAGGACTGCCGCACCTCGGCCACGTCGCCCACGGTGACCGGGCTGCCGCCCCGGCTCTTCAGGACGATCGCGCGGATGTCCTCCGCGGACTCGATGAAGCCGAGGCTGCGGATGGTGAGCTCCTGCTCGCCGCGGCGCAGGAAGCCGCCGCCCACGTTCACGCTGGCGCCCGCGATCGCCTGGTCGAGCTGCGCGAGCGACACCCCCACCGCATGCAGCCGGGCCGGATCGGGTACGACATGCACTTCCTTGAGGAAGCCGCCGAAGGCCACCATGTCCGCCACGCCCTGCACCTGGCGCAGGGTCCGGCTGACCGTCCACTCGAGCTCGGAGCGCAGCTGGTACAGGTCGTGGCGGTCGCTCACCAGCCGGAACTGGTAGACCTCGCCCAGCGGCGTGGCCTCCGCCGCCAGCTTGGGCTGCACCCGGTCGGGCAGCTCCACCTGGGTGAGCCGTTGCGCCACCAGTAGCCGGGAGGAGAACGGATCGGCGCCGTCGCGGAAGGTGAGCGTGATCAGCGACAGGCCGAACAGGCTCTGCGAGCGCATCAGCGTCATGCCCGGCGTGCCGTTGAGCACCCGCTCCAGCGGCACGGTCACCAGCCGTTCGATCTCCTGGGACGCGTAGCCCGGCATCTGCGAGATGACCGTGACCTGCGCGTTGGTCACGTCGGGGAAGGCCTCGATCGGCGTGTCGAGATAGGCACGCAACCCGAAGGCCGCGACGACCAGGGTGACGAACACCGCGGCCACGCGCCGGTGCACGCACGCCTGGATCAGCTGGCTCAGCATCGCCTGCCCGCGCGCCGAACGCGCCCCGACCGCGACCGGATCACAGCAACTGCTCCGCCTCGCCGTCGAGCAGCAGGGCTCCCTGCACCACCACGCGCTCGCCCGGGCTGAGTCCCTCGATGATGGTCACGCGGCCGCCCGCGACCTGTCCGGTGCGAACCTCACGGGCGGCGAAGCGGCCATCCTCGCGCTCGACGTAGACCACCCGTCGGCGTCCATCCTTGATCAGCACGGCCGACACCGGAACGGAGAGGCCCTCGCGCGTCCCCGCGAACCGTACCTCGACCAGCATGCCGGCGGTGAGGCCGCGCATCGGCGCCTTCAGCGCGAGGTAGACGGGCAGGCGCCGCGACTCCGGATCGACCTGCGAACCCAGGCCATCGACCGTCGCGTCGAGTTCGATGTCGGCCGCGGGCACCCGCACCCGGGCCGTCTGCTGGCGGCTGACCCCGGGCACGTCGCGCTCGGCCACCTCGGCGACCACCCAGAGCCGGGTGGGATCGGCGATTTCCACCAGCGGCTCGCCGGCCGGTTCGGCCACGGCGCCGGCCGTGGCGCGCACCGAGACGACCACTCCGGAGGCGGGCGCCCGGAGGATCACCTCGCCCGCTTCACCGCCACCGGCAAGCGCCAGGGTACGTCGCGCACGCTCGAGTTCGGCCCGCGCCTCGGCAGCGCGGGCCTGCGCCTCCACCCGCTCGGCTTCGAGGCCGACGCCGCGGGCCATCATCTCGTTCTGCCGGCGCAGCTGATCCTCCGTCGCTGCGCTGCGGGCGGTGGCCTGCTCGAGTTGCGCGCGGACCGCGGAGACATCCGCGCTCTGCAGCACCACCAGCGGCGCACCCGCACGCACGGGTTCGCCGGGTCGTACCGCCACCCTCAGGATGCGCCCGGCGAAGGGGGCTCCGACCGCGGACAGGGCCTGCGGTCGATAGGCGATACGGCCGGGCATCGCCAGCGAGGCGGCCTCGCCACTGCCGCCCACCTCCTCGACCCTGATGAACTGGCGCTGGGGATCGGACAGTACGGTCGTACTGCGATCGCGGGAAGCGGCGGGCTTTGCAGGCGGCGTCGGTCGGCATCCCGCGAGTGCGATCACCGCGACCAGCACGACGCCAACGACCCGACGAGCCGCCGAGGACGCGCCCTGCCTCCGGGACCCTCTCGTGCCGGCAGGCCATTCGCCTGCCACCTGCCGATGGCTGTCGCGCGCGATCTCCCGCCGCGCGTCCTCGCCCGAACCGTCCCTGCTCATCCTGCGCAGCCTCTCCCTGCGTCACCCTCCGGGCCTGCCGGCGGCGCCGCTTCCACATCCAGGCATGCAGGCTACGCGAACGCCCTTACATCAACCTTACCCGGCTGCAGCCCCGGCCGGACACCGACGCGCGCCCGCTCACCGAGGCCGGTCGCCGCGCAGCGTGATGCGGTGCATCACGCGGCGATGGCCGTGGTAGTCGTTTACCGGGTTGTGCTGCACGCAGCGGTTGTCCCACAGCGCGATCGATCCCGGCGACCAGGCGAAACGGCAGGTGAACTCCGGTTTCACCTGGTGCGCGAACAGCCAGGCGAGCAGGGGTGCGCTCTCCTCCTCGGTCCAGCCGGCGAAACGCGCGGTGTGCGCGACGTTCACGTAGAGCGCACGCCGGCCGGTTTCCGGATGGGTGCGTACCACCGGATGCTCGGCGAGGTAGACCTCTCGCGCATCGGTTCGGCCGGTATCGCGGATGCGGTCCTCGCGGGTGCGGCTGACGTCGGCCCTGGCGGAACTGGACACCGCCCGAAGGGCCAGGAGCATCGCCTGCAAGCCCGGCGACAGCGCCTCGAAGGCGGCGTACTGGCTCGCAAACAGCGTATCGCCTCCAAACGGCGGGACCTCGCGTGCCAGCAGCATCGAACCCTTGGGCGGCTCCTCGAGATAGGTGGTGTCGGCGTGCCAGATGCCGCCGAAGTTGTGCCGCTCGTGTTCGAGCTTGATCACCGGGGTGATCGTGGGGTAGCCGTCCAGCCCGCGAATGAACGGATACTCGACCGGCTCGCCGAAACAGCGGGCGACGCCCAGGTACTGATCGGCATCGAGCACCTGGTCCCGGAAGAACAGGACCTGATGCTCGAGCCAGGCCTCGCGCAGCGCCTGCGCAAGCGGCCCGTCGATCGGCCGGGAGAGGTCGAGCCCCCGCACCTCGGCCCCGAGGGCCCCGGCGCACCGTCGCACCTGGAAGGGCATGGCCATCCGGCGCGTATCCGCCGCTCAGGCCACCGGGTTGACCAGCGTGCCGATCGGCTCGATCGTGATCGACACCACGTCACCCGCGACGAGGTATTTCGGCGGAGTGAAGCCGATGCCCACCCCGGCGCAGGTGCCGGTGGCGATCAGGTCCCCCGGTTCCAGCGTCATCAGCGCCGAGATCTCCTCGATCAGCGTCGGGATGTCGAAGATCAGGTCGGACACCGGCGCATCCTGGCGCAGTTCGCCGTTCACGCGGGTCTGCAGGCGCAGGCGGGTGGGATCGGGAATCTCGTCGGCCGTCACGATGCAGGGCCCATCGGGCAGAAGCCATCGAGGCTCTTGCCGAGGAACCACTGCTTGTGCCGGTGCTGGAGCGTACGCGCGGTCGCGTCGTTGATGATCGTGTAGCCGTACACGTGCGACAGCGCATCGGCCTTCCGGACGCGGCGCGCGGTGCGCCCGATCACCACCGTCAGCTCGCCCTCGTAGTCCACCGAGGCGGTCGGATCCTCGCTGCCGGGGATCGCCCGGTTCGGCCCGATCACCGAGTTCGGCCACTTGGTGAAGATGATCGGCACGTCCGGGATCGCATCCTTGCCCGCGCTCGCATCGAACCCGGACTGGTGGAACTCCTTCGCATGCTCGTGGTAGTTCTTGCCCACGCAGAGGATGTTCTTCGCCGGCCGGGGGAAGGGCGCCTCCAGCCGCACCGAATCAATCGACAGGCGGCCCTGCCCCGATCCCAGTGCCGCGCGAGCGGCACCAAGCGCAGCGGCGCCGGCGCCCACGAACGCCGTCATCTCGCGCGGCAACGCGGGCGCCGCCGCGGACAGGTCGACCACGGTCCCGCTCGACTCCTCGAGCACGCCGACCCGAGGGCCGGCCGCATCGGAAAACGTCACCAGTTTCATCGCATCTCCTCGTCAGGCCAAGCGTCGCTCGGACCGGTCTAACCGAGCCCTCCCGCGCGTCCTGCGCGGAATCGCCCGGGCCACGCTGCCGGCGTTGCTCAGCGGACCCTGTCGTTGGCAGCCCGCGCCCACAGGTAGACGGGTATCCCCGCCAGCAGCACGCCGACGGCGATCAGCCCGTTCAGCTTGGCGTAGTTGATGCCCGACCACAGCATGTACGCGCAGAACGCGCAGAACAGGAGGGGAACCACCGGATAGAAGTGGACCGCGTAGGAACTCGTGGGCCGGCCCTCGCGTGCACGGAAGACGAAGAGCGCGATCCCGTTGAGCAGCATGAAGCTCCAGAACACCGGTGCGGTGTACTCGACCAGGACCTTGAAGCCGTCCTTCTGCAGCGCACCGAAGCCCACCAGCGCGAGCGACAGCAGGGTCTGCACGACGATGGCGTTGCCGGGCGTGTTGCGCGCGTCGTTCCAGCGGCCCATGAAGCCGAAGATCCGGAAGTCGCGGCCCAGCGCATAGTTGGTGCGCGCACCGGTGAAGATGGTCGCGTTGAGCGTGGTACCGATTTCGGTGACGATCACGAAGGTGATGATCACCGCGCCCGTGGTCCCGGCGACGGCCTTCATCATGTCGGTGCCCACCGCACGGCTGGCACGAACGCCGTCGATGCCGAGCACGTTCACGTAGGCGAGGTTGAGCAGCAGGTAGATGACCGTGACCACCGCCAGCCCGAGGAGGAACACCCGGACCATGTTGCGTTGCGGATTACGCAGTTCCCCGGAGAGGTAGACCGTCTCGTTCCAGCCTCCGTAGGTCAGCATCACGAACACGAAGGCGAGCCCCAGGGCCGCGCGGTCGGGATCGAACGGCTTGCTCAGCGCAGGGCCGCCCTGCGCGGGTTCGGCGGTGAGGCCGACCACGATGATCACGGTGAAGGCGAGCACCAGCGCGACGGTCAGCACGTTCTGCAGCATCGTGCTCTGGCGGGTGCCGAGGTAGTTCACCGCCGACAGCGCGAGGATGAGGATCGCCGCCCACAGGGCCTCGCCGTAGGCGCCGAGGTTCGCCCAGCCGAACCCTTCGAACTGGGCGAGCCGGCTCATGTACTGGCCGAAGAGGAACCCGATCGCCGCGATGATGCCCGCCTGGATCACCGTCAGGCGCCCCCACGCGAACAGGAAGCCCAGGCCCGGACCGTAGGCGCGCGTGAGGAAGTTGTACTCGCCGCCGGCGTCGGGATGGCGACCGGCGAGTTCCGCATAACAGAGCACGCCGAGCAGCGACACCAGGCCACCGATCACCCACAGCGCGAGATACCACTCGACGCTGGGCGAGTTGATGGCCACCAGCCACGGGGTACCGAAGATACCCACCCCGATCACCATCCCGACCATCAGGGCGGTTGCGTCGAATACCGAGAGCGACTGCCGTGGTACTGCCGTGCCTTGAGACATGCGAGTCCTTCCGACGTGGCGGATCAGCGGATCCACACGGTCGCTGCGATGCCATGCCGCGACCTGAAGGCAGCCCGGCTCGCCGGACTGCGCGCATCGGGCCATCCCCCGCTTCGGCCCAGCGCGGATGGTAGCGCCAACCTGCCATCCCTCGCGTTCGGGCGGGTCCTGTGCGCCACGAACTCCGGTCAGACCCCGCGCGTGGCCCGCCAGGGCTGGGGCCGGGCGCTGGCGCCCTCGCCAGCGCGGGTGCGGATGGAGCCGACGATCTGGTCTCCCTCGACCCGGCCGCTGCAGTCGTGGCGAAAGGGGCCGCGGGACGTCTGCCCGAGCAGCGTGAAGGTGATCTCCGCTCCGCGCAGGCGGGCATCCTGCAACCAGACCGGCGCCTCATCGCGCTCGGCCTGGCCATGGATGAGCTGGAACTGCTGGCGCAGGCGCACCGAGAATCCCGCCTCGTCGGGCATGCGCCAGCGCCATGTTCCCTCCACCCGTGCCGGGACGATCCACAGGTAGACCGTGCTCCCGTCACGATCCGCGCGCTGGTCGGGGAGCCACTCGCCCATGTCGAAATCGTGCGAGACCACGCGCGTGCCCGGTCGCAGCGCCAGCAGGCGCGGACGCAGGCGCAGGTTGACCGCGGGCAGCAGGTACATCGTGATCACGGTGGCCGCCGACAGATCGGTCTCGAACAGGTCCGCCCGCTCGAAACGGACGCGATCGGCGACGCCCGAGCGCTCCGCGTTGCGTTGCGCGGCGGCCCAGCGTCCCGGGTCCAGTTCGACACCGAGGCCACGCGTGCCGAACTGCCGCGCCGCAGCGATCACGATCCGGCCATCGCCCGACCCGAGGTCGATCAGCCGATCCTCCGGACCGACGGCGGCCATCCTGAGCATGCGCTCGACCGTCTCCTCGCCGGAGGGCACGAAAGGCACGTCGAGCGGCACCGGCTGCGCGCGCGCCGACGCAGGCAGCAGCGGAAGGCTGACAAGCCCCGCGAGCAGCCGTCGGCGGCTGTCGTCGGCGCGCGGTCCGGCCCGGTGGGGGACAGGCCCCGCGACGGTCGGATTCATCTTGAAGCCGCCGGCGGCCGCTCTCCGCGCGTGACATGCACGGCCACCGCCTTGCCGGATGCGCCCGCGCCCTCCACCCGCCAGTGACCCTCCAGCAGCCCGGCGCGGACCTCGCCCTGGAACTGGTGGCGCTCACGACCACCGGCCCCCTCGATCAGGGCCGCGACCACGACGCGACGGCCGGAGAGCTCGGCGGAGTCGATCCGCGCGGTGCGCCCGCGCACGGTCATCGTGCCACTCACCCGCTGGAACTGCTGCTGCAGGTCGAGCGCCCACGCCTGCTCGGCCGACCCGCTGCCGAAGCGGCCCTGCCAGCGCCCCTGCACGAAGGCCGGGACGACCCACAGGTGGATCGTGCTGTAGGGCGGACCGTAGGATTTCTCCGGCACGTCGATCTTCATGCCGCGGTCCGGGACCCAGTCGCCCAGGGTGAAGTCGTGCGACACGATCCGGGTGCCGGGCGCGAGGCCGGTCGCCAGGCGCGGCCGCAGCGCCATCATCACCGGCGGCAGCAGGTAGAGCGTGATCACCGTGGCCGGCGTGAGATCGGTCTCGAAGAGGTCCTGACGCAGGAAACGGACGCGGTCCGCCACACCGAGGCGGCGCGCCTCCGACTGGCTCACCTGCACGAGATCGGCATCGAGTTCCACGCCCAGGCCGCGCGCGCCCCGCGCGCGGGCCGCCTCGATCACCAGCCGCCCGTCACCGGACCCGAGGTCGATCAACAGGTCGCGCGGGCCCACCTCGCCCAGCTCGAGCATGGCGGCCACCACCGGCCACGGCGTCGGCACGTAGGGGACCTTGACGTCGGGCGCATCTTCGGAGGCGACGGACCCACCCGCCCGGCCCAGCACCGCCGCGCCCGCCAGGCCCAGGAGCCGCCGGCGAGCGTTTCCCGGATCCCGGGAGCGGGCATCGCCCCCCCGGACACTCGGCTGCAGTCTGTTCACGATGTCCTACCCCACCCCGCTCCACGGTCTCCGGCCGAGTGTATGCCGGACGCGCCGCGCACGTCCCGCCCGTCGCTGCGGGCACCGCGATCACCCACCGCGCCCGCGGGGCCCGCAGGCCTGCACGAGTCGTCCCTGGCGTGAACCCGGCTCCGGGCGGCGGCATGCCCGTTGCAGCCGATAACCGTCCGCAGCGCACCGGCGCGGATCGACCGCATCGCGCGAGGCAACGCGCGGGGTGCGCTGGAGAGGCACGGCGCACGGTTGCCGTCGCGCCGATACAAACGGAAAGGCCCGCTCGCGCGGGCCTTTCCGGGACTTCAACCCGCGCCAGGCGCTAGACCTTGGCCTCGTTGCCGAGCACCGGGTACCGGACGTTCTCGACCATCTGCTGGGTCTTCTCGTCAGGCGCCGCGGTCAGCAGGGACACCACGATCAGCGTGATGAACCCGGCCGGCATCCCGAAGATGCCCGCGGAGATCGGCGCGATGTCGAACCACAGGCCCATCTTCCAGCCGGTGAGCCCCTGGAAGAACGGGTAGGTGCCGACCTGGTAGAGCATGCACACACCCAGTCCGACCAGCATGCCGGCGATCGCACCGGCCTTGTTGGCGCGCTTCCAGAACACGCCCAGCACGAGCGCGGGGAAGAACGCCGAGGCCGCCAGCGAGAACGCCGCCCCCACCAGGAACAGGATGTCTCCCGGATTGAGCGAGGTCACGTAGGCCGCGATGATCGCCACCACCAGCAGCAGCCCTTTGGCCACCGCCAGCCGCACCTTCGTCGACGCGTCGGGGTTGACGATCTTGTAGTAGACGTCATGCGACAGCGCGTTGGCGATGGTGAGCAGCAGGCCGTCCGCGGTCGACAGCGCCGCCGCCAATCCGCCGGCCGCCACCAGGCCGGAGATCACGTACGGCAGGCCGACGATCTCGGGCGTGGCCAGCACGATGATGTCCTGGCCCAGCGTGATCTCGGCCAACTGCACGATGCCGTCCTTGTTGATGTCCACCACCGACAGCAGCCGCGGGTCGATCTTGTTCCAGGCCGCCACCCAGGCCGGCAGTTCGGCGAACTTGTCGCCCACCAGCAGCGTGTAGATGTCGAACTTGGCCAGGACCGCCAGTGCCGGCGCGGTGAAGTACAGCAGGAAGATGAAGAACAGCGACCAGAACACCGACTTGCGCGCCTCCTTCACCGATGGCGTGGTGTAGTAGCGCATCAGGATGT
>CAIKXV010000052.1 GCA_903831455.1 uncultured Pseudomonadota bacterium | reverse complement strand
GGTTGGGAGGAACGGGACTTGTGAATGAGGAAGGCGAAAGGCACGCAACTCGACGAGCTCGGTTTCGAGACCTGCGTGAAAGAGACCCGGGCTCCACATCAACACAGTGGGACGGATAGGCATGTGGGCTTCGTCCTGGGTCACGGACTGGGCGACGGCCGTCGCCACCACGGTGATGCGCTGGCGGGTCTGCAGGCGTGCGAGCAGGGCCGCCACGGCGGCCCTCGCGGCCGCGACCCGACGTTCGGCGTCGGTGCCCGCAGGCGCCGTATCGGGCGTGGTGTCGGACGCTTGCGCGGCACCGGTGCGGGCGGTTGGGGTTTCGTCGGTCGCCGAGGCTTCGGCGTTCGTCGAGGGGGCAGGGGCGGGATTCATTCGGGCGGGCGCGCAGAACCGTGCATCACGACAATAGCGGCACCGCGTCGGCGGACTTGAGGCCGGTCTTCACGTCCTCCCGCGCGGGCCCGGCGAAGGGGGCGGGGCGAATCGGTCCGGAGGGAACATCCCCCTCGTTGCCGTCGTCGTCTCGCGTCGATCAGGACGCCGACCGTCGGGTGAACAGCCGCCGGTCGGGGTCATCGCCGCCCAGTGGCGAGCGCGCGGCGATCAGGGCTCGAGGGCGTCGATCGCGCGCGCGAGGGCGCGGCGGCTGCGCGCGCGATCGCGCGGATCGGGTGGGGAACCGTAGCGCAGGTCGATGTAGCGCTGCGCGATCGCGTTCATCGCGGCGGCGAGGGGCGGGCGCGCGGAACCCACCCTCGCCGCCCATGCACGCGGCCCCTCGCCGGGTTCGCGCGCAAGCCCTGACCTTGCCAGTCGCCGGGACAATCGATCCCACAGGGCAGCCTCCGGGTCGAGTCGTCGGCGGGGGCCGGCGCGCAGGACGAGGACGCCGGTCAGCAGTGCCACGACGCAGACGGCCCCGACCATCAGCAGCGACAGCGATTGCCAGTCCGGTGCATCGAGGCCCAGGTCCTGGAGCAGGGAGCGCTGCCGCTGGGCGTTGTACGCGAGCACCCACTGGTTCCATGCATTGGTGACCGCGTCGAGCGTGAACCCGACCCGCGAGAGCAGCGGCACGTTGCCGCGCACGAGCATCGGCAGCGGATCGGCCTCGGGAACCGAGGCCGCGATCCCGGATTGCACGCGCGAGGGCGACACCGCGGCCGTCGGATCGACGCGCACCCAGCCCTGTCCCTGCAGCCAGACCTCGTTCCACGCGTGCGCCTCCGCCTGCCGCACGACGAGGTAGTTGCCGACCGGATTGACGACGCCGCCCAGGTAGCCCGTGACCACCCGCGCCGGGATGCCGGCCGCGCGCATCATCACCGCGAAGGCCGAGGCATAGTGTTCGCAGAATCCCCGCCGGGTGTCGAACAGGAAGGCATCGACCGTGTGGGGGCCCGCGAGCAGTGGCGGCTGCGTGGTATAAAAATAGTCCTCGGTGCTGAAACGCTGCAGCACGGCCTCGACATAGGCCCGCTCCGAGCCGGCCTGCGCGCGCATCGAGCGGGCGAGTTCCCGCGTACGCGGATTGAAGCCGGTGGGCAGTTGCAGGCCCCGCGCCAGTGAGTCGGCCGACTCCCCGGCCCCGGCCCGATAGGCCACCGAGGCGAGTCCCTCGTAGCGCAGGCGGGTCCGGACCGGCTGGTGGGCCAGCAACTGGTAGTCCTGGCTGATGCGACCCTCCGGCGGTACGGCCACCGGCATGTCCAGCGCCAGCAGCCAGCGCTCGTCATGGGGCTCGAGCGTCATCGCGTACTCGATCGGCGCGGACAACGGTTGCACCGTCAGCGGACCCTCGCGATGCGACTCGATCTCAGGGCCGGCGCTCCAGGTCAGGCCGTCGAATGCCCAGAACACGGGTCCGCGCCAGTAGAGCTGCGACGGCCTGGGCACCGGCCCCTTGAACTCGACGCGAAAGGCCACTTCGGCCGAGGCCGACAGCGAGCCGAAGCTGCCGGGGCTCATCGAGTCGGAGAGCCCGGTCACCGCCCTCCCGGTGTCGCGGGGCAGGCTCCAGAGCGGGCCGGGCAGGCGCGGGAACAGGACGAACATCACCACCATCAGCGGCAGCGACTGGACGGTCAGCCGCAGTGCCGTGGCGGCGCTCGCGCGCAGGTTGGGCTCGCGTTGCTGCAGGCCGATCATCGAGGTGGCGATCGCCACCACCGCGGCGACCGAGAACAGCGCAACCGGCAACGACTGCGAATACAGGAGGTGCGTGAGCGCGAGGAAGCAGGCGAGGAACACGAGGACGTTGGCATCCCGCCGTGCGCGCAGCTCGAGCAGCTTGAGCCCCGCCATCAGGCAGAGGAGGGCCACGCCCGCGTCGCGGCCGAACAGCGTGCCGTACTGCAGGTAGACCCCGAGGCTGACGGCTGCGGCGAGCGGGGGCACCAGCCAGCGCGGCGGGGCGGCGAGACGCCCGAGTCGCGTGAGCGTGCGCCACCCGAAGGCGATGGCCACCACGACGGTCAGCCAGATCGGCAGGCGCTGCGCGTGCGGCGCCGCGACGAGCAGCAGGGAGACCAGCAGCCAGCCGTCGGCCGCCCGCGACGGGGCGAACACCACCTCGTGCTGGCGCGCCGAGGTCAGTCGACGCGCGACCGACACGAGTCGCCACAGGCCGAGGGCGATCCCGGCGAGCATCCAGCCCGGACGTACGCCGAGCATCCAGGGTGCGCCGAGCAGCGCGATCACCGGAACGGCCCACAGGGCCTCGCGGCGCGCGTCGATGCGTGCCGCGGTGCGCGGGGTCGACGGCGCATCCGCCATGGGCGCGGCCGGGGGAGTGGACGGCGCGCGGTCGCTCATTGCGGCTCGTACAGCGCGAGTGCGGTGAGCACGCGGTCAAGGTGGGCGGGTCCCGTGTCCGGTTCGATCTCGCGGCCGGGCAGCCGCAGCCCGAAGGCGTGGCCTGCGGCCTGCGCATCGACGGCCCATCGCGCGAGTCGCGACAGCCTCGCCTCGAGCGAAAGACCGGGCGGCAGGCGGTGCCAGTCGAGCCACAGGTCGTGTCCACTCTCGCCCTCGAACTGCTTGGCCAGCAGTCCGCTGCCCCGCGCCACCGCCTTCCACGCGATGCGATGGGTGGATTCCCCGGTTCGCCATGGACGCAGCCCGGAGAAGTCGTCGTCGCCGCCGCTGCGGCGCTCGCGCGTGCCGGTGCCATCCTCGGCGGGCGGCAGCGGTGCGGCCGGATGCTCGGGGCGCGGATACACCAGCCCGTGGCGGTCCGGCTCCACGTAGGACCAGGCATACACCAGCCCCAGCGGATAGCGGGTGAACACGGTCAGCCGCCCGGGCCACAGCCGTCCTCGGCGCGGCGCCTCGACCTGCAGGTGCATCACGCCCGCGCCACCACCGGGGCAGTCGGCCAGCGCGGGTGGCCCCCCGGCGAACACCGCGCCGACCGAGTGGCGATAGGCGCCAGCCGGAGCCTCCAGCTTGACCTCGAACGTGGCGGTCTCCCCGGCAAAGACGGGCTGCGCGGGCCGCACGTCCACCGACAGGCCGACCAGCGTGCGGAACGCCTGGAGCACCGAGGTGGCGGCGATGGAGCCAAGGAGGAAGGTGAGCGCGTAGCCGAGGTTGAGGGCGTAGTTGACCGAGCCGACGAGCATCACGAGCAGGACGCCGGCAAACAGCAGGCCCTGGCCCGTGGGCAGCAGGTAGATGCGCCGTTGGGTCAGCACGAAGGGCATGGCGACGCGTCCTCGCCACGGCATCAGCCACGCCCGCAGCCGCGTGCCCGGGCCCGCGCTCCGCAACGCGGCGGCCGACGGCCGGACAGCCGAGGGGACAGGCGCCCCGCCACGGCCGCGGGATACGGGCGGCTCCGCGCGCGCCCCGCCCGACGCCGCAGGCGCCTGCAGGTCGTCGGCCGGCGCGCCGTCGTGACTCGGCAGGGTCATCCGGACGTGCCCTGGCGCGCTCAGGGCAGCGGGACTTCCGCGAGCAGCCGTGCGATCCGCGCATCCGTCGATGCGCTGTCGCCACTGCCAGCCGCCTGCAGGCGATGCGCAGCCACGCCCGGGAACACGGCCTGCAGGTCTTCGGGTTCGACATGGCGACGGCCGTCGATCAGCGCCCACGCGCGAGCGCACGCGAGCAGCGCGAGGCCGCCGCGGGGCGAGAGTCCGTGCGCGAGCTCCGTCGTCGCGCGCGTGGCGGTCACCAGCGCCTGCACGTAGTCGAGCAGCGGGCCCGAGGCGTGCACGGCGCGTGCCTCGTCCTGCAGCGCGCGCAGGCTTGCGGGATCCAGGCAGGGCGGCAGGACGGCGAGCAGGCTTCGGCGATCCTCGCCGGCGAGCAGCGCACGCTCGGCCGCCGCATCCGGGTAGCCCAGGCGGATGCGCACGAGGAAGCGGTCGAGCTGCGACTCCGGCAGATCGAAGGTTCCCAGCTGGTGCGACGGGTTCTGCGTGGCGATCACGAAGAAGGGGTCGGGCAGCTCGCGCGTGGAGCCCTCGACCGTGACCTGGCGCTCCTCCATCGCTTCGAGCAGCGCGCTCTGCGTGCGCGGCGTCGCGCGGTTGAGTTCGTCGGCGAGCACGATCTGGGCGAACACCGGCCCGGCGTGGAACGTGAAGGCCTGGCGGGTCGAATCGAACACCGAGACCCCGAGGATGTCCGCCGGCAGCAGGTCGTTGGTGAACTGGATGCGCTGGAAGGCGAGGCCGAGGCTGCGGGCGATCGCCTGCGCGAGGGTGGTCTTGCCGACGCCCGGGAGATCCTCGACGAGCAGGTGGCCGCGCGCCAGCAGGCAGGCCAGGGCCAGGCGAACCTGCGGCTGCTTGCCGAGGACGACGGTGCCGACCTGGTCGATGACGCGCTGCAGGGGAGTGGACATGGGGACGCTGGTCGGAGTGGAGGGGACGGGTGGGGCGGACGCGCGACGGATCGCGCGGGCAGGCCGCCCGACGGCGAGGGTATCGATATCGGCTCGGCGCGAGGGGCCGGATGCCCGCGAACGGCACCCGGGGCCGGACCAACGGACGGCGCGGCGGAGACTGCCGCACGCGTGGTCCGCCACGACAGTGCGTTCCATCGCCGCGGCCCCCGGATGGTGATCGAATCGGTGACGGCGAGGCTCGCCGTCCGGCCCGTCCAGTTCGTCGGGCGTGAAGGACTGCACGGGTGCGGCCGAAACCCCCGCCGCTCTCGAGCGGCGCCACCGCCCCTGCACCGGCGCCGGGCCGTGCGGTCGCGGGCAGGCAGGTGCACGACCGGACGGCCCGGGGGACGCGCGCGGAGCGCTGCTCGAGTGCGCGCCCGGACGGCAGGGCGCTACACTGGCGTCGGTCGCACGCGGGTGGCGGACGAGGCCCGGGCTCCCGCCAGCCGCCACCGGCCGTGCCGGGCCGGATGCCGCCCCCGAGCGGCCCGCATCCGTGGCGGGCAGACGCCGGGTCGAGCGGCGCACGCCCCTTGCGCGCGGGACTCCGGCCCTGCGCGGCCAGCGAAATCCCGCGAACAACCTCCCCGCGAACGGACGCCATGACGACAGCCTGGTTGACCCACGAAAGTTGCCGCCTCCACGACATGGGTGCGGGGCATCCCGAGTGCCCCCAGCGCCTGGATGCCATCGAGACCATGCTGCGCGCGGATGCCGAACTGGGCGCGGCAATCGAGCGCGAGGAGGCGCCCGAGGCAAGCCTCGAGCAGCTCGAGCGCGTGCACGATCCGCGCTACGTCGCGGCCATCGTGCAGGCGGCTCCCGAGCGGGGCCTGCGCCAGCTCGATCCGGATACCGCGATGAACCCGCATTCGCTGTCGGCGGCACGCCACGCCGCGGGCGCCGTGGTGCGCGCCACCGACCGCGTGGTGGCCGGCGAGGTGGCCAACGCGTTCTGCCCGGTGCGTCCGCCGGGGCACCATGCGGAATACGGTCGGCCGATGGGCTTCTGCATCTTCAACGGCGTGGCGACGGGCGCAGCCCACGCGCTGGCGGCGCACGGGCTCGATCGGGTGGCGATCGTCGACTTCGACGTGCATCACGGCAACGGCACCGAGGACATCTTCCGGGACGAGCCGCGGGTGATGATGGCCTCCACCTTCCAGCACCCGCTCTACCCGTACAGCGGGGTGGACGGGCGAGGCGAGCGCATGGTCAACGTACCCCTGTCCTCGGGAGCCGATGGGCGCGCGCTGCGCGCGGCCGTCGAGCGCGAGTGGCTCCCGGCCTTCGAGCGCTTCCAGCCGCAGATGCTGTTCATCTCGGCGGGCTTCGATGCCCATCGGGACGACCCCCTCGCCGGGCTGGGCTGGGTCGAGGACGACTACGCGTGGGTGACCCGGCAACTGATGGCCGTGGCCGATCGCCACTGCGCCGGGCGGATCGTCTCGGTGCTCGAGGGCGGCTACAACCTCGAGGCGCTGGCGGGCAGCGTGCGCGCGCACGTGCGGGTGCTCGCCGGCCTTCCCGCCTGATCGCCGGTGGCGGGCGGGGTCTCGCTCGCGGCAGCGGTGGGCCGCCCGGGCCGCCGCTGCGCCCGCCCTGCAGCCCTCGGCGGCGACTAGGCGTCGAACAGCAGCAGCGCAAGCACGCGCCGTCCTTCGCCCATCAGGATGTTGTACGTGCGGCAGGCGGCCGCGGTATCCATCACCTCGTACCCGATGGCCGCCCCCGACAGGGGACGCAGCAGGGCCATCGGCGGAAAGCGCAGGCGTGCCCCGGTACCCAGCAACACGATCTCGGGTACCTCATCGCGCCGTGCGATCGCGTCGAACAGTTCGGCGCGCAGGCCCGCGAGCACGAGGTCGGGCATGGGCTCGGGGGGGCGCGTCGGTTCGAGCAGCAGCGGCGACTCGTGGCGCTGCCCGTTGACCAGCACATGGCCCGGACCGTGCCCGGTGATGGCGTTGAGGCCGGCGGTATCGCTCAGGTGCAGTTTCATGCAGGGCAGGCCGAGGAGGGCCCCCGGGCGACGCCGGGCATCGCGCGCAGGCCTGTCACCGTATCGACGGCTAGTCGACCCGGGCGCCGGAGAGGGTGATCAGCTTCGCGTACCGGTCGAGTTCGCGCGGCAGCAGCTTCGCGAACTCGTCGACGCTCATCGCCCACGGCTCGAGGCCCTGCTGCAGGAGCGCGTCGCGCACGTCGGGCATCGCCAGCACCTTGTTGAGCGCGCCGTTGATGCGCTCGGCCAGCGGACGCTGCATGCCGCGAGGAGCCCACATGCCCATCCAGGGGCTCATCTCGTAGCCGGGCAGGCCGGATTCCGAGATGGTGGGGATATCCGGCAGCGACTGCAGCCGGCGCGAGGAGGCGGTAGCCACCGCGCGCAGCTTGCCCGCCTTGATCTGGCCCATCACGCTGGGCACGGTGGCGATCATCAGCGGCACCTCTCCTCCGAGCAGCGCAGCCATCGCCGGCCCGCCGCCCTTGTAGGGCACGTGCACGAGTTCCACCTTGGCGACCATGGAGAACAGCATCATCGACAGGTGCGGCGCGCTGCCGTTGCCGGCCGAGCCGTAGAACACCTCCTTCGGGCGCGCGCGCGCGATGGCCAGCAGGTCCTTCACCGACTTCACCGGGAAGGACGGGTGCACGACGAGCAGGGTGGGCTGGGTCGAGACCATGCCCACCGGCGTGAAATCCTTGAGCGTGTCGTACGGCAGCTTGCGGTAGAGCGTGGCGTTGGAGACATGCGTGACCGAGTGCAGCATGAGCAGGTGCCCGTCGGGCTCGCCACGCGCCACCACCTCGGCGCCGACGGTACCCGCCGCGCCGCCGCGGTTCTCGATGACGACCTGTTGGCCGATCGTCTCCGACATGCGCGGGGCGATCGCGCGCGCGACGATGTCGTTGGAGCCTCCGGGCGGCCAGGGCACCAGCATGCGCACCGGCTTGAGCGGCCACTGCGGTTGGGCCAGCGCGAGGGCGGGCAGCGCCAGCGCGGCGGCCAGCAAACCGGCACCGATGCTCCGCCGCGCGCGGGTCGCGCGCGGGCCCGGGGTGGCGCGGGTCGAGCAGACCATGCCTGGGGTAGTCGTATTCATGCCAGCCATCCTTGGACATCCTTCTGGTCGTGCAGGGCCCAGCAGCGCTGGATGACCTTGCGCATTTCGGATTCGGTGGCGCCGTCCGCCCAGGCGGCCAGTCGCAGCGCCTTGTCCTCGAGTTCGGGGCGGGTCAGCGTGTTGCCCGGGTCCCCCTTGGGCGTGTCCACCCGCTGTTCGAGGCGGCGTCCGTCGGTGGTCTGCACTTCGACCCGACCGAGCCAGCG
>CAIKXV010000051.1 GCA_903831455.1 uncultured Pseudomonadota bacterium | reverse complement strand
GCGCGCAAACCTCCGAAGGCGGTGCCGCCTGGACCCGCGAGTCGGTACTCGCGCTGTTCGAGCAGCCGTTCGGCGACCTGCTGTTTCGTGCGCAGCAGGTCCACCGCGCACACCACGACCCGAATGCGGTGCAGCGCTCGACGCTGCTGTCGATCAAGACCGGCGGCTGCCCCGAGGACTGCGGCTACTGTCCCCAGTCCGCGCGCTTCGGCACCGGCGTGGACAACGAGCCGCTGCTCTCGGTCGATGCAGTGCTCGAGGCCGCCCGCGCGGCTCGCGAGGCGGGAGCCACCCGCTTCTGCATGGGCGCGGCCTGGCGGGGTCCGAAGCCGCGCGACCTCGACCGGGTGGTCGAGATGGTGCGCGCGGTGCGCGGACTCGGGATGGAGACCTGTGCCACGCTCGGGCTGCTTCGCCCGGGGCAGGCCGAGCAGTTGCGCGAGGCGGGACTCGACTACTACAACCACAACCTCGACACCGCGCCGGAGTTCTACGGCGAGGTCATCACCACCCGCACCCAGCAGGACAGGCTCGATACGCTCGCCGGCGTACGCGAGGCCGGGCTCTCGGTGTGCTGCGGGGGCATCGTCGGCATGGGCGAGAGCCGGGGCCAGCGCGCGGGCCTGATCGCGACGCTGGCGAGTCTCGACCCCTACCCGGAGAGCGTGCCGATCAACAATCTCGTGAGGGTGGAGGGCACGCCGCTGGCGGACCAGGCGGCCCTCGATCCGTTCGAATTCGTGCGCACGATTGCTGCCGCCCGCATCACCATGCCGCGGGCGAAGGTGCGCCTGTCCGCGGGGCGCGAGGCGATGTCCGACGAGTTGCAGGCGCTGTGCTTCCTTGCCGGGGCGAACTCGATCTTCTACGGGGAGCGCCTGCTCACGACGGGCAACCCGGAGGCCGAACGCGATCGTGCGCTGTTCGAGCGACTCGGCCTGCACGGCGAGGGAACTGCCTGAACGCACGCCCGTCGCGCGCGATGGCCACGACGCAGGAGCGGCCGGCGGAACTCGCGCGGCTCGCGCGCGAACTCGGGGCGCTGGAGGCGGCGGGGCTGCTGCGCCACCGGCGCACCCTGTCCTCGGCGCAGGGCGCGCGGGTGGTCGTCGACGGCGTCCCCCTGCTGTCCTTCTGCAGCAACGACTACCTCGGGCTCGCGGCCGATCCCGTGCTCGCGCAGGCGCTGGTCGAGGGCGTGGCGCGCCATGGCGTCGGCGCGGGTGCCTCCCACCTGCTGACCGGGCACACGCTTGCGCACACCGAACTGGAGGCAGCGCTCGCCCGATGGTGCGGGCTGCCGGCCGCCTTGCTGTTCTCGAGCGGCTACATGGCCAACCTCGGCGTGGCGGGCGCGCTGCTCGGGCGCGGCGACGTGATGTTCGCCGACCGCCTCAACCACGCCTGCCTGAACGACGGCGCGCTGCTCGCCCGCGCCCGGCTCGTGCGCTACGCGCATGCCGACGCCTCGTCGCTCGCTCGCGCGCTCGAGCGCACGCCGGCGCGGCGGCGGCTCATCGCCACCGATGCGGTGTTCAGCATGGATGGCGACCTCGCGCCACTGCGCGAACTGCTCGGGCTGGCCGAGCGCCACGACGCGTGGTTGATGGTCGACGACGCCCATGGCTTCGGCGTGCTGGGCGATGGGCGGGGCAGCCTCGCGGAACTGGGGCTGGACCCTCGCCGCTGCGCGCAGCGGGTGATCTACATGGGCACCCTGGGCAAGGCAGCCGGCGTGGCCGGCGCCTTCGTCGCGGGTGCGCCCGAACTGGTCGACTGGCTGGTGCAGAAGGCCCGCACCTCGGTGTACACCACGGCCTCCCCGCCGGCGCTTGCGGTGGCGCTCGCCGCCTCGCTCGAGCGCATCGCGGCGGGACAGGACCTGCGCGCGCGGCTCGCGGAATCGATCGCCCGCCTGCGCGTGGGCCTTGCGGCCCTGCCTGCCGGTCGGCTGGCCGGGTCGTCCACCGCCATCCAGCCGCTGATCGTCGGCGAGTCGGTCGAAGCGGTGCGCTGGAGCGAGGCGCTCGCCGCCCGCGGGTTGCTCGTGCCTGCGATCCGCCCTCCGACCGTTCCGGTCGGCACCGCGCGCCTGCGAATCTCCCTCTCGGCGGCGCACGGCCCGCACGACATCGATCGGCTGGTCACGGCCTTGCACGAGGTCGCGACCGAGCGCGCCGGCCTGGCCGCGGCTCGATGACCCGCGGCACCGCGGCGGCCGCCCGGTCGGGCGGGCACGACGGCACCCGCCCGCGGTGCTGGTGGCTGCTGCCCGGATGGGGGTTCTCCGCGGGCGTGTGGGAGCCGCTGCTGCGCGCGTTGCCCGCGTCCCTGTCCGCGCGCGCGATGGCCCCGTTCACGGGCGAGTCGGGTCGGGCGCTGGCTGCCGCCCACGCGCGGTTTGGCGATCCGGTCGATGCGTCCGTCCTCGCCGAGCGGCTGTTCGACGCCTGGCTGGGCGCGTTGCGGCAGCAGGCGGGCGAGCCGCCGATCGGCCTGGTCGGCTGGTCGATGGGCGCGCAGCTCGCCGCCGAGTGGGCGCGGAGGTATCCGGACGAGGTCGGCGCGCTGGTCCTGGTGGCCGCGACGCCGCGATTCGTCACGGCAGCCGACTGGCCCTGCGCGATGCCGGCGGCCGACTTCGCGGCGTTCTCCCGGCTCGCCCACGGTGGCGTGGAGCCTGCCTTCGCACGCCTCTGCGCGCTCTCGGCGCTGGGCGAGCCGGTGCCGGCGGCGATGGCACGCAGGCTGCGTGCCCTGCGCTGTGCCGACGCCGAGCCCGGTGCGCTCGTCGCCGCGCTCGCGCTGCTGGGCGCGGCCGACCTCCGCGCCGCGCGAGCCTGGCCCCAGCCGACCGTGCTGCTCCAGGCCGAAGGCGACGCGGTCGTATCCGCCGAGGCCGGGGAGCGATGGGCGATGCAACTGCCCGCGGCGCGATGCGTACGCCTGCCTGCTGCCGGCCATGCAGCGCCGCTCGCGCACGCGGATCGCGTGCGCGATGCGATCATCTCCCTCGCCGACGGCTGAACCTCGCCGTCCAGCCCGCCCGGTGGCCCTCCCGATCGGGACGCCCGCCCCGCGGTGCCTGCAGCGGGGTGCCCGAGCACCCCGCAGGTGCGCGCGGCATGTCCGGCCGTGCCGTCCGCCGCCCGCCGCCGGCCTCGCCTCGAACCGACCCCGATGAATCCGCCGTCCACCCCTGCCTCCTCCCGCCGCCCCGAGAGCCCCGCCGAGCCGCATCGCCTCGACCCCGGGACCCTGCGTCGCTCGTTCTCGCAGGCGGCCGCGGGCTATGACGAGGCGGCGGTGCTGCAGCGCGAGGTCGGCGATCGCATGGCCGAGCGGCTGGACCTGGTTCGGCTGGATCCGACCCGGGTACTGGACGCGGGCTGCGGGACCGGCCGCGGCGCCGAGATGCTCGCCCGCCGGTATCCCCGCGCGCAGCGCATCGCGATGGACGTCGCGCTGCCCATGCTCGAGCAGGCGCGCGCCCGCGCGGGCGGCCCGCTGCGGGCGTGGCTCTCGCGCATGCGGCCGCTGTGGGCGGTGGGTGGCGACCTGCAGCGCCTGCCGTTCGGGCCGGGTTGCTTCGACCTCGTGTGGTCGAACCTGGCGCTGCAGTGGGTGAACGACCTGCCCGGCGCGCTGTCGGAATTCGCGCGCGTGCTGCGTCCCGGTGGGCTCGCGATGTTCAGCACCTTCGGGCCCGACACGCTGCGTGAATTGCGAGAGGCCTTCGCGGCGGTCGATGGCTACAGCCACGTGAGCCGGTTCGCCGACATGCACGACATCGGGGACATGCTCGTGGCGGCGGGGTTCGCCGACCCGGTGATCGACATGGAGCGGATCACGATGACCTATCCCGACCTGCGCGCGGTCATGCGCGACCTCAAGGCGATCGGGGCGCGCAATGCGACCGCGGGCCGCCGTGCCGGCCTGATGGGGCGCGACGCGTGGACGAGGGTGGAGGCCGCCTACGAGCGCTACCGGCGCGAGGGCCGCCTGCCCGCGACCTACGAGGTGGTCTACGGGCATGCGTGGCGCGCCGAGGCGCGGCGCAGCGCCGACGGGCGCGCGATCGTGCGCTTCGACCCCTCCGCCCGGGGCACGAAATGAGCGGGGCGCGGGGGCTGTTCGTGACCGGTACCGACACCGGCGTGGGCAAGACCTACGGCTGCGCGGCGCTCGGCCGGATACTCGCCCGGGACGGCGCCCGGGTCGCCGTACTCAAGCCGATCGCCTCGGGCGCAGAGCCCGGGCCGCATGGGCCGCGCTGGGAGGACATCGAGTCCGCGATCGCGGCCTCCAGCATTCCCCTCCCGCTGTCGGACGCGAACTGCTACCGCTTCGAGCCCGCCATCGCGCCGCACCTGGCCGCGGCCGAGGCGGGGGTCGCGATCGAGCCGGAGCCGATCCTGCAGGCAGTGGGCCGCGTGGCGGCCCGCTGCGATCGGCTGCTCGTCGAGGGGGTCGGGGGCTTCCGCGTGCCGCTGCGCGCGCGGTCCGATGCCGGAGGCATCGCGGACACCGCCGAACTGGCGGCCGCGATCGGCCTGCCGCTGCTGCTGGTGGTCGGGTTGCGGCTGGGTTGCATCAACCACGCGCTCCTCACCGCGGAGGCGATCGAGCGACGGGGCTTGCGGCTCGCGGGCTGGGTGGCCAGCGCCGTCGATCCCGCCTACGAGCGCGCCGAGGAGAACCTCGCCACGCTGGACGCCTGGATGCCGTTGCCGCGGCTCGCCCACCTCGGGCGCGGCGGCCCGCTGGCCCCCGCCCTGCAGCTCGATTTCGCCGGGCTGGTCTCGGCCCTCGGGCCACCGGCGGCAGCCGCGCGCGCGCCGGTGGCCGGGACGCGCCCGTTCGGTTGATGCCGCAGCAGGGGCTGTGCTAGATTTCGGGCCGATAAAAGAGGCCGTGTGCTACCCGGCCCGTCGGCCTGGCGCCCTGCCGGAGCCGGGCTGCGGGCGAGGCTCGCGGCCACCGCAGGACAGCGCCGCCGCAGGTCGCTGTCCGCGTCGAGCCTGTCGGGGCCGTGACACGGCCGGGAGATTCGAGATCACTACCATCGAGGCAGCTGCGGGATCGATCGCGATCACCGCGGCACTGACATCGTCCACCGCGTTCGAGCGCGACCCCGGCTCGCTCAGCGTCGTGGTACGCCCGAACCGCTCGCTCTCGCCGGCGATGCGCCAGCGCGTCGCGATCGCGATGTGCGTGCCGGTGGCGGCGATCGCGCTGGGTGCGGCGGTGATCGGTGGCTGGTGGGTGCTGCCGTTCGCGGGCGTCGAGATCGCGCTCATCCTCACCGCCGCCCAGTGGCTGGCCGAGCGCGACGGCGATTTCGAGGCCGTCGAGATCGCCGGCAGCGAAGTGCAGGTGCGCCGTTCGGTACGCGGCCGCACCAGCGTGCAACGTTTCAATGCCGATTGGGTCCGGCTGGTCGTGCTGCCCGCCGGCATCGCGCGCAAGGGTGCGCTCGCCCTGCGCTCGCACGGTCGCCTGCACCCGATCGGCGAACACATGACCGAAGCCGAGCGCAGCGCCGCAGCGCGCCTGCTCGCCCGCCATCTGCGCTGCGAGACCCTCGTCGGGACGCGCCCGGCGACCGCCTGAGCGGCAACCGTTTCCCCAGTTCACAGGCCAAGACGCCCACGCCTTCCGGAGTCTTCATGAACCGCACTGCCCGCAGCCGAGCCCCGTCCATCCTCGCCGGGATCGCCGCCTCCCTCGCCGCGTCGCTCGCCCTTGCCCAGGGCGCGGCCTACGAGCCGGCCTCGAAGTACAACCTGCAACCGCCGGTCACCGAGATCGCCACGCGCATCTACGACCTCAACACGCTGATCCTCGTGATCTGCGGGATCATCTTCGTGGCCGTGTTCGGGGCGATGTTCTACGCGATCTACGCGCACCGGAAGTCGGTTGGCCACCAGCCCGCGCAGTTCCACGAGAACACCACGGTCGAGATCGTCTGGACCGTCGTGCCCTTCCTGATCCTGATCCTGATGGCCTGGCCGGCCACGAAGACGGTGATCGCGATGAAGGACACCTCCGCGCCCGACCTGACGATCAAGGCCACGGGCTTCCAGTGGAAGTGGGGTTACGACTACCTGCGCGGCGAAGGCGACCTGCGCGAGGTGGCCGACGGCATCTCGTTCTACTCGACGCTGTCGACCACGCTCGAGGAGCGCACCAACGCGCGTGCCAAGGACGCCGACTACCTGCTCGACGTCGACAACGTGCTGGTGGTGCCGGTGGGCAAGAAGGTACGCATCCTCACCACCGCCAACGACGTGCTGCACGCCTGGTGGGTGCCTGCGCTGGGCGTCAAGCAGGACGCGATCCCCGGCTTCGTGCGCGACACCTGGTTCCGGGCCGAGAAGGTCGGCGTCTACCGCGGCCAGTGCGCCGAACTCTGCGGCAAGGAGCACGGGTTCATGCCGATCGTCGTCGAAGTGAAGTCGCTCGAGGATTTCCGCGCCTGGGCCGCCGAGCGGCGCAAGGCCACTACCGCCGGCGCCCCCGCGCCCTCGGCCGCTGCCGGCGCCCCCGTACCCCAGACCGTTGCCGCGTCCGCCCGCACGGGCAACTGAGCCCCCCGACGCCTCGCACCGAGACATGCAATCCCAGGAGAGCACCATGCAGGCCACCCACGACCACGCCGCCGGACACGACCACGGCCACGCGCATCCCACCGGGATCATGCGCTGGATCACCACGACCAACCACAAGGACATCGGCACGATGTACCTGTGGTTCAGTTTCGTGATGTTCCTGGTGGGGGGCGTGCTCGCGCTGCTGCTGCGCACCGAACTGTTCCAGCCCGGCATGCAGGTGGTCGAGCCCGAGGTGTTCAACCAGCTCACCACGATGCACGGCGTGATCATGGTGTTCGGCGCGATCATGCCCGCCTTCGTGGGTTTCGCGAACTGGATGCTGCCGCTGCAGATCGGCGCCCCGGACATGGCGTTCGCGCGGATGAACAACTGGAGCTTCTGGCTCCTGCCGCCCGCAGCCGCCCTGCTGGTCATCTCCTTCTTCGTTCCCGGCGGCGCCGCGGCGGGTGGCTGGACGCTGTATCCGCCGCTGTCGATCCAGATGGGCCCGGGCATGGACCTGGCCATCTTCGCGCTGCACATCCTCGGCGCCTCTTCGATCATGGGCTCGATCAACATCGTGACCACGATCCTCAACATGCGCGCGCCGGGCATGACGCTGATGAAGATGCCGCTGTTCGCCTGGACGTGGCTGATCACCGCCTACCTGCTGATCGCGGTGATGCCGGTGCTCGCGGGCGCGATCACGATGGTGCTCACCGACCGCCACTTCGACACTCACTTCTTCAACGCGGCCGGCGGCGGCGACCCGGTGCTGTTCCAGCACATCTTCTGGTTCTTCGGGCACCCCGAGGTGTACATCATGATCCTGCCGGCGTTCGGGATCGTCTCGGAGATCATCCCGGCCTTCGCGCGCAAGCAGCTGTTCGGCTACACCTCGATGGTGTATGCGACCGCGTCGATCGCGATCCTGTCGTTCATCGTGTGGGCGCACCACATGTTCACGGTCGGCATGCCCGCGACGGCGCAGCTGTTCTTCATGTTCGCGACCATGCTGATCGCGGTGCCCACGGGCGTGAAGGTGTTCAACTGGGTGGCCACCATGTGGCGCGGCTCGATGACCTTCGAGACGCCGATGCTGTTCGCCTGCGGCTTCATCTTTGTGTTCACGATGGGGGGCTTCACCGGCCTGATCCTGGCCATCACCCCGATCGACATCCAGCTGCACGACACCTACTTCGTGGTCGCGCACTTCCACTACGTGCTGGTCGCCGGTTCGCTCTTCGCGCTGTTCGCGGGCACCTACTACTGGCTGCCCAAGTGGACCGGGCACATGTACGACGAGACGCTGGGCAAGCTGCACTTCTGGCTGTCGGTGATCTTCTTCAACGTCACGTTCTTCGTGCAGCACTTCCTCGGGCTTGCCGGGATGCCGCGCCGCGTGCCCGACTACGCGCTGCAGTTCGCCGACTTCAACATGATCTCGACGATCGGGGCGTTCGGCTTCGGGCTCACGCAGCTGCTGTTCCTGTACGTGGTGGTCAAGTGCATCCGCGGCGGCGCGAAGGCGGCGGACTGCCCGTGGGAGGGTGCCCGCGGACTGGAGTGGACGGTGCCTTCCCCGGCGCCCTACCACACGTTCGAGACGCCGCCGGTGGTGCGCTGAGCGCCGGCCGCGGACGAGCGATCCTTCCGTGAGCGTCCCCGCCTCGACCCTCGAGGAACTGCGCCGCCGGCAACGGCGCGGGGCCCTGCGCATGGCGTGGGGCCTGCTCGCGGTGGTCGTGGCGATCTTCGCGATCTACATCGTCCAGGTGGCGAGGGCGACCGGAGCATGAGCGCGCCGAACAGCCCGCCCCCGACCGAGGCGACCGCCGGCGTCGCCGAGGACAACCGGGTCACGCTGCGCAAGCTGCTGGTGGTCACGGCCGTGATGTTCGGGTTCGGCTTCGCGCTCGTGCCCTTCTACGAGAAGATCTGCGAGGTCACCGGCATCAACCGGATCGTCAAGCGCGACGACCACCGGCCGGCCAACACGCAGGTCGATGCCTCGCGCAGCGTCACGGTCGAGTTCGACGCGAACCTGCGCAGCAACCTTCCCTGGACCTTCCGGCCGCTGGAGTCGAGCGTGAAGGTGCACCCGGGCGAACTGGCGACGGTCATCTACGAAGTCACCAACACCTCGGACCGCCCGGTCACCGGGCAGGCGATCCCGAGCTATGGTCCGATGCTCGCCGGACAGTTCTTCCGGAAGGTCGAGTGCTTCTGCTTCGACAAGCAGCAGATGGCGCCGGGCGAGCGTCGGCAGATGCCGATCGCCTTCGTCGTCGACCCGGGCCTGCCCACCGAAGTCAACACCATCACCCTGTCCTTCACCTTCTTCGAGGTCGAAGGCCGGGCCAGCGCCGAGCCGGCCACGCCCGCCCGCGGCGGACGCAGCTGACCCTCGACCGGGCCCGCCGAACCCTACGCAACCGATCGCCCGCGACACCAGGATCCAACGGAGTACGCCATGAGCCAGACGGCCAGCACAGCCCCGAGCTACTTCATCCCCCAGCCTTCGACCTGGCCGATCTTCGGCTCGTTCGCGCTGCTGTTCATGGCGCTGGGCACCACGCTGTGGATGAACGACGTGGGCGAGGGCAAGTACGTGCTGATCGCCGGACTGTGCCTGCTGTTCTACATGATGTTCGGCTGGTTCGGCACGGTGGTGCGCGAGAGCGAGGGCGGGCTCTACAGCAAGCGGGTGGACGTGTCGTTCCGCTGGTCGATGAGCTGGTTCATCTTCTCCGAGGTGATGTTCTTCGCCGCCTTCTTCGGCGCGCTGTTCTACATGCGCGTGATCTCGGTACCCTGGCTGGGCGACCTCGACCACAAGCTGCTGTGGCCCGAGTTCAACGCCGCCTGGCCGGTGGCCGGGCCCGGCATCACCGAGCGGTTCGAGACGATCCCGGCGTTCGGGCTCCCGGCATTCAACACGCTGCTCCTGCTCACCTCCGGGGTCACCATCACGCTGGCGCACTGGGCGCTGATCGCCAACAACCGCCCCGCGGTGGTGCGGTGGATGGTCGCCACCATCGCGCTGGGCGTCGTCTTCCTGTTCGTGCAGGGCTACGAGTACACCCACGCGTGGCGCGACCTGAACCTCCAGCTCGACATGGGCGCCTACGGCGCGACGTTCTACATGCTGACCGGGTTCCACGGGTTCCACGTGACCATCGGCACGATCATGCTGATCGTCATCACCGTGCGCTGCGCGAAAGGGCACTTCACGCCGACCCAGCATTTCGGTTTCGAGGGCGTGGCCTGGTACTGGCACTTCGTCGACGTCGTCTGGCTGCTGCTGTTCATCGTCGTCTACGCGATGTAACGAAGCCGCGCCGTCCGGAGCGGGACCGCGCCGGGATCGATCGGCGCGCGATCCCGCGATCGTGCGGACTCGCGGTCCGGACGACTACCCCGGACGCGAACGCGGGAGCGGTGGGAACACGCCGCCCGCGAGATACTCGGGGCGGCAAGGCCCGCCGCCCGACGCGCCCCGGCAGGGGCGTACCCGCGTCAGCGCACCGAACCGTTGAGCGTGATCAGGCCGGTGAAATGGGCCAGCATCACGAGCGCGAACAGCGCGACCGACAGCGTGATCCGGAGCGTGAGGGCCCTGACGGCGCGAGTGCCGCCGCGGTCGCGCATCACGTACCAGAGGGCCGAGCCGAGGCTCGCCAGGATCAGCACCAGGAACCCGACGATCATCCACTTCATGCCCGCCCTCCCTCAGGATCGCGCGAGTCTATCGGAAAGCCCCGGGCACGGCGCCGCGGTGGGCGGTGTTCCCGTGCCTGCCCGACGCTTCCGGCCGCAGTGGGTGCCTACGCTCGCGCTGCTGCTGGTGCTGGCGGTGACGCTTTCCGCGGGACGCTGGCAACTCGGTCGAGCCGACGACAAGCGCGAACTGCAGGCGCGGATCGAGGCCGGCGCGCGCGAGCGGGCGGTCACGCCCGATCTCCGGGCGGTGGCTGCGCCGGGTTTCGACGCGAACACGCTCGCCTACCGACCAATGGTCTTCACCGGCCGGTTCGATCCGGCGCGCACCGTTTACCTGGATAACCGCCTGCGCGAAGGCCGGCCCGGATACGAGGTCCTCGGCGCGTTCCAGCCTGCGGGCAGCGATCGCGTGCTGCTGGTCAATCGAGGCTGGGTACCGGCGGGGGCGCGTCGCGACCAGTTGCCCGAGATGGCGGTTCCGCAGGGCGAGGTCACGATCTCCGGCACGGCCGTGGTGCCCGGGGGGCGGTTCATCGAACTGCGATCGGGAACCGACGAGCCGAGACGCTGGCAGAACTGGTCGATCGACCGCGCGCGCGAACGCTGGGGGGAAGCGGTACTGCCCTTCGCCCTGCTCCAGGCCGGCACCGCCGACGATGGGCTGGTGCGTGAATGGCCGCGTCCGGACGCCGGCGTCGACAAGCATCTGGGCTACGCGCTGCAGTGGTTCTGCTTCGCCGCCACCGCCGCGGTGGTGTGGCTCGCGCTGTCCTGGCGGAGGGGCTGACCCGATGGCCTCCGCACTGCGTCGGCGCCTGCCCCTGATCCTGCTCGTGCTGGTCTGCCTCACGCCCGCCGTGGGTCCGTACGTGCTGTGGTACCTCTGGCAGCCGGCACGGCAGAGCAACTACGGCGAACTGGTCGAGCCCCGCGCCGCGCCGGCGCTGTCGCTGGCCCCGCTGATGCCCGCGGGCATCCCGACGCCGACCACGCTACCGGCCGCGCTGCGCGGCCGCTGGTTCCTGCTGTCGGTCGATGGCGGCGCCTGCGACGACTACTGCGAGCGCAAGCTCTACCACGCCCGCCAGTTGCGAACGATGCAGGGCAAGGAGATGGAGCGCGTCGAGCGGGTCTGGGTGATCGACGACGGCGCCTCCCCCTCCGCACGGCTCACCGAACCCTACGCGGGCACGCTGCTCGTCGCCGGCGAGGCTGCGGCGACCCTCGTGCGCGCGCTCCCCGTACCTGCGGGGGGGCAGGCGCGCGATCACCTCTACCTGGTCGACCCGCTGGGCAACGTGATGATGCGCTACCCGCGCGATGCGGAACCCTCGCGCATCCACAAGGACCTGGTACGCCTGCTCAAGTACTCGAGGATCGGATGATGCTGCGCAAGCTGCTGCTGCTCGCCCCGGTATTCACGCTCGTGGTGGTGGTCGTCGGTGCCTACACCCGGCTGACCGACTCCGGCTTGGGCTGCCCTGACTGGCCGGGTTGCTACGGACAGCTGACCGCGCCGGACACGCCGGCGGAGATTGCCCGCGCCGAGGCGAAGTATCCCCACCTCGAAGTCGATCCGTTCAAGGGCTGGGTCGAGATGATCCACCGCTATCTCGCGGGCACGCTCGGGCTGGTGATCCTCGGCATCGCGCTCCTCGCGTGGCGCCATCGGCACGAACCCGGCCGCGGACGCGACGAGCACTGGGTGGCCACCGCGCTGCTCGGCCTGCTGCTCGTCCAGGCGCTGCTGGGCAAGCTCACGGTCACGCTGCTGCTCAAGCCGGCCATCGTCACGCTGCACCTGCTGGGCGGCATGCTGATCCTCGCCTTCCTGTTCAGGATGGCGATCGGCGAGTTCGTCGACCGCACGCGCGTGGATGTTGCCCGGGCGGCGCGGCTCGTCCCGTGGGCGGCACTGGGCATCGCGCTCACCATCGCCCAGATCGCACTCGGGGGCTGGGTCAGCACCAACTACGCGGCGCTCACCTGCCTCGATTTCCCGACCTGCCACGGCAGCCTGCTGCCGCCGATGGATTTCGCGCACGGCTTCCACGTGATGCGCGCGCTGGGCGAGGCACCCGACGGCTCGCCCCTGTCGCACGAGTCGCTGAACGCGATCCAGTGGACCCACCGCGTCGGAGCCCTGGTCCTGACCGCCTATCTCGGCGTGCTCTCGCTCGCGGCTGTCAGGATCGCCGGCCTGCAGGGCGTGGCGCTGGCCGTGCTCGCGTGTCTTGCCGCCCAGGTCACCATCGGCATCCTGAACGTGGTGATGCTGCTGCCGCTGTGGCTCGCGACGCTGCACAACCTTGGCGCCGCGCTGCTGCTGTGCGCGGTCGTGATGCTAAAATTCATGGTGACCCGACCGGTACTGATCGGCTCCGGACGCCTGTCGTCCGCGCCGGATCGCACGGACGGTCCCGCGCAGGGGCTTCGCGCGGCTCAGCACGGCTGAACGCGCACCTCGCCGAGCGAGCATCCAGGGGCGAGCACTTCGCTGCGCCTCCAACCCGGGCGGCACCTGCCGCCCGTCGCCTAGGCCACGCCATGTCGGAAAGCGTCGCACTGCCCGGTGGCATCCTGCGTCAGTTCTACGAACTGACCAAGCCGCGCGTGGTCTCGCTCATCGTGTTCACCGCGGTGATCGGCATGTTCCTCGCCACCGAACCCGGGGTTCTGCCGCCGCTCGCGCCCGTGGTGTTCGGCACCCTGGGCATCGCGCTGGTGGCCGGCGCGGCGGCTGCGGTCAACTGCCTGATCGAGCAGAAGATCGACGCGGTCATGGCCCGTACCCGTCGGCGCCCGCTGCCCTCGGGGGCCATCACCTCGCTCCAGACCCTGGTGTTCGCCGGGGTGGTCGGAGGGATCGGCCTCTTCGTGCTGCATGACCAGGTCAATGCGCTCACGATGTGGCTCACGCTCGCCACCTTCGTCGGCTATGCAGTCATCTACACCGTGGTGCTCAAGCCGCTCACGCCCCAGAACATCGTGATCGGCGGCGCTTCGGGCGCCATGCCGCCGGTGCTGGGCTGGGCAGCGGTCACCGGGGAGATCGGCCCCGAGCCGCTGGTACTGTTCCTGATCATCTTCGCGTGGACGCCGCCGCACTTCTGGGCGCTCGCGCTCTACCGGACCCACGAGTACGCGAAGGCGGGGGTGCCGATGCTACCGGTCACCCACGGCGAGCGCTTCACCCGCCTGTCCGTGCTGCTCTACACGGCGATCCTGTTCGCCTGTTCGCTGCTACCCTTCGCGGTGCGCATGAACGGCGTGTTCTACCTCGCCTGCGCGGTGGTGCTCGGCGGTGTGTTCCTGCGCTATGCATGGCGCCTGCACGTGAACTACAGCGACTGGCTGGCACGTCGGACCTTCCGCTACTCGATCCTCTACCTCACGCTCATCTTCGCCGCGCTGCTGGTCGACCACTACGCGCCGTGGCGCTGACGGTCGCGGGCGCAGGCCCGTATACTGCGCGCGCATGAGGTCCTGACGCCGGCCGCGGATCCGCAGGCTGCCCGCGCGATCCCAGGCGAGTACCGAGGAGGAGCAGCATGAGACGCAGCACGGGGGCGGCACGGCCGTCCGCAGTCACGACCACGCTGTCGGCCTACATCGCCCGGGCGGCTCGCCGCCCGCTGCCGCGAGAGGTGGCCGAGCGCGCCCGGCTGCACCTTCTCGACACGCTGGCCGCGATGGTCTCCGGGGCAGCGCTCCTGCCGGGGCGGCGCGCCACGCGATGGATCGGCCTGCAGGGCGGCACGCCCGAGGCCACCGTGGCCGGCAGCGGCCTGCGTACCAGCGCGGTGAACGCGGCGCTCGCCAACGGCATGCTGGCCCACGCCGACGAGACCGACGACGCCTACTATCTCGCGCTCGTTCATCCGGGCTGCGCGGTGGTGCCCGCCGCGCTGGCGATGGCCGAGCGCGAGCGTTCGAGCGGACGCGCGCTGCTGCGCGCCGTCGCCCTGGGCTACGACGTGTGCGCGCGCATCTCGAAGGGGCTGGGCATCGAGCGATTCCGCAGCGCCGGGCACTCCACGCACAGCTTCGGAGGCACCTTCGGTGCGGCGGCTGCGGCCGGCGCGCTGGCGGGGCTCGACGAGCGGCAGGCGCGCCACCTGCTCTCCTACACCGCCCAGCAGGCCAGCGGGCTGTCCTGCTGGGCCCGCGATACCGAGCACATCGAGAAGGCCTTCGACTTCGGCGGGATGCCCGCCCGCAACGGCGTCACCGCCGCGAGCATGGTCGCCGCCGGATTCACCGGAGTCGATGACGTGTTCGGAGGAGACCGTGGCTTCCTGCATGCCTTCGCTGATTTCGCGCAGCCGCGCGAGCTGATCGCGGGGCTGGGCGAGCGCTACGACATCCTGCAGACGGCGATCAAGCGCTGGCCGGTCGGCTATCCGATCCAGGCGCCGCTGGACGCACTCTGCGAACTGATGACCCGGTACCGCATCGGCGCGCGCGAGGTCGAGCACATCCGGATCGTGGTCGACGAACAGGGCGCACGGACCGTGAGCGGCCGGACGATGGCCGACATCAACCTGCAGCACCTGGTGGCGGTGATGCTGCTCGATGGCGACATCTCGTTCGAGGCCTCGCACGATCCGGCGCGGGTGCGCGACCCCGCGGTGCTCGCCCTTCGCGAGCGGGTCAGCCTGGAGGGCAGCGCGGCGCTGTCGCGCGCGCGGACGACCCAGGCCATCGTGGAGCTGCGTCTTTCGCGCCCCGGCAGGCCGGTGGTCAGGCACCACACCCGCGCGGTACTGGGCAGCGCCACGCGACCGATGCAGCGCGCCGACCTCGAACGCAAGTGCCTGCCGCTGCTGGCCCCCACGCTGGGCACGCGGCGCGCGCGCGCGCTGATCGATGCGGCATGGGACATCGAGCGCATGCCGGACGTCCGCGCGCTGGCGCGACTGCTCGCGCCTTCGCGCTGATACCGCCGAAGACCCCACGGAGGCTGACAATGCGCTTCTTCACTCCCCCGGTCGAACTGGTTGCCGAGGTCTACGCGACCATCCCGGACAGCCTGCGCGAGACCGACAGCCCGTCGACCTGGATCGACGCGAACCACCCCGGGTCGCGGCTGGGCTGCTTCCTCGAGGGGCCGGCCTTCGATCGCGAGGGCAACCTCTACATGGTCGACATCCCGTTCGGTCGCATCTTCCGGGTCGACCGGCGGGGGACGGTGGAGGTGGCCGCTCGCTACGATGGCTGGCCCAACGGCCTGGCCATCCACCGCGACGGCCATCTCGTGATTGCCGACTACCGCCTCGGCCTGATGACCTGCGACCCGGGCAGCGGTCGGGTTGAGCCGTGGATCACGCACGCCCGATCGGAGGGCTTCAAGGGACTCAACGACCTGGTGTTCGCGCGCAATGGCGACCTGTACTTCACCGACCAGGGTCAGACCGGCGTGCAGGATCCGACCGGTCGGGTGTGGCGCGCCTCGCCGGCGGGCCGCCTGGAGTGCCTGATCACCAACGGTCCCAGCCCCAACGGCATCGCGCTCTCGCCCGACGAGTCTGCACTGTACGTGGCCATGACGCGCGCCAACTGCATGTGGCACCTGCCCCTGCGCGAGGGGGTGCCGAGCAAGGGGGGCGTGTTCGCAGCCCTGCCGGGCATGCATGGCCCGGACGGCCTTGCGATGGACGAGGCGGGCAACCTCGCGGTGGGACACGCACGGGTGGGCATCGTCTGGATCATCAGCCCGATGGGCGAGATGCTGTGGGCGATTCGCGCGCCCGAAGGCGGCGGGCGTCTCACCAACATCGCCTATGGCTGGCCCGACCGTGACCACCTCTACATCACCGACTCCTATCGCGGCCGCGTCCTGCGCTGCAAGGTACCGGTGCCCGGACTCACGCTCTATTCGCACCAGTGATCGCCGTCGCCGGCGGCGACAAGCGCCAACCGACCCCTGCACGCCGATCCGAAATCGTGAACGAGGAATGTCCATGTCCGTGAATCGATCGCCCCCTGCGCGCGCGGGTCGGCTCGCCGGTGGCCTGGCGCTCGTGGTCCTGCTGCCGGGTCCGTTGCTCGTCCCGGGCCAGGTCGCGGCGCAGCCGGCCTGGCCGATGCGCCCGATCCGCATCATCGTTCCGACCTCGCCCGGTGGCGGCACCGACATCGTCACGCGCGCGCTGGGCGCGCGGGTGGGCGAGGCCCTGGGCCAGCCGGTGCTGGTGGAGAACCGCCCGGGGGCAGGCCAGGTTCTGGGCACGGAAATCGTCGCCCGTTCGGCGCCCGACGGCTACACCCAGCTGATGGCAGCCAGCGCGATCGTGCTCAACCAGGTGCTCGCGAAGAAGCCGCCCTACGACACGCTGCGCGATTTCACGCCGATCACGCTGGCCGCGTCGCTGCCCAACGTGCTGACCGTGCATCCGAGCCTGCCGGTGAAGTCGGTGAAGGAGCTGGTCGCACTCGCCCGCGCGCGACCGGGCCAGCTCAACTACAGCTCGGCCGGGGCGGGGACCTCGCCGCACATGTCGATGGAGCTGCTGATCTCGATGGCGAAGCTCGATATCGCGCATGTCGCCTACAAGGGCACCGGGCCTGCGACGGCTGATCTCATCGCCGGGCACGTCCAGCTGTCGATGCCCAACACGCTGACGGCCGCGCCGCACCTGCGCAGCGGCCGACTGCGCGCGCTGGGGGTGACCAGCGCGAAGCGCGCGGCAGGTCTGCCCGAGGTGCCGACCATCGCCGAGGCCGGCCTGCCCGGCTACGAGGCCATCCAGTGGTATGCGCTGTTCGCGCCCGCAGGCACGTCGCGGGAGATCGTCGGGCGCATGCACGCCGAGGTCGCACGTGCGCTCCAGCTGCCCGAGCTGCGCGAGCGGCTGGCCGCCGATGGCGCCGAGGCCGGCGGGATGCCGCCCGAGGCCTTCGTGGCATTCGTGCGCAACGAGATCGAGAAGTGGTCCCGCGTGGTGCGCGAGGCGAAGCTCACGCTCAATTGAGGGCGGGGCGTACCCCTGTACCCGCCGTACGAGGAGAGTCCTCCATGAGTACCCGTCGCACCATCGACACCCATGCGCACTTCTTCCCGGAGCGCTTCCTCGAGCTCGTCGCGCGCCATGGCCCGCGCTGCGGCGCCACGGTGAGCGCGGATGCGAGCGGGGCCCGGTTCATCCAGGTCGGCCTGTCGCTGCGCACCGGGCCGATCACCTCCGGTTTCATCGACCTGTCCGAGCGACTGGCCTACATGGATCGCATGGGCGTGGACATGCATGCGCTGTCGATGACCCAGCCGATGGTCTACTGGGCGGATGACGAACTCGGCCTGCAGCTGGCCGCGGCCGTCAACGACGCGATCAGTGCAGCTCACCTCGCGCATCCTGACCGCTTCATCGGCTTCGCCCACCTGCCGTTCCAGAACGCGCGGCTCGCGCTCGAGGAACTCGAGCGCGCGGCGAAGCTGCCGGGCATCCGCGGGGTGTACATGGCCACGGCGGTGCGCGACCGTGAACTGTCCGACCGCAGTTTCTTCCCGATCTACGCGCGCATGGAGGAACTCGGGCTGCCGCTGTTCCTGCACCCGATGATGATCAACAACGAGCGGCTCAAGCAGTGGTACCTGATCAACACGCTGGGCAACCCGTTCGACGTGGCGATCGCCGCCTCGCACCTGATCTTCGGCGGCGTGCTCGACGCCTTTCCGAAGTTCGAGGTGTCGCTGCCGCACGCCGGCGGCGCGCTGCCCATCCTGCGCGGTCGGCTCGACCAGGGCTTCCACATCCGCGACGAGTGCAAGCACCTGCCGCGTCCGCCCAGCGAGTACCTCAAGCGCTTCACCTACGACACGATCAGCTACTGCCCCGAGGTGATGGACTATCTCGTGCGCCTGGTGGGGTCGGATCGCATCATGATGGGCAGCGACTACTGTTTCGACATCGCGCACAACGATCCGGTCGGCGTGGTGCACGAGATGACGCTCGACGACACCCAGCGCGAGCAGGTGCTGTGGAGCAACGCGGCGCGGCTGCTCAGGCTCTGAGGCCGCGCGGGATGCGCCGCCCGATGCGCGGCCGGGGTGAGGGACGCCTGACCGGTCAGGGTCGACCAGGGTCGTGCGACGCCGGGCCTCGGGCGGTGGCAGGGGCCTGCAGCCGCGTGGCGGCGGAGCGCGCCGCCGCCGCCATCTCGCGCGCCATCGGCTCGCTACGGCCGGTGTAGGCCGCCGGATCGAGGCTCGCACGCAGCGCGTGCTCCTCCACCGAACCCCTCACCCGTTCGTCGGCGAGCAGGGTCGGGAGGATCGATGCGCCGGACGCCGACGCCTCGGAGAGCGCATGGTGGACGAGATCGTGGGCCTCGCCACGTCCGAGATGCGGGGCGAGCAGCATCATCACGCGCTCGGCGGCAATCGACTCGCCGGAGCGGTCGAGATTGCGACGCATGCGCTGCGGGTGCAGCCGCAGGCAGTCGAGCAGCCGATCCATCTCCCATGCGACGGCGTAGGCAAGCGGCGGCGTACCTTCCATCAGCCAGTACATCATCTGGTTGTTCGCCGCGTCACCCTCGTGGGTGGGCTGCATCGCCTCCAGGGCGAGCGGGACCTGCGCGCGCAGACGGCTGGCGAGCGCGATGACCTGAACGGCCACCTTCGAATTGACCTTCTGCGGCATCGTGCTCGAGCCCACGACCTCGTCTCCGAGCGCCTCCGACACCTCGCCCACCTCGTCGGCCATCAGCGCGTAGAGTTCGCGGGCGATCTTCGAGAACGTGCTGCCCAGCAGTGCGAGCAGCAGCACGTATTCGGCGACATGGTCGGTGCCGGCTCGCGAGGGCACGGCCAGCGGAGCGAGCCCCAGCCGGGCCGACAGCCTGCGATTGATCTCGGGGCCGTGCTCGCCGAAGGCGTGCATCGCGCCCAGTGCCCCGCCCCAGAGCGACACGAAGACCCTCGGCTCCGCGCCTTGCAGTCGGTCGACGTGGCGCAGCAGCTCCTCGATCCAGGCCGCCACCTTCAGGCCGAAGGTGATCGGCAGTGCGTGCCGGTGGTTGGTCCGGCCGACCATGAGCATCCGGGCGCCGGACTCCGCGAGCGCAGCGAGTCGACCGAGGATGTCGCCGAGCAGCCGCATCAGGGCCTGGTGCGCCTCGCGCATGAGCAGCGTGCGTCCGGTCTGCGTCAGGTTCTGGGTCGTCGCACCCCAGTGCACGTAGGCGCCAGCCCCTCCCTCGCAGGCCCGTGCGAGCGCGCGCACGACCGATACGATCGGCGCGCGGGTGCGGTCGATGTCTGCCGCCAGTGCGCCCACGTCGATGGCCTCGAGGGTTGCCTTGCGCCGGATCTCGACCGCCGCGCAGGCCGGGATGATGCCCAGTTCGGCCTGCACGCTCGCGAGCGTCGCCTCGATCTCGAGATAGGTCTGCCAGAGCCGCTCGCGCCCGAACAGGGCCTCGATCTCGGCGACGGTCGGACGGCCCGGGTGGTCCGGATCGGCCAACTCCGGCAGGATCGCCCCGGTCAACGGTTGTTCGCCTGCGCGAAGGCGATCACCTTGGCCCATTTGGCCGTCTCGCTGCGGATCAGCTGCGTGAACTGCTCCGGCGTACCGGCGACGGGAACGGCCCCGAGCGCGCCGTAGCGCTCGACGACCATCGGCGACCTGACCGCGCGCTGCATCTCGGCGTTGAGTCGGGAGAGGATCGGGCCGGGCAGTCCCGCAGGGGCGAGGATGCCCCCCCAGGTGGTGACCTCGAAGCCAGGTACCCCGGACTCGTCCACGGTCGGCACCTCGGGGAAGGCCGCCAGGCGCTTCTTTCCGGTGACCGCGAGCGCCCGCAGCCGCCCCGAGAGGATGTGCGTACCCACGCCGGTCAGCGGATCGAACATGAGCTGGACGTGGCCTGCCATCACGTCGGAGGCGGCCTGGGCCCCCCCCTTGTACGGCACGTGCAGGATACGGGTGCCGGTCATCATCTTGAAGTACTCGCCCGCGAGATCGCCGATCGTGCCCGTGCCTGCCGAGGCGTTGCTGAGTTCGCCCGGTCGCTTGCGTGCGAGCGCGATCAGCCCCTTCACGTCGCGGGCCGGCAGCGACGCGGTGACCGCGAGGACCAGGGCGGCCTCGACCGCCTGCGAGACCGGCTGGAAATCGCGCGCGACGTTGTAGGGCAGGTTGGGGGTGAGCGCCGGATTGATCGCGAGCGGTCCCGGACCTGCGTAGCCGATCACGTATCCATCGGGCGCGCCGGCCGCCAGCGCCTGCATGCCGATCGCGCCGCCGGCACCGGCGCGGTTGTCGGCGACGACCGGCTGCCCCAACTGGCGGGACAACTCCGTGCCGAACAGCCGCGCCGACACGTCGGTCGCGCTGCCCGCGGCGAAGGGGATGATCAGGCGGATCGGCTTGACCGGAAAATCGGCCTCGGCAGCCGAGGCCAGCGTGGCCAGGCTCGCGAGGGCGACGGCGCCCGGGACACGCGCGATCGCCAGGGTGACGGTTCGGTTCATGTCGGCTCCTCCTTGTGCCGGCAGTCTATCCGGACGCCGGCTGGAGCGCCGTATGCCGTCCGGGTTCGGGCGGGCGGCGGGTCATCCTCCCGGCCCCGCCGCGCGTGCGTCCATCGACGGCCCGCGACCGGGCGTGGACGCATTCCGCCCATCGCATGAGCACGCCACCGCGACCGCAGGGCTGGTGGCCCGGTGAGCGGCGGGACCCCGCGCCGGCGGCGTGCAGCACCGGCATGTCGCCGCATGGAAATCCGCGGCGTGGCGCACCCGTGGCGGCGATGGGTGCGCCACGGGTATGATCCGCCGCGTCCAATGGCTGAAGGAGAGGCTGGTGAGCACGCGTCCCCTGGGTATCGCGGTCGTGGGAGCGGGTCGTATCGGTACGCTGCGCGCGCGCCTGGCCGGCAAGCATCCCTCCGTAGGGTTTCTCGCCGTCTCCGACATCGATCCCGCCCGCGCGCGCGCGCTGGGCGAGACCGCGGGTGCGCACTTCACCAGCGGCAGCAACGACGAGGTGATCTCGCGCCCCGAGGTGGGCGCGGTGGTCGTCTCCACCCCCGAGGGCGAGCACGCCGCGCCGATCGTGCGCGCGCTCGAACTGGGCAAGCCGGTGCTGGTGGAGAAGCCGATCGCGCTGGAGCGGGCAGACGCGCAGCGGGTGATGGACGCGGTGCGCGCGAACAGCGGCGACCTGCGCATCGGCTACAGCCGTCGCTTCAAGGAATGCTTCCTGCGTGCGAAGGAGCAGATGCGCCACGAACGGCTGGGCACGGTGGTGGGCGGGCTCGCGCGGGTGTACAACTCGCGCGCGCAGGCCTTCTCGATCCTCAAGCGCGACCCGCATGCCACGCCGGTGCTGGACGTGCTCACCTACTACGTCGACCTGATGTGCTGGTTCCTGGAAGGCAACCGTCCGGTCGAGGTGGTGGCGCGCGGGCAGAGCGGCATCTTCAAGGCCGCGGGCTACAGCGCGCACGACGTCACCTGGGCGATCGTCACCTTCGCCGACGGCGCGGTGGTCAACTTCGGCGTGAGCTACGCGCTGCCCGCGCAGTACCCGACCCTGGGGCAGTCCGACCGGGTGGAACTGCTCGGCACCGAGGGCACCATGATCATCGACGACGACCACATGGATCACCTGATCTACTCGGAGAAAGGCATCCCCCACGCCTACGTGCCCGACCATGGCGTGCCGTTCGCCTTCCTGGGCAGCAACACGGCCGGGGACTGGGCGCTGGGCGACTTCTGGGGGCCGCTGGGCAACGAGACCCGCAGCTGGCTCGACTCGCTGGTCACTGGCGCGAAGACCGCCCACTGCACGCCCGAGGCGGCCCTCATCAACCTGGAGACGACGATCGCGATGGAACAGTCGGCCCGCACCGGACGGGCGGTCCGCCTGCCGTTGTCATGAGCGCCTCGCCCCTGCTTCCGGCAGCGGTTCCCGTCGGGGTCGTGTCGGTGCGCGTGCGGTCAGCCGCGCGTGCGGCGCGATCGCAGCCGAGGCCCCGCGTGGCCGCGACCCTTGCGCGCCATCGCCTGCCTGCCTTGGCCGGGCGGTGGGGGAGCGGCGTGGCGATCGCCGCGTTCTGCGCGGTCCTCGCAGTGCCGTCATCGCCTGTCTTCGCGCAGCCCTATCCGTCGCGACCCGTCCGGCTGGTGTCGCCCAACCCGCCCGGCGGGGCCAACGACGTGATCGCGCGCATCGTGGTCAACCGGCTGGCCGAGGTGCTGCAGGTCCCGATGGTGATCGACAATCGGGGCGGTGCGGGCGGCACCATCGGCGGGGAGATCGCCGCGCGGGCCCAGCCCGACGGCTACACGCTGCTGGCCGGGTCGATTTCCACGCATACGTTCTCGCCGGTGATCCAGCCGAAGCTCGGTTACGACCCGGTGCGCGATTTCGCGCCGATCTCGCTGTTCGCCATCGCGCAGAACCTGCTGGTGGTCAACCCGACGGTCCCGGTGAAGTCGATGGCCGAATTGCTGGCGCTCGCGCGCGCGAAACCCGGCACGCTCAACTACGCCTCCGGCGGGACCGGATCGACCAGCCATTTCTCGGTCGCGCTGTTCGTGAGCGCGGCCGGCATCGCCGGGTCCACCGTCCACATTCCCTACAAGGGAGGCGCGCCGTCGGTCGCGGCCACGGTGGCCAACGAGACCCAGTTCTACTTCGGCCCGATGGCCGGGAGCGTGGCCCAGGTGCGCGCCGGCAAGCTGCGCGCGCTCGCGGTCGGCGGCTCCAGCCGCTCGAAGATGATGCCCGAGGTACCCACCGCCCAGGAGGCCGGCCTGGCCGGCTTCGAGGTCTCCGGCTGGTTCGGGCTGCTCGCACCGGCGGGCACTCCGCGCCCGATCGTCGATCGGCTCAACCGCGCCGTCCGCGATACGGTCGGCTCGGCCGACGTCCAGCGCCAGTTGCTCGAGGTGGGGGCCGAGGGCCTGTCGAACACGCCGGAGCAGTTCGCGAAGTTCATCGCCACGCAGCTCGAATCCACCCGGCGCGTGGTCAAGGCGATGGGCCTGACCTTCGACTGAACAGGGCCGGGTCGCCGCCCGGCAGCCGCATCGGCCCCGCCGCGATCCGCAGCCCCGGCGGGGGCTGCGGATCGCGGCGCGGGGGCACGGACTCAGGCGGCGTCGGCGAGCGCGGTGCGGATCTTCTGCATCGCCTTCTGCTCGATCTGGCGGATCCGTTCGGCGGAGACGCCGAACTCGTCGGCCAGTTCGTGCAGGGTGGTCGAGGCGTCCTCGGTCAGCCAGCGCGCCTGGATGATGCGTCGGCTGCGCTCGTCCAGCGTGGCGAGCGCGCGGGCGAGTCCCTCGTGGCGCAGGCGCTCGGTCTGGGCCTGTTCGAACTGCTGGGCAGGCGACGCACCCGGGTCGGCGAGGTAGCTGATGGGGCCGTAGCCGTCCTCGTCGTCACCGGTCGGCTCGAGCGCGACGTCATGCCCGCCCATGCGGGTTTCCATCTCGACCACGTCCTCGCGCCGGACGTTGAGCTGGCGGGCCATGTCGCTCACTTCGGCGCTCGCCAGCGATCCCGGGCCCTGCTTCATGCTGCGCAGGTTGAAGAACAGCTTGCGCTGCGCCTTGGTGGTGGCGACTTTCACGATGCGCCAGTTGCGCAGGATGAACTCGTGGATCTCGGCGCGGATCCAGTGCACCGCGAAGGAGACCAGGCGCACGCCCCGCTCGGGGTCGAAGCGCTTGACCGCCTTCATCAGGCCGATGTTGCCTTCCTGGATCAGGTCGGCCTGCTGCAGGCCGTAACCCATGTAGCCGCGGGCGATCGACACCACCACGCGCAGGTGGGACATCACCAGTTCGCGGGCCGCGTCGAGGTCGCCCTGATCGCGAAGGCGCTGGGCGAGTTCGGTCTCGCGTTCGGGCGAGAGCAGGGGCAGGCGGTTGACCGCCTGGATGTAGGTTTCGAGGCTGCCTGCCGCGGGAACCGGCAGACCCACCCCAAGGCCCGCCGCCGGGGCGGGGGACAGGGCAACAGCAGTGGTCATGGTTCGCCTCCTGAGAGCATCGTCCGGGTGGCCTCGAGCGGGCGCTGGATTGCCTTCGAAGCACCGGATTCAGCGGGATGACTGAATGTTAGCACTTAACGCAGTCGAGTGCTAACAGTGGACATCGTACGACTCCGTCATGACGGATTCCCGATGAGCCCAGGATTAATGCTGGAGAATCAGTCGGTTGTACAACCAGCCCCATTCGGTCGGACGGCGTGTTCGGGTATGGAACCCTCCGGTCCGTCATCGAGTGCCCGGTCGTCCGCATCCCGGATCGGTCGGATGATGAGCATCGGCACTGAACCGCCGACCCGGGGCCCAGAGGGGCCGGGATCCCGGACGTCCGGACGCCCGGGATCTCGGCGGCACTTCCCGGCGGGTGGCCCCGTCGGCTCGACCGGTCAGGCCGCGGCCCGGTCGGCGCGCCTCAGGTGCGCGCTGGCGGCCAGCCAGCTGCCCAGCGCGGCCAGCAGCGCGCAGCCACCGACGACCGCTGCGGCCTCCAGGGGCGTGGGGCCGGCAAGGGAGAACTCCCCGCCGTAGAGCACGACCAGCGCCCGCAGCGGCACGTCCGCCGCACGCAGGCAGAGCGCAGCCAGGCCGAGCGCGAGCGTGCCGCCGGCTGCGCCCACCGCCAGGGCGAGATAGACGAAGGGGCGCCGCACGAAGGCGGGCGAAGCCCCGAGCAGCCGCGACACGGCGATCTCCTCGCGATCGCGCGCGGCCTGCAGCGCGCAGACCGCGAAGGCGCTGGCGACCAGCACCAGCGCGAGCAGCGCGGAGAGCCCGATGGCGAGCGCGCGCGCGAAGGCCAGCGCGGCCTGGAGCTGTCGTGCCCACGCGGAGTCGAGGAGTGCCTCGGCGACACCCGGCCAGGCCGCCGCCTCCGCGCGCAGCGATTCCAGTGCCGCCGGGTCGAGATCGCGTGCGCGGACGCTGAAGGCGTCGGGCAGCGGATTGCCCGGGAGCAGGTCGGCGAGATCCGGCAACCCGTGGCGCTCGCGCAACTCGGCCAGCGCCTCGTCGCGCGGCACGTGGCGATGGCTGGCGACCGCCGGGTGGGCGGCCAGCCGGTCGGCGATGGCCTGCGCGGCGGGGGCATCGCTGCCGGCCGCGAGGAACAGCGTGATGCGCGGGTCGGCCCCCGACTGGCCGGCCGCCCGGCCCACGTTCTGGACCGTCAGGTGCAGCAGCAGCGGCAGGGCGACGGCCATGCCGATGATCAGCGCCTGCGCGAGCAGCGACAGCGGCGCGCGGGCGGCCCGGCGTGCCGCCGTGGTGATCGCGAGTCGACGGTGTGCGAGCCAGCGCCGCATCAGGCCTCCGCCGGACGGGCGACGCGGGCGGGGCATGTCGCCGCCCGGTCCTCGACGATGCGTCCGCGCTCGAGACGCACGTGGCGTACCCGGACATCGTCGATCGTCGTCGGGTCGTGCGAGGCGATGAGCACGGTCGCGCCAGCCCCGCATTGCGCGTGCAGCAGTTCGAAGACCGCGAGCGCGGACGCGGCGTCCATGCGAGCCGTGGGCTCGTCGGCGAGCAGCAACGCGGGACCATGCACGATGGCGCGTGCGAGCGCGAGACGCTGGCGCTCGCCGCCGGAGAACTGCGCCGGTCGCAACCGTTCGCGGCCCGCCAGGTCGACGCGGGCGAGTGCGGCACTCGCGCGCTCGCGGGCAGTCCTCCCCGGGACGCCCGCGATATCCAGCGGCAGACGCACGTTGTCGATCGCGCTGCGGTCCTCGAGCAGTGCGAGCTCCTGGAACAGCAGCCCGATGCGCTGGCGCAGCCACGGAGCCGCACGGCGCTCGCGCGCGAGGTCCTGGCCGCTCACCACGACCCGGCCGGCCGTGGGGCGTACGAGCCCGGCCATCACGCGCAGCAGCGTGCTCTTGCCCGCGCCGCTCGGTCCGCCGAGCACGACGAATTCGCCCGCGCCCACGTCCAGGTCGATGCCGTCGAGCGCCGTCGCCGCGCCGTAGCGATGGGCGACTCCTTCGAGTTCGATCACGGGTGGCTGTCCGTTCAGTCGAACAGGGCGGTCACGAATTCGCGCGGCTCGAAGGGCTGGAGGTCGTCGAGCGCCTCGCCGATCCCGATGAAGCGGATGGGTACCGGCCGCTCGCGCGCGATGGCCGCCAGCACGCCGCCGCGCGCACTGCCGTCGAGCTTGGTGACCACCAGCCCGGTGACACCCAGGGCCTCGTCGAAGGCCCGCACCTGGGCGAGTGCGTTCTGCCCGGTGTTGCCATCGAGCACCAGCAGGACCTCGTGCGGCGCACCTTCCAGCG
>CAIKXV010000050.1 GCA_903831455.1 uncultured Pseudomonadota bacterium | reverse complement strand
TGTCCTCGGAGAATCGCGCGACCGCGGCCCTGGCCCGTACCTCGCCCGGGGGCTACCACGAGTTCATCGCGCAGATGAACGTCAAGGCCCAGGCGCTGGGCATGCGCCAGTCGCGCTTCGAGGACCCCACCGGGCTGCACGCGGGCAACGTCTCCACCGCCCACGACCTCACGCGCATGGTCAGCGCAGGCCTCGACTACCCGCTGATCCGCGACTACACCACCACGCCCGAACTGAGCATCGACACGCCGGGCAACCGGGTCGCGCAACTGCAGTTCCACAACTCCAACCTGCTCGTCACCCGGCCGGAGTGGCAGATCGGCCTCTCCAAGACAGGGTTCATCCGCGAGGCCGGGCGTTGCCTGGTGATGCAGGCGCGGATCAACGGCGAGCCGATGCTGATCGTGCTGCTCGACTCCGACGGGCGTTTCTCGCGCATCGGCGACGCCAACCGGATCCGCCGCTGGATCGAGAGCGGCTATTCCCTTCGGCTCATCTGAACAACGGCCGGGCCTCGGCCCGATTCGCGCGGCCGTACCGATCGCACGGGCGGTACGCGGCGTGATCGGCTCGAACCCGGGCGCCCGGAGGCGATCGCCGTGATCATCACCGACATCGAAGACCTGCGTCGCCTGCACCGCCGGCGCGCGCCGCGGATGTTCTACGACTACTGCGATTCCGGGTCGTGGACCGAAGGCACCTATCGGGCCAACCAGTCCCAGTTGCAGCGCATCCGCTTCCGCCAGCGCGTCGCGGTCGACGTCGACCGGCGGTCGCTGGCGAGCACGATGGTCGGCGAGCCGGTGGCGATGCCGGTGGCGCTGGCCCCTACCGGCCTCACCGGCATGCAGTGGGCGGATGGCGAGATCCTCGCCGCCCGGGCGGCCGAGCGCTTCGGGGTGCCGTTCACGCTGTCGACGATGAGCATCTGTTCGATCGAGGACGTGGCGGCGCACACCACGCGCCCCTTCTGGTTCCAGCTGTACGTGCTGCGCGACCGCGACTTCATCGAGCGGCTGATCGAGCGGGCGCGGGCCGCGCGCTGCTCGGCGCTGGTGCTCACGCTCGACCTGACCATCCTGGGCCAGCGCCACAAGGACGTGCGCAACGGCCTCACCACGCCGCCGCGCCCGACGCTGCTCAACCTGCTCGACCTTGCCCGCCGCCCTCGCTGGTGCTTCAACATGCTGCTGACCTCGCGGCGGCAGTTCGGCAACATCGTCGGCCACGTGAAGGGCGTGGAGGACACCTCCAGCCTCGCCTCCTGGACCAGCGCGCAGTTCGATCCGACCCTCGACTGGTCGGATGTCGAATGGATCAAGAAGCGCTGGGGCGGCCCCCTGATCCTCAAGGGCATCATGGATCCGGAGGATGCGCGGCGAGCGGTCGACAGTGGCGCCGACGCGCTGGTGGTCAGCAACCACGGGGGGCGGCAGCTCGACGGGGCGCCCTCCACCATCGAGGTGCTGCCGGCCGTGGTCGACGCGGTGGGCGGGCGCACCGAAGTCTGGTTCGACAGCGGCATCCGGTCCGGGCAGGACGTGCTGCGGGCGCTCGCGCTCGGTGCACGGGCAACGATGATCGGCCGTGCCTTCCTGCACGGCCTGGGCGCGATGGGCGAGGCCGGCGTCACCCGCTGCCTCGAGATCATCCGCAAGGAACTGGACGTGACGATGGCCTTCTGCGGGCGCACCGACGTGCGGTCGGTCGATCGATCCATCCTGCTCGATGGCGGACGACTCGCAGGCTGAGCGGGCCGATCGCGATGGCGAGCCGTCCCGTGCCCGACGCGTGCGCAGGGCCGCGGCGCTGACGGCCGCCCGATGAGCCTCCCGTCCACCCTCGTCGCGGGTTTCGGCTCGCGGGAAGCCCTGGCCACCGAGGCGGGCGCCCGCAGGGCGTTCTGGGTCGTGTTCTGGATGCTGCTGGCCGTGCGCGCCGGCCTCGCGGGCGCACTCCCCCTCACCGGCGACGAAGCCTACTACGTCCGCTGGGGCCTGCATCCGGCCTGGGGTTACTACGACCATCCGCCGCTGATCGGATGGCTGCTCGCGCCCTTCGCGAGCCTGGGGCTGCACCCGTTGTGGGTGCGGATGCCGCAGGTGCTGGCGGTGCCGGTCGTGGCGCTGGTGCTGGTGGCGGCCGTGCGCGACCTGGGGGGAGGCTCGCGCCGCACCGCGGCGTGGCTGGCGGGGCTGCTCTTCGTCGCCAGCGGACCGAGCGTGCTCAACGTGTTCGTGGTCACCGACACGCCGCTGGCGGTGGCGAGCGCGCTGGCGGGGTGGGCCTGGCTGCGTGCCGCGCGCGACGGGCGCCTGCGCGACTACGCGCTGGCGGGTCTCGCGCTCGGCGTCGCGTTCACCGCCAAGTACTTCGCGGTACTGCTCGGACTCGCCTTCACCGTCCATGCGCTGGCGGGTTCTCGGCCCGAGCGCCGGCGCGGATGGGTGGTGATGTTCGCCTGTGCGTTGCCCTTCGGGCTGGCGCATCTCGCGTGGAACGGGATGAACTGCTGGTGGACGGTATCGTTCAACATGATCAACCGGCCGCAGCACAACGCGGGCCTTGCGACCAGCCTCGGGCTGCTCGCGCTCTCGCTGCTCTACCTTCTGCCCCCGCCGCTGCTGCGTGCGTGGACGAGGCGCGGGCCTGCGACGATCGCTGCCCGCGACGACGGACTGCTCTGGATGCTCGCCGTGCCGGCGCTGGTGTTCCTGCTGGTCGCGCTCACGAGGCCGGTCGGGTTCCACTGGCTGCTGTCGATCTGGCCGTTCTGCTTCCTGCTGCTGGGGTTGCGGGTCGAGGCCGGCGCGCTGGCCGGTCCCGCGCGGTTCATGGTCGGTTTCGCGGCCGTCCACGTGCTGGTGGCCGCGGCGGTCGTGCTGCTTCCGGGGCAGGTCTTCGAGTCGCAGGCGAGGGGGGGGCGGGGTGGCCAGCTCTATACCGGCTTCGTGCTGGTTCGCCACGGCGACGAGGTGTGGTCGGCGATGGCCCCGCACGCCGAGGGCGCGCTGCTGGGCGCGCTCAGCGGGTCGACCGCGGCCACCCTGTGGCACCTGTCGGGCGCACGCCCGACGCTGATGCTGGCCGAGGGCAGCGGCTACAGCCGGCAGTTCGACCGTGACACCGATTTCCGCGCGGTCGAGGGGCGCGACGTGCTCGTGCTCGCCAAGCGGCCCTTCGAGCCGGGCGATCTCGAGCGCTATTTCGCCGGGGTCGAGTATCGGGAGATCACGGTGCGGGGGGCGCGCTTCCACCTCGCGCGCGGGCACGCCTTCCGCTACGCGGCCTACCGCGATGCGGTGCTGGTCCGCGTGCGCGATCGCTTCTATGCGCGGCCCTCGTGGCTGCCCTCCGGCGGCTGTTTCTTCTGCGAGCGCTATTTCGCCGGCGAGGTCTGTCCCGTGACGCCGGTTCGTGCCCCGGCAGGAGCGCCTGCCTTGCCCTGAGGCGCGCGCGGCGGCACCATCCGCGCGCGTTGCGCCCGGGTGTCCGGGCCTCTCCCCCAGGAGCCCCCCATGGTCCGCCTATCGACCCTTCCGCTGGCCGCCGCCGCGGCGGCGTGCGCCGTCGTCCCCGCGCTCGCCCATGCCCAGGCCTTCCCCGCGCGTCCGATCCGCGTGATCGTGCCCTTCGCCCCGGGCGGGGGGACCGACATCATCGCCCGCCAGTTCTCGGCCCGACTGACCGAGTCGCTGGGGCAACCGGTTGCCGTCGACAACCGTGCCGGCGCGGGAGGCAACGTGGGCGCGGAGATCGCGGCGAAGTCGCCGCCCGACGGGCACACCCTGATGATCTCGACCAACTCGCTCGCGGTGAACGTCACGCTCTATACGAAGCTCGGCTACAGCCTGCTCACTGATCTCCAGCCGGTGGCCTTCCTCGCGAGCGCGCCCCTCGTGCTGACCACCCATCCGCTGGTGCCCGCGAAGTCGGTGAAGGAACTGGTCGCGCTGTCGAAGAAGCGCCGCGGTGGCCTGAACTTCGGCTCGAACGGCACCGGCACGACCAGCCACCTGTCGGGCGAACTGTTCAAGCTCTCGGCGGGCATCGAGCTCACCCACATCCCGTACAAAGGTGCAGGCGCGGTGATCGCCGCGCTGCTCGCCGGCGAGGTCGACATGGGGTTCAACGCCAGCATCAGCGCGTTGCCGCACATCCGGTCGGGCAAGCTGCGTGCGCTGGCGGTGTCCACTTCGCGCCCGGCCGCAGCGCTTCCCGGCGTGCCCACCATGGCCTCGGTGTTCCCGGGCTTCGAGACGGACATCTGGTACGGCGCGTGGCTTCCTGCCGGCGTCGCCCGCCCGGTGCTGGATCGATGGGTGGATGAAATGCGCCGGGTGCACGCCCACCCCGACATCCGCTCGGCGTTCGAGCGCGACGGCGCGGAGGGCATCTTCATGCCGCCCGCGGAGTTCGCCGCCTTCCTGCGCAAGGAGGTCGCGAAGTACGCGGACGTGGTCAAGCGCTCCGGCGCGCGCGCGAGCGACTGACCCGGGGCGTCGGGGGCGCGCTGCCGCCGGGCAGGGGCAGCGCGGTGTCGTACTTCACCTGCTTGAGCGCGAAGCTCGACTTGATGCTGCCGACCCCCGGCAGTCGCGACAGCACGTCCACGATGAAGCGCTCGAGGGCCCGCACGTCGGGCACCACGACCCTCAGCAGGTAGTCCGCGTCGCCGGTCATCAGGTAGCACTCCATCACCTCGGGGCGCTCGCAGACCGCGCGCTCGAAGCGGTCGAGCAGCGGCTCGACCTGGCGCTCGAGTGCGACCTGGATGAACACGTTCACGTCCAGGCCGACGCGTTGCGCGTCGAGCAGCGCGGCATAGCGCGCGATCACCCCGCCGGCCTCCAGCGCCCGCACCCGTGCGAGGCAGGGCGACGGCGACAGCCCCACGGCGTCGGCGAGCGCGACGTTGGAGATGCGCGCGTCGCGCTGCAGTTCGGCGAGGATCCGCAGATCGGTCCGATCGAGCGCGGTCGCCGATGCGGGACGCCCGGAGAGAGTTGCCTGCGTCTTGTCGCGAGTCCTTGGCATGATGTGCTGAAGAAACAATCAAAAACAGCAGTATATGCTGCAAAGCAGGTGTCCCGGCATTCAACTCGGCACCCCGTGCCGGGGGATCCCGGCTACCATGCCCCCAAGCCTTGCACGCACCCGAACCGCGAGAAACCGACCATGGAACCCTTCCCCCCGCCCGGCACCGTGCCCTCGGCCTTCGTGCGGGTGCAGCCTCCCGATGCCGACCCCGCCGAGACGCGCGAGTGGCTGGAGGCCTTCGACCAGGTGATCGCGCGCGAGGGCGCCGATCGGGCCACCTTCCTGCTGCGCCGCCTGTTCGAGCGCGCACGCGACCGCCGCGTCCCGCTGCCGCCGGTGCTCAACACGCCGTATCGCAACACCATCGCGCTGGAGGACCAGCCGGCCTACCCGGGCGACCTGGACATCGAGAGCCGCCTGTCGGCGGTGATCCGCTGGAATGCGCTGGCGATGGTCGTGCGGGCGAACCGGGCCCACCCGGAACTCGGCGGCCACATCGCCAGCTATGCGTCGGCCGCCGACCTGTTCGAAGTCGGCTTCAACCATTTCTTCCGCGCCGGACGCGAGGGCGACGTCGTCTACCTTCAGCCGCACTCGGCGCCGGGCGTGTACGCGCGCGCGTATCTCGAAGGGCGCATCAGCGAGTCCCAGCTCGACCGCTACCGCCGCGAAGGCGGGGGCGGTGGCCTCTCCTCCTACCCTCATCCGTGGTCGATGCCTGCGTTCTGGCAGTTCGCCTGCGCGTCGATGGGGCTGGGCCCGGTCAATGCCATCTACCAGGCGCGCTTCATGCGCTACCTCGAGCATCGCGGCCTGCTCGGGACCGCAGGGCGCAAGGTGTGGGCCTTCGTCGGCGACGGGGAGATGGACGAGCCGGAGTCGCTCGCCGGCCTGTCGCTGGCGGGCCGGGAGGGGCTGGACAACCTGGTCTTCGTCGTCAACTGCAACCTGCAGCGGCTCGACGGCCCGGTGCGCGGCAATGGCTCGATGATCCAGGAACTCGAGGGGTTGTTCGCCGGTGCCGGGTGGAACGTGGTGAAGCTGCTCTGGGGCTCCGACTGGGATCCGCTGTTCGCGCGCGACCACGACGAGGTCCTGCTGCGCCGGCTGCACGAGACGGTCGACGGCGAATTCCAGAAGTACGCGGCCACCGACGGGCGCTTCAACCGCGAGCACTTCTTCAACAAGTATCCGGAGTTGCAGGCGCTGGTCGCGCATCTCACCGATGCGGACATCGACCGCCTGCGCCGCGGTGGGCACGACCCGGTGAAGATCCACGCGGCCTACCACGCCGCGGTACGCCATCGCGGCCAGCCCACGGTGATCCTCGCCCAGACCAAGAAGGGCTACGGCATGGGCCACTGGGGGCAGGGGCGCATGGGCACCCACCAGCAGAAGAAGCTCGACGACGAGGCGCTGCTCGCCTTTCGCGAGCGCTTCGCGCTCCCGCTGACCCGGGACGAGGTCACCGGCCTGCAGTTCCACCGCCCGGCCGAGGACAGCGCGGAGATGCGCTACCTGCACGCGCGCCGCTCAGCCCTCGGGGGCTACCTGCCGCGGCGCCTGGACGACGCGCCCGAACTGCCGGTCCCGTCGCTGTCCGAATTCGCGCGCGTGCTGGCAGGCTCCGGCGAGCGCGAGCAGTCGACCACGATGGTGTTCGTGAACCTGCTGGGCCAACTGCTGCGCGCGCCCGGGCTGGGGCCGCGCATCGTGCCGATCGTGGCCGACGAGGCGCGCACCTTCGGCATGCAGTCGCTGTTCAGGCAGGTCGCCATCTACTCGGCGGTCGGCCAGCTCTACGAGCCCGAGGATCGCGACGAACTCGTGTACTACAAGGAGGCGCGCGACGGGCAGATCCTCGAGGAGGGCATCACCGAGGCGGGAGCCATCTCCTCGTGGCTGGCCGCGGCGACCAGCTACTCGACGCACGGGCTGCCGATGCTGCCCTTCTACGCGTTCTACTCGATGTTCGGATTCCAGCGCATCGGCGACCTCATCTGGGCGGCAGCCGACATGCGCGCGCGCGGCTTCCTGGTGGGCGCGACCTCCGGTCGGACCACCCTGGCGGGCGAGGGGCTGCAGCACCAGGACGGCACCAGCCACCTGATCGCCTCCACCTATCCGAACTGCGTGGCCTACGACCCGTGCTGGGGCTACGAGCTCGCGGTGATCGTGCGCGAAGGCATGCGCCGGATGCTCGAGGTGCGCGAGGATGTCTTCTACTACGTGACCGTGATGAACGAGAACTACCCGCAGCCGCCGATGCCGGAGGGCGCCGAGGAGGGCATCCTGCGCGGCATGCACCGCGTGCGCCCGGCGCATGCGAGTGCGCAGGTGCGGCTGCTGGGCAGCGGCGCCATCCTGCGCGAGGCACTGGCGGCGGCCGAGGCCCTGCGCGAGGCGGGCATCGATGCCGAGGTGTGGAGCGTCACCAGCTACCCCGAACTGCGCCGCGACGCGCAGGCCTGCGACCAAGCCGGCCGGCCGCAGGACGCGTGGATCGCCCGCTGCCTGGGCGACGACCGGGTGCCCGTGGTGGCGGCCAGCGACTACGTGACCGCGCTGCCCGACCTGGTCCGCCCGTGGATCCCGGCACCCTGCGTGGCGCTGGGTACCGACGGTTTCGGCCGCAGCGACACCCGTGCCGCACTGCGCGCCCACTTCGGCGTGGATGCGGCCGCCATCGCGCGCGCGGCGCGGCAGGCGATCGGGCAGGCATAATCCCGCGCAGGCGGCCATCCCGGTCCGCCGCCTGCGTCCCTGCGAGGAGATGCCCATGATCCTGCGGCTGATTGCCGTCGCCCTGATGGTCGGCAGCGCGCTGCCGCTCCAGGCCCAGACTCCAACGCCCGCATCGTCGCCCGCCTACCCGACGCGCCCCCTCACCATGGTCGTGCCGTTCGCGCCGGGCGGCATCGCCGACATCACCGGCCGGCCGCTCGCCCAGGCGATGTCGCGCATCCTCGGCCAGCCGATCGTCATCGAGAATCGCCCGGGCGCGGGCGGCGGGGTGGGCATGGTGCACGTCACGCGGCAGCGCGCCGACGGCTACACGATCCTGATGGCGCTCTCGAGCATCCTCACCATCCCGGAGGCCGATCGGGCGAACGGTCGCCAGCCGACCTACCAGATGAACCAGTTCACGCCGGTGGCGCTGGTCTCGGCCGACCCGACGGTGCTGCTGGTGCGCGCCGACAGCCCGTGGAAGAGCGTGGGCGACCTGATCCGCGATGCGCGCGAGCGCTCCGGGAAGATCACGTACAGCTCCTCGGGCATCTACGGCACGCTGCACGTGGCCATCGAGATGCTGGCGCAATCCGGGGGCGCGAAGCTGCTGCACGTCCCCTTCGGCGGCGGGGGGCCGGCGATGAGCGCGCTGCTGGGCGGCCAGGTGGAAGTCACCGCGCAGGCGCCGGGCGTGGCGAGTCCCCACGTGAAGAGCGGCAAGGTGCGCATGCTGGGTTCCTGGGGCGCGCAGCGCCTGAAGGCCTTCCCGGACGTGCCGACGATGCGCGAGGCGGGCTACGAAGCGGAGTTCTACATCTGGTCGGGCGTGTTCGCGCCCGCCGGCCTGCCGGCCGACGTGCTCGGCCGCCTTCGCGGCGCGGTGCGCGACGCGGTGGGCGACGAGACCTTCCGCAAGGCCATGGCCACGATGGAGACGCCGATCCTGCATCTGCAGGGGGCGGAGTTCGACGCGTTCCTCGCGCGCGACGGCAAGCGGCTGGCCGAGGTGATCCGTCGGATGGGGCCGCTCGAATGACGCCTCGCGGCCGACGGGCGAGGGTTCGCAGCCGCTGCCGGACGGCTCGATGCCGGCAGCGGAGCGGCGAGCGGGTCGTCCTCGCCTCGCGCGCGCATCGCGCGCAGGGGATGCGGGCATGAAGCTGCTGTGCTGGCGCGAGGACGGCCGCAGGGTGTTCGGCATTGCCGGGGCGGGTACGCCGGCCGAAGCGGTCGATGCCGCGGCGGCCGCCGCGGCCGTCGACGCCGGCACGCCCGAGGGACCCGATCCGGATCGCTTCGAGCCCGGTTGGTTCGCCGATGCGCGGGCCTTCATCGCGGCGGGCGAGCCGGCGCTCGCCGCGGCCGCGATGCTGCTCGAGCGCGCGCCGGCCGCTGCTCGCCGCGCTCTCGCGACGGTCGCGCTCGAGGCCCCGATCCTCCCCTCGACGATCCTGTGCAGCGGCAGCAACTACCACGACCACAACCGCGAGAAGGCGCCGGCACCGACCTCCGGGCGCGAGCCCGAGTTCTTCGTGAAGACGGCCGATTGCGTGGTCGGCCCCGAAGGCGACATCCCGCTCGACCGGGCGCTCACCTCGAAGCTCGACTGCGAGACCGAACTCGCGGTGGTGGTCGGTCGACCGGGGCGACACATCCCGGTCGAGCGCGCGCTCGAGCACGTGGCCGGCTATACCATCGTCAACGACGTCACCGCCCGTGACCGGCAGGTGCGGCGCAAGCCCGATGGGTCGACGTGGTACGACCTCGGTCGCGGCAAGGTGTTCGACGGCGCCGCCCCGCTCGGGCCCTGGATCGTGACCGCCGACGAGATCCCTGACCCGCAGGCACTGCGCCTGCGCACGCGCGTGAACGGCGAGCTTCGCCAGTCCTCCACGACCGGCAACATGATCTGGACCTGCGCCCAGCTGATCCATTTCTTCTCGGTCAACCTCACGCTTCGGCCGGGCATGGTCATCATCACCGGCACGCCCGGGGGCACGGCCTGGTCGACCGACGCCGAACTGGGCGGACGCTGGATCGGCGGCGACGGCGACGAGCCGCTGGTGCCCGCCAGTGGCTATTGCCGGGACGGCGATCGCATCGAATGCGAGATCGAGCGGGTGGGCGTGCTGCGCAACACGGTCCGCGAGCAGCGCGGCCGGGGCTGAGACCGCCGGCCGTGCCCCTCGCGGCCGGGTCCGGCAGGGCCGCTCAGAGTCCGCCCGGCTCGGGATATTCCTGATGGTCGTTCAGGCTGCGCTCGAAGCGGTCGCGAGGCAGCACGTGCCGGCGCTGCCCGGATGGCAACAGCGGCCAGTGCCGCTGGCGGTCGAGCAGGCGCACGATCGGCCAGCAATCCGTCTCGCGGGTGATCCAGAGTCCGGGATCGATCCGCGAGAGGTCGAGCGGCTGGCCGTAGCTGCGAAGCGTCTTGCGTCCGTCGCCATCGCAGTACTCGTGGAACCACGACATCGCCAGCTCGCGCAGGCTGCGATAGACCGGGTCGCGCGACCGGTACCACGGGCGGTTGCTCTTGGAGATCGCGCCCCACAGGCCCCGGCGCCGGTAGAGCGCGACGACGTGGTCGTAATCGTGGCCCTCGGCGCACAGATCGAGCAGCAGGGGCGGTTCGCCCTGCATCCACAGCGCGCAGGCGGCCACGAACGCCGCCTCGATGCAGTGGGCATGGCCCTCGCGCAGCACCGCGCGCACCGACAGGCAGGTGTCGCCGCCCGCCTCGTGATTGCAGGCAAGTTCCTCGGTGACGAAGGCGCGGATGCGCGCCGGCGAGTCGAGCGCACGCAATCGGGCCCGGTCGCGGGGATCGAGCAGGCGGGGATCGAAGCGGCGGGAGGCCTGCGGCGCGCGGCGGGCAGCGGGCGCGGGGGGGCGATGGATCATCCCGGGGACGGTAACACGCGGCGCTTGCGCGCCGACGGCCGTCGGCACGGGTAAAGTACGCGAGTGTCCAGGCTCAGCAGACCCTCCGGCTCCGACGCCGGAACATCCCAGGAAGGCGAGGCCGGCCCGCAGGGCGTCAGCCTGCCGGTGGCCAGCCTGGCCGCATGGCGTGCGGCCAACGATCCGGCCACCGCCCGCGGCTTGCCGCCGGGCGTGGCCGACGCCGTCGTGCGGCTCAGCATCCGAACGGTGGAGGGTGCGCGCACCGGCGACACGCTGGGTACGGAGCGCGAGGGCACCGGGGTGCTGGTCGACGCGGGCGAGGCGCCGGGAGGCGGCGCGCTGATCCTCACCATCGGCTATCTCGTCATCGAGGCGAAGTCGGTGCTGGTGGTCACGCGCGACAACCGCCTGCTGCCCGCCTCGGTCCTGGCGTTCGACCACGCGACCGGGTTCGCGCTGCTGCGTGCCGCGGGGGCGCTGTCCACGCGCGGGCTGCCCCTGGCCGCGCCCGCGCACCGGCACGGCCTGCAGCCGCTGTGGTTCGTCACCCACGAGGATGCCGGCGGCGCCGGACCGGTCGCGCTCGTCGCGCGCAGGCGCTTCGTCGGCTACTGGGAATACATGATCGACGGCGCGCTGTTCACCGTGCCGGGGCGGTCCGACCACAGTGGCGCCGCGCTCGTCGATGCCGATGGCGCGCTGGTCGGGGTGGCCTCGCTGTGGGTCGGCGACGCGCTCGACCAGGGCATCGCGCTGCCCGGCAACATGTGCGTTCCGGTCGACCTGTTGCGCCCGCTGCTCGCCGACCTGATCGCCCACGGCCGCGGCGCGGGACCGGCGCGTCCCTGGCTGGGCGTCTACACCGCGGAGCAGGACGATCGCGTGGTCGTCGCGCGCGTGATGGCGCGCTCGCCGGCGCAGAAGGTCGGCCTGCGCGAGGGCGACGTGATCCTCGCGGTGGGCTCCGAGCCCGTGGACTCCCCCGCGCAGTTCTACGAGCGCCTGTGGGCCAGCGGTCCGGCGGGTACGCGCATACGGCTGCGGGTCCTGCGCGGCCGGCTGGTGCTCGATGCGCTGGTCACCTCGATCGATCGCGTCGACTTCTTCCGGCCGTGGACGGTGCGCGGCGAGGCGGGGCCTTGAGCCTTCGCGCCCCGGCGCATCCGGCTCGGGGGGGCGCACGATGAGCGAGGTGCAGGACGCAGCCGGGGCTGCGCGAGCGCTCGCCTCGGTGCCGATGTTCGCCGCGCTCGACGCAGTCGATCTCGCCAAGCTCGCGGGCGTGCTCGAGGAGCGCTGGTACGACCCGGGCGATACCCTGTTCGAGGCCGGAGGCGAGGGCGACGGCCTCTACATCCTTCGCGAGGGCATCGCCCAGCGCCGCGTGTCGGGCAGCGCGGTGGGCACCATCCTGCCTTTCGAGAGTTTCGGGCAGCTCGCGCTGCTCACCGAGGAGCGGCGCTCGGCGAGCGTGGTCGCGCTCACCGCGGTGCATGTCTGGGTGCTGCCCCGGGGACGCTTCTTTCCGCTGCTGCGCGGCGAGCCTGAACTCATGCTGCACCTCGGCGCCGCGATCGGCACCGAGCTCGCCCAGGCACGCCGCGCGCTGGGCGACCTCCAGGCCGAGCTCGACGGCTGGGTTCGCACCCGGCTGGCCGCGCTCGACGAGGACGGGCGAGCCTGCGTCGAGATCGCGGCCCTGGTCGGGCGTGCCTCGGCGGCGGTGCTGCTGCCCGACCAGGGCGAACCGATGCAGCGCAAGCACGATCGACTGGCCGCCCTCGCGAGGGTCACGCCTCTGCTGGCGGGCGACGAGGGCCACTGGATCGTGCCGGCGGCGATCCGGTCCGCGCTGCTGCGCCTCATCGACGAGGCCGGGCGGCGCAGCCTGCTGGCCGCCCGCCTGTGCGAGACCGCCCGCGCGCTCGAGCAGGCTGGCCTCGCGGTCGATGCGATCGAGGCCTGGCGAGGCGCCGGTGCGGAGGACGAAGTGCAGCGCGTGATCGCCAGCCTGCGCCGCCCGGCCGAGGCGATGCAGGCAGGCTCGGTGGCTCAGCCGCCTTCGCTCGCGCGGGACGGTCCCGGCGCCCGGGCACGCGCGAGGGCGGCGAACGACGTCGGCCTGCGCGGCCGGCTGCTGCGCATCGCGATCGGTCTGTCGCCGCTGCTTGCCTGGGGCACCGTGCCACCCGAAGGACTCGGGCCTGCGGGCTGGCACGCGCTGCTGACCGTGGTGAGCGCCGCGCTGCTGTTCGCCACCGAGGCGCTGCCCGACGAGGTGGTGTCGCTGGGGCTGCTCTGTGCGTGGGTGGTGGGCGGCGTGGTGCCCGCGCGGGTGGCGCTCGATGGCTTCGCCAGCCCGGCATGGGTGCTGGTGCTCGCCGTGCTGGCCGTCGGCGTGGCCGTGGGCAACACCGGCCTGCTCTACCGGGTCGCGCTCGCGGCGCTGGGCCGGCGCCCCGCGGGGTTCGCGCGCCGCTGCTTCACGCTGGCACTGGTGGGCACCGCGGTGACCCCGACCCTTCCCAACGCCACCAGTCGTACGGCACTGGCCGCCCCGATGGTGCGCGAGGTCGCCGAGGCACTGGGCTATCCGATGCGCAGTCGCGCGGCCACCGGGCTCGCGCTCGCCGGCCTGCTGGGGTTCGGGCAGATGGCCGGTCTGTTCCTCACGGGCTCCTCGGTCGGCGTGCTGGTGCATGGCCTGCTGCCTGCCGAGGTGCGCGAGCGGTTCGGCTTCATCGACTGGTTCGTCGCGGCCTTGCCGCTGCACCTGGTGCTGTTCGGCATGGCGCTGGCCGCGATCGTCGCGATCTACCGGCCCCGCTCCGGCGTGACCCAGCTCGCCGACCGCCTGGCCCTGCAGCGCGCCGTCCTCGGGCCGATGCGTCGCGACGAGTGGCTCTGCCTGCTGGTGCTGGCGGGCCTGATCGCAGGCTTCGTCACCGAGCGCCTGCATGGCATCAACGGTGCCTGGCTCGGGGTGGGGGCGATCGCGGTCCTGGCGGCGGGACGGGCGCTGGACACCACCATGATGCGCTCGGGCGTGAACTGGCCGTTCCTGCTCTTCTTCGGCGCCGTAGCGAGCATGGCCGGGGTGTTCTCCTCGCTCGGCGTCGACCAGTGGCTGGGTGCGCGGCTCGCCGCGCCGCTGGGTGGATTCGCCGGCGGCGGGGCGGGCTTCTGCCTGCTGCTGGCGATCGTCGGCTTCGTGCTGTCCTTCGTGGTTCGCTGGCAGGCGGCCGCGCCGCTGCTCACGCTGGTGGCGATGCCGGTGGCCGCCAGCATCGGCGTGCATCCGTTCATCGCGGCCGTGGTCTCCCTGGTCTCCACGCAGGTATGGTTCCTGCCCTACCAGAGCACCGTCTACCTCGCGCTCTACCACGGCAGCGGCGAGTGCTGGTCGCACGAGTCGGCGAGGCCGATGGCCCTGCTGTGGGGGGCGCTCGTGCTGCTGTCCATCGCGCTTGCCGTGCCGGTGTGGCGGGCGATGGGGTTGATGCCGTAGCCGGCCGGACCCGCGCCGCGCCGCGCGGGCTGCGCGCGCGGCAGGCAGGTCCATCGGGAATGGTCTTCGCGCGTGGCTCCGCGCGCCGGACGCGCACGAACCGGCTGCACCCTTCGCGGCCGTGTGGCGCGAAGGGCCGGCGCGCGCGAGTCGGGCGGGCCCCTCGCCGGTGGCCTGCCCGGATCCGTCCCGGGCGGGTGCAGGTCAAGCCCCCG
>CAIKXV010000049.1 GCA_903831455.1 uncultured Pseudomonadota bacterium | reverse complement strand
CTTGGCCTCGGTCGGCATGAACTGGCGGGCGTTCTGCAGTCCGTCGCGCGGACCGACCTCGCTCACCAGCACGTCGATGCCTCCTGCCGCTGGCAGGCTCATCGCGCCCCCTCGCCGCTGGCGGCGGCGCGTCGCGCGTCGCGCGCGGCGATCAGCCCGCAGACGGCACGGATGTCGACGTTGCCCCCGGAGACGAGAACCCCGACCCGGGCGCCAGGCTCGATCGGCACCTTGCGTTCGAAGAGCGCGGCAGCCGCCAGCGCGCCGGTCGGCTCGACCACGATCTTCATGCGCTCCCACAGGAACAGCATCGCGTCGAGCAGTGCGTCGTCATCCACCGTGACCATGTCGTGCACGTACTGGCGCACCAGCGGGAAGGTCAGTTCGCCCAGCGACGGGGTGCGCGCGCCGTCGGCGATGGTGTCCGGGTTGCGCACGGTGTGCAGCACCCCGGTGTGGAAGGAGCGGGTGGCGTCGTCGCCCGCGGCGGGCTCCACGCCGACCACGCGACAGCCCGGGGAGAGGTGCGCCGCGGCCACCGCGCAGCCGGAGGTGAGCCCGCCGCCACCGGTGCAGATGAGGAACCAGTCGAGGGGCCCCGTCTCCTCGAACAGTTCGACCGCCGCGGTCCCCTGTCCGGCGATCACGTCGGCATGGTCGTACGGAGGGATGATCGTCATCCCGCGCTCGGCGGCCAGCCGCGCGGCGATCTCCTCGCGGGTCGGCCCGGACCGGTCGTAGGTGATGACCTCGGCCCCGTAGCCGCGAGTCGCCTGGAGTTTCACCGCCGGGGCATCGGCCGGCATGATGATCGTCGCCCGGATGCCGAGGATCTGCGCCGACAGCGCCACCGCCTGCGCGTGGTTGCCCGAGGAGTAGGTGAGCACGCCGCGCGCTCGCGCCTGCGGATCGAGTCGCGACAGCGCGTTGAAGGCGCCGCGGAACTTGAACGCGCCCATGCGCTGGAAGTTCTCGCACTTGAAGTACACCTGCGCGCCGGTCCGTTCGTTCACGGTGCGGGAGGTGAGTACCGGCGTGCGGTGCGCATGGCCGGCAAGCCGGGCGACGGCCGCCTGCACGTCGGCGAAGGCGACCGGCGGCGAGGCCTGCGGAGCGGGAGCATTCATCGGGAGGTCTCCTGTATCGGCCGAACGATACCGGAGCGCTGCCAACCCTGCCTGCCCCCGATTGCTCCAGTGGCACGGCGAACCGCCCCCGCGCTCTCCCGCCCGCGGCGGTGGGTGCGGGTCGGCCGATCGCCCGGCTGCGCGAACGGGCGCCCCTCCCGCCGGCGCGGGCGGGAGGCCGGCTCGCGCCACCCGGGGCGGCACGCGCGAGGATCGGTCGTGGCCGCGGCGCCCGCCCGGCGGCGCCCCCCGGGCAGGGACGGGCGCGGCTGAGCCGCGTCGGGCCTGCACTAGAATCGCGGCTCGGCGCCCCGGTCGGGGCGCCGCTTCTTTTCGAGCGCCGCCCCGATGCCCGACTCCTCCGCGCCCCCCGCCCGTCCGGCCATCCGCATCCGCGGCGCGCGCCAGAACAACCTGCGCGGCCTCGACCTCGACCTGCCGCTGGGCGAACTCACCGTCGTCACCGGCGTGTCCGGGTCCGGCAAGTCGTCGCTGGTGTTCGACACCCTGTACGCCGAGGGGCAGCGGCGTTACGTGGAGACCTTCTCGCCGTACGCGCGCCAGTTCCTCGACCGGATGGACAAGCCGCAGGTCGACCGTATCGACGGCATCCCGCCCGCGATCGCGATCGACCAGGTGAACCCGGTCCGCACCTCGCGCTCCACCGTGGGCACGATGACCGAACTCAACGACCACCTCAAGCTGCTGTTCGCGCGCGCGGCCCGGCCGGTGTGCCGGGGTTGCGGGCAGCCGGTGCGCCGTGACGATGCCGGATCGATCCTCGAGGCGCTCGCCGCACGCAGCCAGGCCGCCGGTGATCCGCGGCTGGCCGTGACCTTCCCGGTCACCGTGCCCGACGGCTTCACGGTCGACGAGGTACGCGCGCTGCTCGAGCGCCAGGGCTACACCCGGATCGAGGCCGCCGCGGAGGGTCGACTGCAAGTCACCCAGGATCGCTTCCGGATGGGCAGCGTCGAGCGCACCCGGGTCGCCGAGGCGCTGGAGGCGGCGCTTCGCACCGGCCAGGGGCGCGTCGAGGTGCGCGTGCTGCCCGAGGACGCGACCGCGCCGGAGCCGGCCACGGTGTGGCGGTACTCCGCCGACCTGCACTGCGCCGACTGCGACCTCCACTATTCCGAGCCCACGCCGAGCCTGTTTTCGTTCAACTCGCCGGTGGGCGCCTGCGAGACCTGCCGCGGCTTCGGCAGGGTCATCGGCATCGACTACGGACTGGTCGTGCCCGATGCATCGAAGACCCTGCGCGCCGGCGCGGTGCGACCCTGGCAGAGCAAGAGCTTCCTCGACTGCCAGAAGGAACTGCTCGAGTACGCCGGCCGCAGGGGCATCCCGGTCGACGTGCCCTGGCGCGACCTGGGCGACGCGAACCGTGCCTGGGTGCTCGACGGCGAGCCGCAGTGGAAGAGCTGGAACAAGTCGTGGCCGGGCACCTGGTACGGCGTACGCCGGTTCTTCGACTGGCTCGAGACCAAGAGCTACAAGATGCACGTGCGCGTGCTGCTGTCGCGCTATCGCGCCTACACGCCCTGCCCCGCCTGCGAGGGTGCGCGGCTGCGGCCCGAGGCTCTGGACTGGCGCCTGGGCGGCCGCGAGGACGCCGATGCGGTGCTGGACCCGCAGCGCCGCTTCCGCCCCCGCCACGTGGGGTACGACCACGCCACGCTGGCCGCGTGCGCAGGCCTCACGCTGCACGACCTGCTGCTGCTGCCAGCGCAGCGGCTGCGCCAGTTCTTCGATCGCCTGCGACTGCCCGGCACCCTGGACCAGGCCACCTCGCTGCTGCTCGCCGAGGTTCGCTCGCGCGTCGGGTTCCTCTGCGAGGTCGGCCTCGGATACCTCACGCTCGACCGCCAGTCGCGCACGCTGTCCGGCGGCGAAGTCCAGCGCATCAATCTCTGCACCGCGCTGGGCACCTCGCTGGTGAACACGCTGTTCGTGCTCGACGAGCCTTCGATCGGACTGCACCCGCGCGACATGCAGAGGGTCATCGACGTGATGCTGAGGCTGCGCGAGGCGGGCAATACGCTGGTCGTCGTCGAACACGACCCGCAGATCATGCTCGCGGCCGATCGCATCATCGACATCGGCCCCGGTCCGGGCGAGCGCGGCGGGCAGATCGTGTTCAACGGCAGCCCCGCCCGGCTGCTGCGCTCGGCGAGCGTGACCGGCGATTACCTCGCCGGTCGGCGACGGGTCGATGGCCGCAGCCTCACGGCCGCGGCCGACATGAGCCGGGTCGCCAATGCGGCCGGCGACCAGAGGCTGGTCCTGCGTGGCGCCTCCGAGCACAACCTGCGCGGCATCGACGTGGAGATCCCGCTGGGACGCCTGGTCTGCGTGACCGGCGTGTCCGGCTCGGGGAAGTCGACCCTCGTGCAGGACGTGCTGTACCCGGCGCTGCTGCGCCACTTCGGCAGACCCACCGAGACGCCCGGCACGCATCTCGGCCTCGAAGGCGCGGGGCTGCTCGAGGACGCCGTGATGGTCGACCAGACCCCGATCGGCCGCACCACGCGTTCGAACCCCGCGAGCTATGTCGGTGCGTTCGACGCGGTACGCGCGCTGTTCGCCCGCACGCCGCTGGCCCGCGAGCGCGGCTATACGGCCGGCACCTTCAGCTTCAACTCGGGCAACGGTCGCTGCCCCGCCTGCGGAGGCACGGGCTTCGAACACGTCGAGATGCAGTTCCTGTCCGACGTCTACCTGCGCTGCCCGGACTGCGACGGTCGCCGCTACCGCCCCGAGACGCTCGAGGTCACGCTCGACGGACGCTCGATCGCCGACGTGCTCGACCTCACGGTGAGCGAGGCGATCGCCGCGTTCTCCCGCCAGCCCGAGGTCGTGCAGGCGCTGCAACCACTGTCCGACGTCGGCCTCGACTACCTGCGACTGGGTCAGCCCGTCCCCACGCTCTCCGGGGGCGAGGCGCAGCGGCTCAAGCTCGCCGGGCACCTGGCCGAGGCGGCTCGCCGCGACCGCGGCCTCCCGCAACCGGAGGGCACGCGCGGCAAGCTTTTCCTGTTCGACGAGCCGACCACCGGCCTGCACTTCGAGGATATCGCCCGGCTGCTGGCGGCCTTCAGGCGCCTGCTCGACGCCGGCCACTCGCTGCTCGTGATCGAGCACAACCTGGACGTGATCGGCGCCGCCGACTGGGTGATCGATCTCGGCCCGGGCGGCGGCGAGGACGGCGGAGGCCTGGTGGCCACCGCGACGCCGGGGCAACTGGCCCGACATCCCGATTCATGGACCGGCCGGGCCCTTCGCGACTACGCCCTCGCCCTCGAGCAGGCCGCTCGCATCGCTGCGGACGCGGACCTCGCGCCCGCAGCGCCAGGGTCAACGGGCGAAGGCAGGGTGCCCCCCGCGCTCGTCGCGAGCGAGGCACCCGCCGCGCCTCGGGCGCCCGACGGACCGGAGGCCGTGCTGCGCAGGCGGGCGCGCGAGGCGATCGTGGTCCACAACGCCCGCGAGCACAACCTGCGCAACGTCGACGTGGAGATACCCCGCGAGCGCTTCACGGTGGTCACCGGCGTGTCCGGCTCGGGCAAGTCGACGCTCGCCTTCGACATCGTGTTCGGCGAAGGCCAGCGACGCTACCTCGAGTCGCTGAACGCCTACGCCCGCCAGTTCGTGCAACCCTCGGCCAAGCCGGAGGTCGACGGCGTCTACGGCATCCCGCCGACCGTGGCGATCGAGCAGCGCACCTCGCGCGGCGGCCGCAAGAGCACGGTGGCCACCATGACCGAGATCTACCACTTCCTGCGGCTGCTCTTCATGAAGCTGGGCACCGCGCACTGCCCGGACTGCCGGGTACCGATCGAGCCGCAGAGCTTCGACGCGATCGTCGCGCAGGTCATGCGCGACTACCGCGGCCAGCTGGTCGGCCTGCTCGCGCCGATGGTGGTCAATCGCAAGGGCGTGTACGCCGAACTCGCGGAATGGGCGGCCGCCCGCGGGCACGGGCACCTGATGGTCGATGGCCAGTTCGTGCCCACCCGCCCGTGGAAGCGGCTCGACCGGTTCCGGGAGCACACGATCGAGCTGCCGATCGGGGACGTACGCATCGAGCCTGCCAACGAGCCACGCCTGCGCGAAGTGCTGGCCGCCGCGCTGGAGGCGGGCAAGGGCATGGTGCACGTGATGGCGGACCTCGACCATCTCGACGAGGCGATGCGCTCGGGCGCGCCGAGCGCGCAACTGGCCACCCGCGTGTTCTCGATACGGCGCGCCTGCCCCTCGTGCGGCGCCAGCCATCCCGAACCCGACCCGCGGATGTTCTCGTTCAACTCGCGGCACGGCTGGTGCCCAGCCTGCATGGGCACCGGCGTCTGCGTCGAGGGCTGGCGCGAGGATTCCGACGTCAGCCGCGAGGACGAGGACCGGCGCCTGGACAGCCATCTCGACGAACAGGCGGCCGCGGGCGAGCTCGCGGCATGCGGGGAGTGCGGGGGCGAGCGCCTGAATCCGATCGCGCGCAACGTGCTGTTCCGCGGGCAGTCCATCTCGCGCACGACGGCCCAGCCGGTCGAGACCCTGGCGCACTGGCTCGACCACCTGCAGCTCTCGGCCCGCGAGGCCGGCATCGCGCGCGATGTGCTGGCAGAGATCCGCTCGCGATTGTCCTTCCTGCGCGAGGTCGGCCTGGGCTACCTTGCGCTCGATCGCGACTCGCCATCGCTCTCCGGCGGCGAGGCGCAGCGGATCCGGCTTGCCGCACAGCTCGGGTCGAACCTCCAGGGCGTGTGCTACGTGCTCGACGAGCCGACGATCGGCCTTCATCCCCGGGACAACCGTGTACTCCTCGATACACTGGCCCGCCTGGCCGGTCGTGGCAACACGCTGCTCGTGGTCGAGCACGACGAGGACACCATCCGCCGCGCCGACCACGTGATCGATCTCGGTCCCGGCGCGGGCGTGCGCGGCGGTCGCGTGGTGGCCCAGGGCACCGCGGACCAGTTGCGTGCCCACCCGGATTCGGTCACCGGTCGTTTCCTGCGCGAACCGCTGCGCCATCCGCTCTCGCCGCGACGCGCCGTGGCGCCCGGGAGCGAGCGCCTGGGCGTGCGAGGCGCCCACCTGCACAGCCTGCGCGAGGTGGATGCGGACATTCCGCTGGGACGGCTCACGGTCGTGACCGGCGTCTCCGGATCGGGAAAGTCCACGCTCGCCCGCGAAGTACTGCTCGCCAACCTGGCGCGCTCGGTCGCGGCCCGGCGCGAGGGCACGCGCATGCGCTGGGAGGGGGTGCAAGGCATCGAGGGCAGCGAGCGCGTCGGACGCGTGCTCGAGGTCGACCAGACCCCGATCGGCAAGACCCCCCGCTCCTGCCCGGCCACCTACATCGGCTTCTGGGACGCGATCCGCCGTCTGTTCGCGGAGACGCCGCAGGCGCGCATGCGCGGATACGGTCCCGCGCGCTTCTCGTTCAACACCGGCGAGGGGCGTTGTCCGGCCTGCGAGGGCGCGGGCGTGCAGCGCATCGAGATGAGCTTCCTGCCGGACGTGAAGGTGCCCTGCGAACTCTGCTCCGGTCGCCGGTTCAACCCGCAGACGCTCGACGTGCTGTTCAAGGGCGCTTCGGTCGGCGAGGTCCTGGCGATGAACGTCGAGCAGGCGGTCGCCTTCTTCGAGGCACACCCGTCGATCCGCGGCCCGCTGCAACTGCTCAACGATGTCGGGCTCGGCTATCTCACGCTCGGGCAGGCGAGCCCGACGCTCTCGGGCGGCGAGGCCCAGCGCATCAAGCTGGTGACCGAACTCGCCAAGGCGCGGGTCGGCGACGTGCGCGACGCGGCTCGCCGGCCGGGGCGGGCGGGCGCGGACGCGCACACGGTCTACGTGCTCGACGAGCCGACCGTCGGGCTGCACATGGCCGACGTCGAGAAGCTGATCCGCGTGCTGCATCGGCTGGTCGATGCGGGCAACACGGTCGTGGTCATCGAGCACAACCTCGATGTCTGGGCGGAGGCGGACTGGATCGTCGATCTCGGGCCCGAGGGCGGTGACGGCGGCGGCCGCGTGGTCGCCCAGGGCGCGCCCGAGGCGGTCGCGGCGGTATCGGGTTCGCACACCGGGCGCATCCTGGCGGAATTCCTCGCCGAGCGCGGCACGACCGCCTGAGACGGCCATCGAGGCGCTGCAGTACGGCCATCGCCCCCCGGGTGGCGGGTTTGGGGGTAGACTCCGCCCGCGGTTGCATGGGGTTCCGATCCGGTGGTGCCCTTCGCCGCAACGCACGCCTTCGCCCGCATCGCCCGGCCACACGACCGCGCGGACAGCGGATGCCTCGGCGACGTTCCTACAGCAGGTCATGCAGTCAGCCTGAACCGGTGCGGGGACCCTGTCCCCGAAGGCCGATGCATCAGGAGATTGCCATCAGTACCCCCTTCGAAGCGCTCGGCCTCGCGCCGCAGCACGTCCGTGCCGTGGCCGAACAGGGCTACGCCGAACCCACCCCCATCCAGCGCCAGGCCATCCCCCTGGTGCTCGAGGGGCGCGACCTGCTCGGGGCCGCGCAGACCGGCACCGGCAAGACCGCCGGCTTCACGCTGCCGCTGCTGCAGCGCCTGGCCTCGCGACCGCGCCGTGGCCCGGCGCCCCGCTGCCTTATCCTCACGCCCACGCGCGAGCTCGCCGCGCAGGTGGAGGAGAGCGTCGTGGCCTACGGCCGCCATCTCCGGCTGACCTCCACCGTGGTGTTCGGTGGCGTCGGCATCAACCCGCAGGTGGCCGCGCTGCGCAAGGGCGTCGACGTGCTCGTCGCCACGCCCGGCCGCCTGCTCGACCACCTGCAGCAGAAGACGGTCGACCTGCGCGCGATCGAGATCCTCGTCCTCGACGAAGCCGATCGCATGCTCGACATGGGCTTCATCCGCGACATGCGGCGCATCCTGGCCGTGCTGCCTCGCGAGCGGCAGACGCTGCTGTTCTCCGCCACCTTCTCCGACGAGATCCGGTCGCTTGCGCGCGAGTTCCTGCACGACCCGGCGACCGTCGAGGTCGCGCGCCGGAACACCCCCGCCGAGCGGGTCGCCCAGGTGGTGCATCCGGTCGACCGCGACCGCAAGCGCGCGCTGCTCGCCAAGCTCATCCTGGACAACAACTGGTTCCAGGTGCTCGTGTTCACGAAGACCAAGCACGGCGCGAACCGTCTCGCCGAGCAACTCGAGCGCGACGGCATCGAGTCGGCAGCCATCCACGGCAACAAGAGCCAGGGCGCACGCACCCGCGCGCTGTCGCGCTTCAAGGACAACTCGCTGCGGGTACTCGTCGCCACCGACATCGCGGCGCGAGGTCTCGACATCGAAGCCCTGCCCCACGTCGTGAACTACGATCTGCCGAACGTGCCCGAGGACTACGTGCACCGCATCGGCCGCACGGGTCGCGCCGGCGCCGAGGGCGAGGCGATCTCGCTGCTGTCGGCCGAGGATCGACCGCTCCTCGGCGCGATCGAGAAGCTGATGGGGCGTCGCATCGATCAGCGGGTGATCGCAGGCTTCGAACCCGGACAGGGCGCAGGCACGCCACCGAGCCCCGGACAGTCCCCCGCGCGCGCACCGACGCCTCCACACGGGCGAGGGCGAGGGCACGGCTCGGCGTCCTCCGGCGGCCGGCCCCCTGCAGGCAGGCCACAGGCACACGCCAAGGGTTCGGGTCCGCGGCATGACGGCCAGGGACATCGCGCGCGCGACGG